>CAYUNZ010000018.1:0-24101 GCA_964446205.1 uncultured Desulfohalobiaceae bacterium | reverse complement strand
TGATTTTCATACCTCGGAACCTCCATTTTTTTCAACAATGTTACAAACAACAAAAATCAACTGAATTCGGATCTTATTAGCTGAGTTTCACAATTTTGTAACATAAGTCTTACGATTCAGTTACAATTATTTTTTATCGACTTATCAAACAGTTATATATTTTACCCATTAGACAGACAAAAAAAGGATAAATATAATAACTCAGCTAGCTTATGACTAACTCAATCTAGGTCATTCAAATGGAACAAAACCAAGTTATAATAATTGCCGGTCCTAACGGGGCTGGCAAAAGTACATGTGCTAAATATATCCTTCCAGAATTTCTAAAAATCCAAGAATATGTCAATGCCGACAATATCTCTCTAGAAATATTTGGTCGGCACAATCACTCCAATATGGTCAGACCAGGCAAGATCATGCTCAGACGGATCCATGAACTAGCCAAGCAAAAGCAGGATTTTGCCTTTGAAACAACTTTGGCCCCAAGATCATTTGCTCATTGGATTTCATCCTTGACTAAACAGTCTTATGAATTTATATTACTTTTTATTTGGCTTCAAAGCCCGGATCTAGCTGTAGAGAGAGTAATGAGTCGAGTCAAACTAGGTGGACATTCAGTAACGGAAGAAGTGGTTCGTAGACGATATTGGGCGGGAATACATAATTTTTTTTCTCTTTACTTACCTTTGGCTTCAATCTGGAAAGTATACGACAATTCAACGCTCACGCCACCATATTGTATAGCTTACGGCCATGGCAATCTAGATCATCATATTATTGATAACCAATTATGGAATAAATTTAAGAAGGGAGATTATGGCATATTTTCAGATTAATTCATTTATGAATAAATTTCTTGATGAGAATGGTTTACAAGAAGTCTTACAAAGAGCCATTGCAGAGGCACTCAATGAGCATAAGCTGGCCGGTAACCAAGTACCAATCTGGCATGAGGGCCAGGTTGTCTACGTTGAACCGGAACTTTCATAGATATTTCAAATCGCTGAGCACTTGCATATCCAAATCTATAAACCTTAATGTTTTCTATCCAGGTCAACTCTTAACAGTTTTTGGAGAAGTACCTTAAAAACCTTCTTCTATTGGGGGGACAATCAAACATGGTTCTAAATCAGAGATGTCAGCCAAAAGGTTGTTACCCTCTCCAATCCAGACCTGCCTACCACAGACATTAACTCTGCCTTCAGCCATCCATTGAATGGCCTGGGCATAGATCCGATGTTCCAGGCTTAATATCCTCTGGGACAATTTTTGGGAATCATCATCAGGATTGACCACTGAACAGGCCTGAATAATAATTGGACCATGATCCAAATATTCATCAACAAAATGAACAGTTGCCCCTGACAATCTCACCCCGTATTGAACTGCTTGTTTTTGGGCATTCAGACCAGGAAAACAGGGCAACAAGGCTGGATGGATATTTAAGATCATCTGAGGAAAGGCTTGAACAAACTCTTGGCTTAACAAGCGCATATAACCGGCTAAGATAACAAGATCTACCCCGGCCTGCTTAAGCCTAGCCACAACTGCCTGATCATGTTCTTGACGGGATGCATAGCCCTTTTGCTCAATAACTGCAGTCTGAATCCCATGGGCTTTGGCCCTTTCCAAGCCATAGGCGGAATGGACATTGGAAATTACTACAGCAATTTCCGCTTCAAGGCTCCCCTGCTCTATCCGGTCAATAATAGCCTGTAGATTGGTGCCGCTACCGGAAAGTAGAACCCCTAAAGAAAAACTCATTTGCCTGACCTCTTTGTATTATTGCTCTGTTCCTTGACAATTGCCTGAACCAAATCAGGGATTGTATATGAATTGGGGACAATATCTGCCTGAAAGCCAAATTGTTCCAACGTACGAGCGGTAATGGGGCCAATACAGGCCAATTTAACCTGATCAAATGTATGTGGGCGTAAATGCTCCGGTTCAATCAACTGGAAAAAGTTCTCAACAGTTGAGGAGCTAGTAAAGGTAATACAATGAATATCTTTCTTTTCTAAGGCTTGGTTTAAAAAATGAGAGTCTTTACCAGCCAAGATCGTTCTGTATACTGGCAGTACCTTGACCAGAGCACCGGCCTTCTTCAACTCTTGCGGCAATATCTCACGAGCTTTTTCCGCTCTGGGAATAAGGATTGACCTGCCTTCTACACCTATCTTTTTGATCCCTTGAACAATCTCTTCAGCTACATATTTTCGAGGGACAAAATCGGGTTCTATGCCCTTGTTCCTTAAAGCTTCCGCAGTGGCCGGACCAATAGCCGCCACCCAACAAGGGCCAATACTCCGTGAGTCAAGACCAAGCAAGTGGAGTTCTTTCCAAAAGTATCTAACTCCATTGACAGAGGTAAAAACAAGCCAGTCATAGTCCTGCAACCTTTTAATTGCATTATGGATAGGTGAAGTATCATCCAGGGGCTCTATCTCAATGGTCGGGAATTGGTAACAGCACCCTCCAACTTCTTCTAATAATGCCTTGAGAGAGCTGGCTTGTTCCCTAGCCCTGGTAACAACAATCCCTTTGCCAAGTAAAGGCAGTTTCTCAAACCAATTCAAGGTCTCTTTTAGTCTGATAACCTCTCCAACTATCAACAGGGCAGGAGGTCTCAATGAGTGATCTTGAGCCAGATCAGCTATAGTCTCAAGGCTTCCGGCCAGGCTCTTTTGATTACATGTTGTTCCCCATTGGACCAAAGCAGCTGGAGTTGTTTTGGACATGCCTGCTTGGATAAGGTTGTTTCTAATCCAGTCTAAGTTTTTGACCCCCATAAAAAAAACCAGGGTGCTTGATGAGTGGGCCAGAGCCTGCCAATTATGAACACTTTCAGATTTACCTGCATCTTCATGCCCGGTAACAAAACAGACTGAAGAGGCATATTTGCGGTGGGTCAAAGGAATACCGGCATAGGCCGGGGCAGCTACAGCTGAAGTAACTCCCGGGACAATCTCGAATTCAATCCCTGCCTCTACCAACCTCTCTGCTTCCTCAGCCCCACGGCCAAAGACATATGGATCTCCGCCTTTCAATCTAAGGACCTGATTCCCCTGTCTAGCCTTGTCAATCATTAGCTCGTTGATCCTGTCCTGGCTCATAGTATGGTCGCCGCCTTGCTTACCGACATATATCAGTTCAGCATTTTCCCGGCAAAGATCAAGCAAACTCGTGCTAGCCAGGTAGTCATAGACAATAACATCAGCAGAAGCCAGAAGATCACGACCTTTTATGGTCAATAGACCCGGATCTCCAGGTCCAGCCCCAACCAAATAGACACATCCCATATCTTTATCCTTATCAAAGCTTGCCACTAATGATTGACAAATTGTTGAAATTTTTCTTGCAACTGACCAATCTTGTCTCTCTTTTCCCGGAGTTCCTGCTTTCTGTTTTTTTCTTTCTCGACCACCTCTTGAGGGGCCTTTTGAATAAAATCCTCATTTGAGAGCTTGCTCTCCAAGCCGGCTAATTCCTTATCAACCTTTTTCAATTGCTTATCCAGGCGTTGTAACTCAGCCTGGAAGTCCACCACTCCCTCTAAAGGAACGAACAGCTCACATCCTTTGACCACAGATGAAGCCGCTATTTGAGGGGGATCTATCTTTGGATCTATCTGTGCGTTATTTAGCCTGGCCAGTTGGAGGAGGTTGATATGATTTTCCTGAAGTATCGAGGCATAGTCACTATTGGCTCTAACCAAAAGATCCAGTTTTTGCCCAGGATTGATATTCAGCTCACTTCGTATATTCCTGACACTGACTACCACCTCCTGGAAAAAATCCATTTGCTCAGGCAGGCTTTCATCTATCATTTCAGGCCGGGATTCAGGGAAGCTGACCTGACTTAGATCCAAAGTCTCGATCTTTGGCAGATAACTCCAGATTTCCTGAGTTACAAAAGGTATAAAAGGGTGTAAAAGAATAATAATTTCTTTGAAACTCTTATAAAGACAGGCCTGGGCTATTCTCTGGTTTTGACTCCCTGTATCAGCAAGATCTGTCTTGACCATCTCTAAATACCAATCACAATAGGTATGCCAAACAAACTGATACAATATCTGAGCAGCATCGTTAAAACGGTATCCGTTCAAGGCCTCAACAATCTTTTGTTTAACCACTTCCAACTCATGGAAGATAAAACCTTGATGCAATCCCTGGACATCTACAGGCCTAAACCCGGGAACGTTTTCATCAAGATTGAGCAAGACAAATCTGGCTGTATTCCAAACCTTGTTGATAAAGTGCTTATACCCTTCAATCCTTGGTTCGGAAAGTTTCACATCCCTGCCCATAGCAGCAAAAACAGCTAAGGTAAATCTTAGAGCATCTGCCCCGTATCTATCTATCATAAGTAAAGGATCAATAACATTACCGGTTGATTTGCTCATCTTTTGCCCTTGTTCATCCCTAACCAGGGCATGGATATAAATATCCCGGAACGGTACCTGCCCCATAAACTTAAGACCCATCATCATCATTCTGGCTACCCAGAAAAACAGGATGTCAAAACCAGTGATCAAAACAGAGGTGGGGTAAAATATTGAGAGTTCAGGAGTCTTTTCCGGCCACCCCAAGGTGCTAAAAGGCCATAAAGCTGAGGAAAACCAGGTATCTAAAACATCTTTGTCCTGAGTCAGGTCCTGACTCCCACAATGCGTACATTCCTTGGGATCGTCCCGTCGGACAATTATCTGACCACACTGGTTACAATTCCAGGCCGGAATTCGATGACCCCACCATATTTGTCTGGATATACACCAATCTCTTATATTATCCAGCCATTCATAATATAGTTTTATCCAATTACCTGGGTAAATATCAGTCTGGTTTTTAGCTACCGCATCTTTGGCTGATTGAGCCAGTTCTTTGGTGGCTACAAACCATTGCTTGGAGACAAGTGGCTCTATAATTGTCTGGCAACGATAACAATGACCAACCTTGTGCGGATATTTTTCTTGCTGGTCAAGAAAATCCTGCTCTTGAAGATCCTGAATTACCTTTTTCCGACAGGCAAACCTATCCAGTCCGGAATACTCAGTCCCGGCCGCTTCAGTCATAAAACCCTGTTCATCAATTACTTTCACCTGTTCTAGATTATACCTCTGCCCCAATTCAAAGTCATTGGGATCATGACAGGGTGTAATCTTCAAACAACCGGTCCCGAATTCCTGATCCACATATGGATCAGCCACAACAGGTATCTGCCTGTTAGTAAGGGGTAAAAGTACACTTTTTCCAATCAGATGCTGATAACGCTCATCCTGAGGATGAACAGCGACCGCAGTATCACCCAGCATAGTCTCTGGTCTGGTCGTAGCTACAATCACCGCTTGGTCATTATCTACCAAAGGATATCGGATATGATACAACCCTCCCTGATGTTCCTCATATTCAACTTCCAAATCAGCCAAAGCAGTCTGACAACGCGGACACCAATTGATAATATAATCGCCTTGATAGATATAGCCCTGTTCATACAGGCTAACAAAGACTTCCCGGACAGCCCGGGAAAGCCCGTTATCCATTGTAAAACGAAGTCGTGTCCAGTCTACAGAAGCCCCGAGACCACTAATTTGATTTAAGATCTTGTCCCCATATTCCTGTTTCCATTCCCAAACCTGTCCAACAAACTTCTCCCGACCCAAGTCCTGCCTGGAGACCCCTTCCTGGGCAAGAGCTTTCTCAACAACGTTCTGGGTAGCTATTCCGGCATGATCGGTCCCCGGCACCCAAAGGACCTGATATCCTCTTTGCCTTTTATACCGGCATAATATGTCCTGAAGGGTAATATTTAAGGCATGCCCCATATGAAGAGTGCCAGTGACATTAGGTGGAGGTATTACAATTGAATAGGCAAAACGAGCCTCTTTTAAGTCAGGAGTAAATGACTTGCTCTCAAGCCAAAAATCTGTCCATTTCTGTTCTACCTGGTCTGGTTCATATCCTTTTGATATGCTGGTTTGTGTCATTAAATATCTCCAAAAAAATGTTTCTTACAAATCTAGATGTTTCCCATTCCATTCTAGTTATCCAAGTCCGATAAATTTCGAATTAACCGAATATAATAAAATCTAGACTCTTCCTTATCACCTGTTGATTTTTCTTTTTACCCCAGTTTTCACCCAAAA
Organism: uncultured Desulfohalobiaceae bacterium; assembly: GCA_964446205.1. GTDB lineage: Bacteria > Desulfobacterota > Desulfovibrionia > Desulfovibrionales > Desulfothermaceae > CAYUNZ01. Next base: position 17,959 of record CAYUNZ010000018.1, on the reverse strand, counting down.
AATGCCCTTTTAGCTTCATATCTCTTATCTGTCTCTTGTTCCAGACAATTTACTTCAAGATCTATAAAACTAATCTATTTATTGGTCGTTTGAATTGAGAAGTGGTTGACATTTGGGACAATAGACAGTGGTTCTGCCGGCCACCTTACATGACTCCAAACTAGTCGAACATGTCTTGCAGGGAAGTCCCTTGCGGCCATAGGCCATAAAATCGTTCTGGTAAGCCCCGGAATTGCCTAAGCTGTCCATATAATCTCTCAATGTTGTTCCCCCAGCCTTAATCGACCTGTGCAAAACCCTTTGCAGACAACTAGACAATGCCTTTAAACTGTCTTGATCTATCCGGCAACAGGGGGTGGCGGGATGGATGCCAGACTCATGCAAGGCTTCATCAGCATAGATATTCCCAATCCCGGATATCTTGCTCTGATCCAAAAGGACGGACTTGATCCTGGCCCTACTCTTACGGAAAATACTGACAAATTCTTCTGCTTCTAATCCTAGAGGCTCAGGACCAAGACTGGCAAAATAGGGCCATTGATCAAGTTCATCCGAACTTAATAGATAACAATAACCGAATTTTCTGGTATCATGAAAATATAAAAAACCCTGATCATTTAGTCTAAAGATAAGATGGGTATGCTTGTCAAAAGAAGGTTCAGTTCCAACCCCATATAGTAGCTGACCGGACATCTTGAGATGAAAAACGATATGGTATTGCTTATTGAGATTTATAAGTACAAGCTTACCTCTCCGCCAAACTTTCTTTATCTCTTGGTTGGCAATGCCGGACTGAAAAAAATCACTGCCAGACTTAAGACAGCCGGAATAACGAATAGTCACTCCTTGGAAAATCCGGCCTGGCAAAATGTTGTTCAATGATCGGGCAATGGTCTCTACTTCCGGAAGTTCCGGCATAATATCTCCATGGAGTTTAATGTAAACAAAAAAAGACTGGAAGACTGAATTTTAAGTATGGGCAGGATATTATAGGCCATTGTTGACAAAAAAGATATTTTTTTTCATGCTGTTCAAAATCGATTTTTTATAATAAGATAAGAAAACTCTCAAGTGAATAAGGAGGTATTATGTCAGAGATCTTGCAAACGATCAAAAAACGAAGAAGTATCCGTAAATTATTGGACCATGACGTATCTAATGATAAATTAGAACAGATCTTAGAAGCAGGACGTTGCTCTCAATCATGGGCTAATACCCAATGCTGGGAAATCATTTTGATCCAGGATAGAGAGGTAAAGGAAAGACTCAAAGAAACCGTTCCCAAAGCAAACCCAGGAGCTCAGACAATTACTCAGGCCCCTGTTGTCCTTGCCCTATGTGCAGAGCTTCAGAAATCCGGATTTTTTAAAGGGCAGGCCCCCACTAAATTCGGAGACTGGTTCATGTTCGACTTGGGCATAATAAACCAGAATATTTGTCTTCAAGCTTATGATCTCGGTCTTGGATCCCTGATTATAGGCCTTTTTGACCAGGACAAGGCCAAACAGGTCCTGAATGTCCCGGAAGGTTACGAGCTTGTCACCTTGACCCCTATAGGCTATCCGAATGAAGAACCTAAGTCCACCTCCAGAAAAGCAATCAGCGAATTCACGCATCTCAACATGTTTGGGACCCCTTATAATAAGTGAAAATTATCTCTGACCTTACAGTTGGCTAAAATTGTTTTTATCCCTAATCTTTGACCATGGACCGGAGAAGTAAGAATAAAAAGATCATTTTAAGACCTTCGACTTTTGCGGTTCTCGGTTCACGTTTTTCAGGCTTTATTATTTTTTAAGACTTAATAACTGGACGTGGCTTACTTCCTTCTTGGGGACCGATGATGCCATCATTTTCCATTTGTTCTACAAAACGGGCTGCTCTGTTAAAGCCAATTCTTAACTGTCTCTGAATCATGGATATCGAGGCCTTACCCTGTTCAACGACACAATCAATAGCTTGATCGTACATGGGGTCCTGCAGGACATCATCAGCGCCTGTACCTTTGTTGTTTGAACCCTCAAACTCGTTCTTCCAGGCCTCAAAATCAAGTTCATACTCGACTGGATTCTTTGACTTCCAAAAATCAATGACTGAAGAGATGTCCTCATCTGAGATATAGGCCCCATGTATCCTATTCATTTGTCCTGTACTAGACTTGAACAACATATCACCCTTCCCCAAAAGGTACTGGGCACCGACAGCATCCAAAATTGTTCGGGAATCATGTTTTGAAGTAACTTGAAATGAAATCCGGGCTGGGAAATTGGCCTTGATTAATCCAGTCACTACATCAACCGAGGGTCGCTGAGTAGCCAGAATGATATGAATCCCGGCAGCCCGAGCCAATTGAGCTAGTCGAACAATACTGGCTTCGGCCTCTTTGCCCACAGTCAGCATTAAATCGGCTAATTCATCTATAATAATAACTAGATAGGGAAAAGGAGATGGAGTTTCTTGAGTTCCATCTCTGGTCTCAGGACTCTCTTTTTGTATCTCGGAAATCTTTTTGTTGTAAGCATCAATATGGCGAACACTCCACTTAGCCATAGCTTGGTATCGATTTTCCATCTCATATAAAGCCCAATCAAGGGCAGTCTTGGCCTGCTCCATCTCTGTAACTACGGGGTGGACCAAGTGGGGTAGATCTTTATATGAGACCATTTCTATCCGCTTGGGGTCAATCAGAAGCAGCTTCATCTCTTCAGGACTGGCCTTATAAAGCAAACTAATAATAATTGTATTGAGACAGACACTCTTCCCAGCACCGGTAGCTCCGGCAACAAGAAGATGGGGCATCTTAGTCAAGTCCTCGATTCTAGGTTCACCTTGGATATTTTGCCCAAGAGCCATAGGTAACTGATCTTGACTGACTTGGAAGGTATCAGACTCTATTATATCCCGAAAATCGACAGTTTTACGGTATGGATTAGGTATCTCTACTCCAATAGTATCCTTACCTGAAATCGGGGCCTCTATTCTAACAGGCGAGGCCTTTAAGGCCAAAGCCAAATCATCGTTTAAACCGGCAATACGGCTAATTTTTACCCCAGCCGCCGGACGGTACTCGAACATGGTCACTACTGGACCGGTACGAATATGGACTACTTCGCCCTGAATATTAAATTCCAGAAGGCTCTCAGTAAGTTTGTGTGACAACCTCTCCAATTCTTCCTCTGAGATTTCATAGGCATTTTTCGATAGTTTGGACAAGATGTCCACTGGAGGATAAGAGTCCTGAGTAGAAAAAGAAGAATCAGGGGCCAGTCTGGAATTATCTCTTTCAGTGGCCTCTTTAGGTGATCTCTCCGGAGAGGGGGTAAAAGTAATAGAGGGTTCTCTCTTCTTAGATTGCCTGTTTGAGTCACCCCCCTGTTTTTTCTTGCCCTGTCTTTCCTGAACTGGTTTCTTCTGACTAAAATCTCTTTTCAGAACTTTCTTTGTCAAGCGAAATAAATTGAGCCGGAAAGGTTTAAAAATGGAGATAAAACGAGAAAGCCTAAACCAAATTTCCTTCCAGGACAGACTGAAACAGAGCTGCAAACCCAATATAAAGAAAAAGGAGACAACAACCAAAGCACCTGACTTGAGATACGTATTGCCCAAACGGCAAATAGTCCTGCCCAGGAGACCTCCTCCGGAGATAGGTCCTAATGAGAAATGCCCCTCAAGCCAAGGGTATGAGATAACAGTCAAAGCAGACAGGCACATCAGGATTATTCCCAACCATGTATACCAGGGGATACGTAAGATAGGAAATTCTAGACGCATTCCCGCCCAAACAAAAAAAATAAGTACACCCCATGCTCCAAGACCTAGAAGCTCAACAAAGAAACCAGAGAGATAGGCACCGACAATTCCAGCATAGTTATGGACTGAATATTCAGAGCTTAGATACTGATTAAATGAAGGGTCTTGAGAGGAATAGGTAAACAAGCTCAAAGCCAGAAAGAGAGAAAAGAAGAGCAAACATAAGGCACCGACATCTTTTGGCAGGAAGTGTAATTTAGATTTTTTCATAAAAAAGTAAGCTCATCATGGAAGAATGTGGACCGTAAGCCGTTAATGACTATACTCTTCCGATATATTCTGAGGTTCTAGTATCTACCTTTATTTTCTCCCCCTCATTAATGAACAAGGGGACACTGAGACTGAGTCCACTCTCAAGCTGGGCTGGTTTTGTGGCTCCACTGACTGTATCACCTTTTAAACCGGGTTCGGTCTGAACAACCTCCAAAACCACTGAGGCAGGAAGAGTAATGTCTAAGATCTGGCCATTATAAAGTTGAGTCTTGACTTCTTGTCCCTCAAAAAGGAACTCTCCTTTGCCCTGGAGATCTTCTTTGCTAACATTTATCTGTTCATATGTGGTCATATCCATAAAAACAAGGGAATCACTGTCTTTATACAGATATTGCATATCTTTGGTTTCCAAATCAGGTTTGGCTATCTTTTCACCGGAACGAAATGTGTGCTCCATGATCGAACCATTAAGAAGATTTCTTAATTTTGTTCGAATATGGGCCCCACCTCGACCGGATTTGGAGTGTTGGAAATCAATGATCTCAAAAGGGGTTCCCTCTAATTCTATCTTCAATCCATTACGGATATCAGAAGTTGACAGCATAGCTCCTCCTTCTAACAAGATGTGATCATACTTTATTTACTGAGACTAGAATGTAAAAGAGCAATAATGGCCAGTATGTAGCTTGTCAAGCCAAATCCGGAAATAACACCCTGACAATGCTTAGCAATAAGACTGGTATGCCTTATTCTTTCCGATCTAGTCCAAACATTGCTCAAGTGGACTTCAATACAGGGGATATCTATCCAGGCCAGGCAGTCTGCCAAGGCCAAACTGGTATGGGTCAAGGCCCCGGCATTGATAACAATACCTTGACAATCCTTTTGCGTTGCCATTTCCAACTCGTCTATTAGTTCTCCCTCACTATTGGATTGAAATATATCAAGGTAAATATTCTCTGCCTCTTTCCCCAAGAAGTTATGTAGCAGTCTTGGCAGGTCTTCTAGTGATTCTCTCCCATAAATCTCTGGTTGACGTTTTCCCAACACCCCCAAGTTCGGACCATTAACTACCAAAATTGTTTCTTGTTTCATTGTCATAACCTCAAGACGTCAACAACCTTTAATAAATCAGCTGGAGCCATATTACTTATGCTGAAGGACTACTAACCCTCTAAAATTATAGTACTATGTACCCTTGCCTTGAACTTGAATATCCCTGTTCTTTTTGATCTTTTTCTCCAAAGTCTTCTCTTGCTTAGGTTCGACAATAACTTCCTCTACTTCTGAGCCCATAGATCTTTGTTTTGTTTTCTCCACTCCTTTTTGGGCTGTGTTTTTTAACGGACGTATCTCAACTAAAAGCATAAAGATATAATCTTCTTGCATAATCTCTTGGTATGTTTCTAAAAAAATACCTTGACCAATTTGATCTGTAGTATGGTATATCTTACCAGAACCAATAACTTTGAAATAATTTATATCATCCAAATGTTCCGTCCGGGCTACTAAAAAATATGCACCACTATCATCTGGTGTGATCTCAAAAAGATAATTAATAACAGGCTCTCCTTGACCAGCAAAAGTCCGGTTACTTTTTAACTCCAAAATCTTTCCAGCTAATTGTTTTACCGGGACAAAGGAGACCTTTATATCAAACTCCTGGAAGAAAATATTGGTCATTTTATCTTTTTTGGGCTCGAACTCTCCATCATGAATCAGAAGATCAGATTTATCATTATCATAGACTGTTTGATTTGAGCACTGAAAGAGGTAGCCTTTCTCAATCCAGTGGTTCATGATCTTTTTCATTCCCTTTTTCTCCGCTTTTTCACTTAACAAAGAGCCAGGTGATCTACCTTGAGGGATTTCTTCTGGATTGACAAAAACTTTGACTTGAGTTTCCCTGGTTTCCTCAATATAGTTTGCACTTTGGACTGGTATCTGATGCCCTTTTTCCTTAAAAGAACAACTGTTGATACCAAAAAAGACAACAAAACAGGCAATTATTATAAAGCATCTCACGGAAGACTCCTTATCAATGTGAGTGAAACAAATAAAAAGATTGTTAATTTAGTGATAACAGTCTAAGGCGACTGCTATCCCAGAAAGAAGACTCTAACAGATAAACATAATTATGAATCAATATATTATCCTCAATAATACCATTTACAAACCACAAACAGTGCCCAGTCTTGTCGAGCCCCAGGTTGCTGTTGTCGGCCGTTCAAATGTCGGCAAGTCAAGCCTTATCAACTGCTTGGCTGCAAACAAGAAACTAGCCAGGACAAGCTCAACCCCCGGCAAAACCAGGAGCATTAATTTATTTTGGGTCCCAAAAAAACAGTTTTTTCTAGTTGATTTTCCAGGTTACGGATATGCCAGACGCTCCAAATCGGAACAAACCCAATGGGCCCATCTAGTAGAAACATATCTTGGTCGAAATCATCTGCAAAGTATCATTGTCTTACTTGACTGTCGACATCCCCCCCAGAAAAATGACTTGCACCTTATCTCGTATCTAAGTCACTATAATCCATCAATTATACCGGTTTTGACCAAGATTGACAAATGCACATTAAACAAAAGATCTCAGAGTCAACGGCAATGGCAGGAGATTTTGGGTTATGAGAAAAAAATTATCCCCTTTTCAGCCAGAACTCAATACGGCAAACAAGATCTATGGCAAGCCATATGTCAAACAATAGAGACTTAGTCCTTCAGGTTTATACAAGGTTTCTCTAAGTACCAGGAGAAAATAGACCCTTAAATCCTCGTTCTCGAAGCAAAAAGAACAAAGCTGGAGGTACAAATAAAAAATGGCCGAGCCAGGCCCCGAACCAACTGGGAACAATCCCTTTTTCCCCCAAGGTTCCACCAAAGACATAGATGTGATAAAAGAGAAAGGTGATACACAAGCCAATAGAAATATTTAAATATATATTATCGACTATCCTGGTGACAACTAGCCCTATCAAAACCATCAAGACAACGGTAAAAGCATAGGACAACTTCATATGCCAAGCAGTAACAAGTGGTTCAACATTCGAGCCGGATTGACGCAATACATCTATTCTTTTTGATAACTGCCAGAAAGGCATTTCTTCATAATCCTCATATAGCTTTGTAGTCAACAAAGTCTCTAGGTTTAAATCTACCCTCAAAACATCCTCTTCTTTCGTACTAACTGAAAACCCCTGGGGATCGATCAATTGTACCTCCCTGAGCTTCCATTCTGATTCCTGATTATATAAGCCTTTGGCAAGAAGAACCTGCTCAACGACTGTGAACTTTGAGTTTAATCTCAAGACAGAAACCCCGGAAGCTCTCTGAGAATGAGGCCAAACCTTCTCCATATTTATCAAATAATTATCTTCCCTTATCCAGATGCCTTTAAGTACCTTCTCCTTGTCTGCCTTTTTGTTATCAAGGCCATCCCAAATCTCCTCACTTTTAGCCTGACCCGGTACTCCGAGATATTGTGAGAAACCAAATTGGATACCACTCCAGACAATGGCATAAATGACAAAGAAAAGTATCAACTTTGTATACGGTATTCCCCCGGATTCAAGAGCCACAATCTCACGGTCCCGTTGCATAAAACTCAGCTGGACAAGAAGGGCCAGCAAAAGTACTGCAGGCAAAATTTGTGAAATAATTAATGGAGTCTTGACCAAAAAGTAAAAGGCAATTGTCTCAATCCCAGCCCCTTTTTCCAAAAATCTATCCAAACGTTCAAAAATGTCTATTAAGAGATAGATTCCTAGACAGGTGACAAGACAAAGTCCCAAATACAATAAATTTTGGCCAAGTAAATAACGTTGAAGCCGTGTTTTCATGACAATTATCGTGAGAATAAGTCCCTAAAAAAGATTTTGATACTGTTGACAAATGTAGACTTGCCTTTTTGAGTAGTCACGATATAGATCACCAAGGCAAGGAGGAAAAAAACAATATTTGGAAACCATACTCCAATAACAGGAGCAAGCCTTCCTGTCTCAGCAAGACTCATACCCAAAGAAAATAAAGCATAATAGACAAAAAAGACAAAAAGTATCATAATTGCCCCTATATGCCGCTGAATGTCCTCAAACATCCAACCTAGAGGCAAAGCCAAAAACCCCAAGACCAGACAAGCTATTGGTAAAGCAAGACGTTTGTGTTTTTCTATTTCCAGTTCGAGTTGATATTCCTGTTCTTGACTGTCCATTTTAACCGGTTCATTGGTTAGATTTGATATTTTCTCCATTGACATGTATTTGGGTTCATCTTTGTCTATGTCCACTTCTCCCAAAAGTCGTTGAATATCCAGGGCAATTCGATATTGAGAAAATTTTAGGATGTTTATAGAACCTTTACTGTAGCGATAAATCTTTCCATCAAAGAGAGAAAAGAAAATTTTGCCTTGATCATAATCTGATTGGATTTTACCCCGAGGGGCTATAATTTGAACTGAAGACTGACCATGAAGACTGTCTTTGATAAAAATCCCCTGAACTTCTCCGGTATTTCTATTGGTCTTTTTTGTATAGATGGTCAACCCTGGAAAATTTTGGTTAAAACTTCCGGGACGTAGATTTAGCTGAGTTTTTGTCTTGGCCATATCCAAAAGGGTGTTCTGAAAATGTTTCATGCCCCAGGAGACACCATTAAAGGCAATCAAAGTACTAAAACCAGTCAAGAGTATCAAAAAAATAAATGGAGCTGGAACAATTTGGGGCAAGGTGATACCACCGGTACGTAAAGCCAAAATCTCTCGATCAGCACTCATTCTCTGCATGGTCAAAAACATACTGACCATGACTGCAATGGGGATAAGCAGCATAAGAAAAAACGGGGATAGAAAAACAAAAAGTTGTAATATATCCACTGCAGAAAGGTTTAAAGTAAATAAAACCTGCCTCAATTTTAGCATCTTGCCCACCAGTAAAAGGAATAAAAAAATCCCTATACATAGAAACCAATGGAAAAATAATTCGATAAAAACCCTTCTGGTGAGTAATTTTGGAACAAACATCAATCAATCGCTTTTTTCTTCCTGTGAGAATATATGGATCAAATATTCCTCTTCTTTGGGGGTAAGATTGAAACGAAAAATAGCCTCCTGCAGCAGATCCTGATTTGCATCTTTGGCCTTACTGTTTTCACTTATCCATTTCAAGGCATCTTGAACCCTTTTTTGCTTAGGCATTATTGTATTCATAACTCTTCTCCTCTTCAAATGTAATATAGCAATAGACAGACACCAAATCTTCATCTACACTACCGCTATCTATCTTGCAACTTATGATTTTTTGGGTCAATAGAGTGCTTATGACAGAATATATCATTGCCTGTATCCTGGGTATTGTTGAAGGGTTGACTGAATTTCTCCCTGTTTCATCTACGGGTCACCTGATTATTGCCGGTGAAATACTCAATTTCACCGGTCCTAAAGCTGAAATGTTTGAAGTGGTTATTCAGCTTGGGGCTATTTTGGCCGTGGTTGTTTTGTATCAAAGACGTTTTAGAGGTCTTTTGTCTGCTGATCCCAATCGCCGTTTTTCTGGGGTTTACGGTATCTATCTACTTATATTGACAAGCATTCCGGCTTCGATTGTCGGTTTTTTTACAAGTGATTTAATCAAGGAATATCTCTTCAACTCAATGACTGTGGCCTGGGCTTTGGGTGTTGGTGCTTTGGCCATTTTAGTGGTTGAAAGCACTTCCTGTAGACAAAAGTTTTATTCATTGGATGATGTAACCCCTTATCTTGCTTTTGGTATTGGTATTTTCCAGTGCCTGGCGCTATGGCCGGGTTTCTCCAGGTCAGCAGCCACTATTATGGGTGGCATGATATTGGGGGCCAATAGACGTTGTGCGGCTGAGTATTCCTTTATAGCCGCTGTTCCTATTATGTGTGCAGCTACCTTATTCGATCTACTAAAAGGTTGGACATTGCTGGGGCATAAAGACCTAGCTGTCCTGGCTGTTGGATTTATTGTTTCCTTTATTGCTGCTTGGATAGCTGTCAAAGGATTTATTAAGTTACTAACTCAAATCACCCTTCGTCCTTTTGCCTTTTATCGTCTGATCATAACACCTCTTATCCTTTTATTCTGAAATATCAAAACTTATTTTAAATACTTTTAGGCCTACATAATGCTGTTTGACAAAACCAAGTGGACTAGATATAAATTTTTAATACACACTGTACCTTTCTGGAGCCTTCTTTGCCACTCAAAATGCATTATTTTGGTGCATGAACGATGTAAGTGGCTAAAAGAACTGTCCAGAGTAGCCTTGTAAATATTTTGAGTATGACTCAGATTATCAGGCAAAAACCACTTCTGTTGCGAAGCGGTTTTTGCATAATCATACGGTTTACAAGGTCTTGTTTTATTGTATAACTGATAGACAAATACGGAGAATCAACAATGCTTCTAACAGATCTCTTGCCGGTAGAAAAATGGGAAGAACTTGAAAAGGAGCTTTTCGAACATTCAGGTCTTAATTCATGTGTCTATGATACTGAGGGTAATCGTATTACTTCATTTAAGGCTTGGGCCAATGATCTCTGCCCGTTGATAAAATCTTATCCACAGGGAGTCAGTGCTATATGTGCTATAGCCAATCAGTTTTTCACTTCTGAGGCTCAAAATACCCAAGAACCTGTTATTTCCGAATGTGATGCCGGTTTTGTTAAATTTGCTCTGCCTATATTTTATAACCAAGAATTTTTGGGTACTGTAGGAGGTTGTGGACACTGCCTTCCAGATGGAGAAGTGGAGACTTTCCTTATTCACAAAACTTTGGATATTGATGAATCAAAGTTAGAGGAGATGGCCCAAGAGGTCAAGACTATCTCTGAGGAGGAGATTGACAAACTTGTCAATTTTCTCCAAGCAAGACTGCAAGAGATACTTCCTAAATCCAAATAGATTTTTTCAAAATATAGGAACTATATCAAAATAACCCAACCTACAAATATGACTGTTTGATCTACCAATCTGATCAGTTAAATGTTTTATAAGTTTTAAGCATAAGAGAAAAGATACCATAATTTAACATGATTGTATTAAAGTCATGTCAGACCCAAGTCAGAGATGAGAATAAGTAACTATTTTAGAGAGTTGGAAAAAGATTTTTGACTGTCCAGCTACCAATAATAAACAACTAAAACAAATGAGTGTCCTATAAAAGATTTTTTTCAGATCAATTCGGCATATCAGATAATTCTAAAGTCTAGGTTTATATTTCCTAATATCTAAGCTATTCCCATTAAAAAATAAAGTCTTATGGTAGGGTTATATCTACAGTTGAAATATTGACAAATATTTGAATATTCATTACAGATTTGGCCATCCCAGATGGTAGTAATTCATATATTGACTGCACTAGCATCCTTCACGACCAAATCACATCATTACAGCAATAAATATAAGCAAATGGCCTAACTCAACATATATATAATACAATCTGATTGAAAACTTTTGAAATTAAGGAGTGCGCATGAATACAGCACAAGAAATTCGCGGATCAGTCATGGTTGTCGGGGCTGGAATTGGAGGAATCCAATCCGCTCTCGATTTAGCGAATTCAGGTTTTCATGTCTATCTTGTAGAAAAGAAACCTGGCATTGGTGGAGTCATGGCTCAACTAGACAAGACCTTTCCCACCAATGATTGCGCTATGTGAATTATTTCCCCCAAATTGGTTGAGTGCGGTCGGCACTCCAACATTGACCTTTTAACACTGTCTGAAGTCCAGGAAATTGCAGGAGAAGAAGGTAACTTCTCTGTCAAAGTCCTGAAACACCCCCGTTTCATTGATACTGACAAATGTATTGCCTGTGGGGAATGCGCCAACCGATGTCCCAAGAAAAAGATCCCCAATGAATTCAATATGGATTTGGATAATCGAGCTGCTGCTTACATCCTCTACGGTCAGACCGTTCCTCTCAAATACGCCATAGATGCCAAAAATTGTATCTATTTCGAAAAAGGCAAATGTCGAGCTTGTGAAAAGTACTGTCCTGCTGAGGCAATCAATTTTGAGGAAAAAGAAGAGCTACTAGATTTAAATGTGGGTTCTATAATTCTTTCTGGTGGGTTCAAGGCCCATAATCCGTCTAACCAGGATTACTTTGGTTACAAGAGCATACCTGATGTTGTCACTAGCATGGAGTATGAACGACTCCTTTCTGCTTCAGGACCCTGTATGGGTCATCTTACTCGGCGTTCGGATCAAAGTGAACCTAAGAAGATAGGCTGGCTCCAATGCGTCGGCTCCCGTAACATCAATCGCAATGATAACCCCTACTGCTCGAGTGTCTGCTGTATGTATGCTATTAAGCAATCCATGGTCACTGCTGAACATGTTGAAGGAGATATTGAGGAAACTATCTTTTACATGGATATGCGAACCCATGGGAAAGAATTTGAAGAATATTACAATAACGCTAAAGCCAAAGGTATCAAATTTGTCCAGTCTAGAATTCATACTATCTTACCTGGACCGGAAGGCAAAGGGGCCATTGTAACATACTATACTGAAGACAAAGGGATGCAAGAAGAGTTCTTTGATATGTTTGTACTCTCAGTTGGTCTGGAACCTCCTGAAGACGCCAAAGAACTGGCCCAGACCCTGGGTATTGAATTAAATACACACAACTTTACCAAGAGTTGCGACTTTTCACCGGTGGCTACATCCCGACCAGGTATATATGTAAGTGGTGCAATGGGAGGTCCCAAAGATATTCCTCAATCAGTAATGGAGGCTAGTGCTGCCGCTTGTGCAGCAACAAAAACCATTCATCAGGCTAGAGGCAGTGAAGTACAGGAAGAGGAAAAACCACCAGAGATAGATGTCCGCGGGGACCAGGTTCGTATAGGTGTCTTTGTCTGTTCCTGCGGTATCAATATCGCCGGCACAGTGGATGTGCAAAATGTGGTCGAGTATGCCAAGTCTCTTCCCGGTGTTGTCCATGTTGAAAACAATCTCTTCAGTTGTTCCCAAGATACACAGGACAAAATGGTTGAATCCATAAAGAACAACGGATTGAATCGAGTTGTAGTGGCGGCCTGTACCCCAAAGACTCACGAGCCATTGTTCCAGGAAACCTTGGAATCAGCCGGAATCAATAAATACCTATTCTCTATGGCCAATATAAGGAATCAGGATTCCTGGGTCCATGGAGAAACTCCTGAAATGGCAACAGAAAAGGCCAAAGAGCTGATTAAAATGTCGGTTTACAAAGTCTATAAGGCAACTCCACTTGAAGAGATCAACCTCGGAGTCAATCCAAGTGCCCTTGTCATTGGCGGAGGTCTGGCTGGGGTCACTTCGGCCCTTGAGTTGGCTGGACAGGGCTTCCAGACGCATCTGATCGAAAAATCCGACCGTTTGGGTGGCAACGCTAATCTTCTCCGAACAACAGCACAAGGGGAAGACGTCCAATCGAAGGTCCAAGAATTGACCAATCAAGTGACAAATACACCCAAATTGCAAGTCCATTTGAATTCCTCAGTACAAGAGGTCGAAGGCTTTGTCGGGAACTTCAAGACCACACTCAATAATCAGGATGGTCAGGAGACAATCGAACATGGGGTAACTATTATAGCTACCGGAGCGCAAGAATCCTCGCCCCCTGAATACGCCTATGGTCAACACAAAGGCATCATGACCCTTTTAGAAATGGACAATGCCTTTACCCAAGGCACAGTTGACCCTCAAAATATCAACACCGCAGTCTTTATTCAATGCGTCGGCTCTAGAGAGCCTGACAGGCCTTATTGTTCACGTGTCTGTTGCACGCATTCGATAAAGAACGCCCTTTATTTAAAGGAAAAGAACCCCGAGTGCCAAGTCATTATCCTTTATCGAGACATCCGTACCTATGGTGAGCGGGAACTTCTGTATCAGAAGGCTCGAGAAAAAGGTGTCCTTTTTGTCCGGTATGATTTGGATAATAAACCTCAGGTAGAGACAAAGTCGGATATTATAGAAGTTACTGCCAAGGATCCGATATTGGATAAGGATCTCCTGATCCAGGCAGATCTGCTTGGTCTGGCAACAGCGATCATCCCACGGGACAATAACCCATTGGCTCAAATGTACAAGATCCCTTTGAATAAAGACAGGTGGTTTCAAGAGGCCCATGCCAAGCTACGTCCTGTTGACTTTGTCAATGACGGTATCTTCATGGCTGGTATGGCTCACTATCCAAAGCCGATCGAAGAATCTATTGCTCAGGCCCAAGCCGCAGCAGCCAGGGCTATAACGGTCCTTTCCCGAACTGAAATGACCTTGCCCGGACTTGTGGCTACCATAGACAAATCAAGATGCGTTGGCTGTGGAGTCTGCTGGACAATTTGTCCATATCAGGCCATTAGCCCGGACGAGAATGGCTTGGCTGAAGTTAACCCAGCCCTTTGCAAAGGATGCGGTTTGTGCATGGCTTCCTGCCGTTCCAGCGCACCTAATTTGGGAGGTTTTACCCAAGAAGAGATCATGGCCACAGTTATGGCTATGGGAAATGAATGATTCAAAGGCGATATCCTGGGGCAAGATAATCCGAAAGAAGAGACAAACCAAAAGTGAGGAACCGCATGAGTGGAGAAAATACATTTCAACCCAAAATAGCTGCTTTTTTATGTAGCTGGTGTTCCTATGGAGCTGCGGATTTGGCTGGCGTCAGCCGAATGCAGTATCCCCCAAACATTCGGGTCATCATGATCCCCTGTACGGGTCATATGAATCCCAAGTTTATACTTCAGGCATTCAGACAAGGTGTTGATGGCGTCTGGGTATCTGGCTGACATCCGGGCGATTGTCACTATATTAGTGGCAATTTATTCGCCAGACGGCGGTTCGCCGTCATGAAAAATCTTTTGGAGTATATCGGTCTTGAACCTGGTCGGCTTCACTTTTCCTGGATTTCTTCAGCAGAAGCCGGACGCTTTCAGGCCAAGGCAACAGAGGTTGTTGAGGCAGTCAGGGCTCAAGGTCCAGCCAAACGGCTTATAAAAGATATCCGACCTGACTGGTTAAAAGCAGATGCGGCTTAGGAGGAATATAGGTATGCCGACAACAAATGAACAAATAAGGACAACAGCCAAGAAACTCCTGGAAGAAAAAACAGTTGACTGTGTTATTGGCTACAAGAAAGGTACAGTCCCTATGCGGGAACAACCTTTTTTTGCTTACACCCCTGAACAGGCAGATGAACTTATCTGGTCAGGTTTTTGTACCAATAACCTAGCCAATTTTCTTATAGGCCGAAAGGACAAAGTAGCTGTCATTGCCCAGGGTTGTGTTAGCCGAAATATAGTTGGCTTGATCCAAGAAAAGCAGATAAGGCGCGATCAGGTCTATATTATTGGACTTCACTCCCCCGGAATGCTGGACCACTGGAAGATCCAGGCCAGATTCCCGAATAAACGTATTGATCAGGTTGTCGAAGAAGACGACCAGATTCTGGTCAAAGGTCCAGGTTTAGAGGAACAGGTCCCCAGAAAAGATGTCAGAAGGGATAATTGTCTGACCTGCGTACAGAGGAATCCGGTCATCTATGACCAACTCATTGGTGAACCGGGACAGGAAACTGGGGGAGGCAATATAGATAAGGTAGCCGCTCCTTGGGAACAGCTCTCTTCGGATGAGCGTTGGCAGAAGTTTGAACAGTCTTTCAAAGACTGTATTCGATGCTATGCCTGCCGAGATGCCTGTCCTTTATGTTATTGCAATGAATGCTTTGTTGATGAGAGCCATCCCCAGTGGTGCGGCAAAACCCAAGAGGAAGCCGATGTTTTCACCTTTCATATCCTCAGGGCATTTCACTGTGCCGGAAGATGTACCGATTGCGGGGCTTGCGAATCAGCCTGTCCTGTCGGAATAAAGATGCGCCGACTGACCAGCAAGATAGAAAAAGATATCCGGGATATGTATGGATATCAGGCTGGCATGGATATGGAGGCCACACCACCGCTTAGTGTTTATCAGCCCAATGACCCTGAGGACTTTATGTTGAAATAAACGAGATGGAAAAGGATACCACTATGTCAGACAAAATACTTTCAAAGACAGAAATCGGTTCCTTTTTGGATAAGATAAAAGCCGATTATCAGATACATGCCCCGGTCCAAAAGGACTTAGAGTTGGTCTGGGCCCCAATTGACCAGGCTGAGGAACTGGTTTGGGAATTTAGCAACACCGATCTCTCGCCTAAGTCCTACTTCTTCCCTCAAACAGAGTCCCTGATGCATTTCAAAAACAATAGTCAGGACCCTGAAGGGCTTATAATGAAAGAAGAATCCCCTTTGGAAAAACCGCGGGCCCTTTTGAATATCCGCCCCTGTGATGCCAAGGCCTTTCAGGTCCTGGACAAGGTCTTTTGCAGAGACGAGAAGAGCTTGGATGTCTACTGGAAGGATAAACGAGATAAGACCCTGCTTATTGGATTAGCCTGCAACAATCCTTGTCCGACCTGCTTTTGTACCTCAATGAATTGCGGTCCTCACCATGAAGAAGGCCTGGATATCCTCCTAACCGACCTTGGAGACCGACTCCTTGTCCATTCTGTGACTGATAAAGGTCAGGCCTTGACTGCCAATCTTTCTAAAGCTGGTCAGGAAGATATCAATGAGGCGTCCCGCAATAAGGAGCAGGCCGAGGCAAGCATCACCTCTCAGGTCAAAATGGATAATATCAATTCCCGAAACGTCCTGGAGCTCTACGAACATCCTGTCTGGGACCAGGTTCATGAGAGTTGTATCAATTGCGGTACCTGCACCTATTTTTGTCCTACCTGTCACTGCTTTGATATACAAGACGAGACCCAGGGGGATTTCGGCCGGCGGGTTCGGAATTGGGATACCTGTATGAGCTGGCTGTTCACTCACCATACCTCAGGCCACAATCCCAGAGGAACGAAAAAAGACAGGGTCAGACAACGCTTCATGCACAAGTTCAAGTATATGCCAATCAAGCTTGAAGGAGCTGTTGGTTGTGTTGGCTGTGGTCGATGTACCCGGAAATGTCCGGTTAACATAGATGTGCGTGAAGTGGTAAGTAGCATGAATTCATAACTGAGAAAGAAGTGAGATAAGTATGAAAAATCCATATATCCCCTATCCGGTCAAATTGACTAAAGTTGAGGTAGCTACTGAGGACAAAAGTTTACGTAACTTTGAAATGGAATTTTTGAACCCTGATCATGCCAAGGAGTTCAAGTACCTTCCAGGTCAATTTGCAGAACTAAGTATAGCCGGTTACGGAGAATCACCTATTGGCATCGCTTCAAGTCCAACAGAAGGCGATCGGCTCCTTTTCACTGTAAGCAAGGCCGGTGTAGTAACCACAAAGCTCCATAATATGGAAGTAGACGACGTAATGGGGGTTCGTGGGCCTTTAGGCAATTGGTACCCACTGGAGTCAATGGAAGGCAAGGATATTGTCATAATCGCCGGTGGATATGCTGTTACCACCCTACGATCAACCATGCTCTGGCTTATGGACCCAGAGAACCGAAAAAAATATGGCGATATTACCTTTATTTACGGAGCCAGAACACCAGGTATGCTCTTATACCGAGACGAAATGGCCGAATGGGCCAAACGCAGTGATATCAACTGCCATATAACTATTGACAAAGAAGTACCCGGCTGGGAAGGATTAGTCGGATTTGTTCCGACCATTACCGAACAAGTTGCTCCCAAACCAGATAATGCCGTTTCTTTGATCTGTGGTCCTCCGGTCATGATCAAATTTACCCAACCGGTTTTGGACAAACTTGGCTGGCAGGGAGATCAGATAATCATGAGTCTGGAGAACCGGATGAAGTGCGGTATCGGCATCTGTGGTCGCTGTAATGTCGGTCCTTACTATGTCTGCAAGGACGGGCCGGTCTTTACCAAGGCCCAACTCGACGAACTGCCAAAAGAATATTGATCATCTA
>CAYUNZ010000017.1:8570-24550 GCA_964446205.1 uncultured Desulfohalobiaceae bacterium | reverse complement strand
TAGAACAACTGCTATGATTTTTGCTATATTCATAGGAACGACCTTATTTGGATATTTTATCTCAATGACCGGAATACCTATGCGTATTGCAGAAGTTGCTGCCAATTTGCCTTTACCGCCAATTTTGATTGTTATAGCTATAATCTGTATATATGTACCCTTGGGTTTATTCCTTGATACAGTCTCCATGATCCTGTTGACAATCCCTATAGTTTATCCTGTTATTAACCAATTGGGATTTAATGGGATATGGTTTGGCGTGATTGTTATCTTGATGTGTGAACTTGCCTTGATTACTCCTCCTGTTGCCTTCAATATATATGTGGTTAAAGGTGTAGCTGATCATATCCCCCTGGAAGATATAACAAGAGGCATTATTCCCTTTTACGCCATTATTGTTTTAATCATTGCTATATTGATCTTATTCCCTCAAATAACATTATTCTTGCCCAATCTGATGCATTCCTAAAGTTGTCTCATGAAGAAAACATTCCTCTTTATCCAGTGCTTGATAGATGCTTTATATCCAGAAGTGGCCATCGATTTGGTGCGTACTTTAGAAAGGATGGGGGTTGATTATGTCTATCCGACCTCCCAGACTTGTTGTGGGCAGCCTCTGTTTAACACAGGACACCGCAAAGAGGCCATTCGAGCGGCTAAAAGATTTATTACTCTGTTTGAGCCTGCTGATTGTATTGTTTGTCCTTCCGGATCATGTGTGCATATGGTCAAATACCATTACCCTGATTTGTTTATTGAAGATCAGAAATGGTATCAGCGAGCCCAGGATATTTCCAATAAAATTTACGAATACAGTCAATTTTTGGTGGATATTTTGGGGCTTGCCGATATTCAAGCTAGATATCATGGTAATGTGACCTATCACGATTCTTGCCATTTACTGAGAGGTTTGGGTATAAAAGAACAACCTAGGCTTTTGTTGAATAATGTTAAAGGGCTCCAGTTGATTGAGATGCCAGATTCTGAAAAATGCTGTGGATTTGGTGGGGCATTCGCCTTTCAACATCCGGAAATATCATCTTCTATGCTGGAAGATAAAGTCGACAATATCCTGGCTAGCGAGGCAGAGACTGTAGTAGGTTGTGACATAAGCTGCTTGATGAATATCGAAGGCATGTTAAAAAAACGGGGCAGCTCAATAAATGTACTACATATCGCCCAGATATTGGCCTCAAGGTAACTTTTGAGTTCTTCTGCATAGGTTGGGTTAAAGGTCAAAACATATATAATTTATTTTGGAGCCTGACATGGTTTCATCTTCTCTAATCAAAGATCTCCGGTTAATTGTAGGCCAAGATTATTGCTTGGTTACTCCTGAGGATAGATATGTTTACTCAAGGGATACTTTTGGCAGTCATGAATCTGATATCGTTGTACTGCCTAAAAATACTTCAGAGATCTCCTCAATAGTCCAGTTGGCTCATGATTCAAACACCCCAATTACACCTAGAGGTGCTGGAACTGGAGCAACAGGTGCTTGTGTTCCTCAAGAAGGGGGTATTGTCCTTGGTTTAACAAGAATGAACAAAATCCTGGAAATCAGCCCTGATGACAGACTCGGTATTGTTGAACCCGGGGTTGTCAGTCTTGATTTTCAACATGCTGTGGAGGAGCAAAGTCTCTTTTTCCCACCAGACCCAGGGAGCCAAATGGTCTGTACTCTGGGTGGTACTGTAGCTACCAATGCCGGAGGTCCCAGAGCAGTGAAATATGGTGTGACAAGGAATTATCTCTTGGGACTCGAGGCGATCCTTGCCTCAGGGGATATTGTACATCTAGGCGGTAGACAGCTCAAAAATGTTACTGGTTATGACTTGACCCAGTTATTATGTGGTTCTGAGGGGACATTGGGAGTGATCACAAAGATAATTTTTAAATTGCTGCCCAAACCGGACTCTCGACGGACAGTATTGGCCGGTTTTAATCAACTTGAGGAATCAGCTCAGCTAATCCAGGATATATTTCAGGCGGGCATTTTGCCAGGTGCCTTGGAGCTTATGGACAAGACTTTTATTCAAGTAGCTGAAGAGAGATTTCAATTCGGACTAAACCTTGAAGCAGAAGGCTATGTCTTGATTGAGGTTGATGGATCCGAAGAATCTGTTATCTCGCAGAGTAAAAAGGTTGAAAATCTCTGCCGGGAGAGGGAGCCGATCTCTGTAAAAGTTGCCAAAGACGTGCAAGAAAGCGAGACACTTTGGAAGGCTCGAAAGCTCGGTGTAATGGCTATTATGAGGAAGTACAAGAGATGGGTGGCTCAGGATGCCACGGTTCCAGTCTCTCAGATGCCTGTATTGATAAGAAAGATACGCTCACTTTCAGATGAGTATTCTATCCCGATCATGATCTTTGGGCATGCTGGCGATGGGAATCTTCATCCGATTTTCTGTTTTGATCCTTCTAACCCTGTGGAGGTTGCGGCTTATGAAAAAGCATCTGCAGAAACCTTTAGAATTGCTCTTGACTTGGGTGGAACACTAAGTGGAGAGCATGGTATTGGACTGGAAAAAAAAGACTATCTGTCAATGGAGTTGAGCCCTCCTGTGCTAAGAGCTATGCAGGCTATTAAAAACGGGATGGATCCAAAGGGGATCCTAAATCCGGGAAAGTTTGTCTGATTAATGTGGATGGTAAGATGAAGATTGCAAATCTGCCAGAAGATCTGGCCTTTAATTGTAGCTATTGTGGGACATGTCTATATTTTTGCCCTGTATACCAAAAAACTGGTATAGAGACTTTTGGGCCACGTGGTAGAGTAAATTTGATACAAGGGTTAATGAATGGGGAACTTCAACAGACTGACTATATGAAATATATATTTTCAAAGTGTGCTCTATGTCAAAGGTGCGTAGAGAACTGCCCATCTGGGCTAGATATCACTAATCTCATCCTTGATATCAGAGCTGATTTTAATAAGGGTTTATTCTGTCCTAGCAGTAAATATACTAAAAAAACGATCAAATCTTTCTCAAGAGCATTACTGTATAACTTTCTATCCCATGCTTTTTCTATTTTTGTCTACCTGGTTCTGAGATACAGGTATATTTATGAGGCCAACTTAAAGATTGCCTATATTGTTCAAAAGCTATTCCCGCATCAAAAGCAGATGATTAGCTGGTTGCCGTATCCATTACAAGGCTGGACCCATACGAGGCTGATGAGGCCTGTTGCTAGAGAAAGTTTTAGAAAGCAGTGGCTAAAAAATAAAAAGTAGACCCTTTCACTGTGATCTGGTCAATTGATGTCTTGACCACCTCTTTTGCATTTAGTTAGTTATGAGCTTTGCGGCTGAGGCTGTCTGGTCCTTAAAAGACTCAGGCCCAAGAAAGTAATGACAATCCCTCGTTTTTGTGTCAAAATTTGATCTTTTCTCAATTTCGGTCTTGCAACCTATTTTGTAGATGCCTTGTAAAGGCAATCTTTAAGGAGGAATATATGGATACTTCAGAGTTGATTCATCTTTTGAATCTGGATCTAGCTGAGGAACATGCTGCGACCTTAAGGTATTTAGTCCATAGCTATATGGAAGGAGAGGATACCCCACTGGGAGCTAGTTTGCTTTCTCGATCCCGGGAAGAGATGTGGCATATGCACTGGCTGGGCATGGTCATAGGCCACTTAGGTGGCGAACCTGATTTAAGGGCCTCAGAATATCCCTATGATCCTACCAATAGGGCTACTATTTTGGACTCTTATATTAAATATGAAGAACAGCTAGTCCCGCATTACCAAGCTGAAGCCGAAAAGGTAGATGATCCACACATTAAAAGGGTTCTGGAGAGAGAGGCCTGGGAATCCTCCATTCATGCCAGGATGTTTCGTCGAAAGCTGGGAAAGCTTTCCAATGAAGAAGCTGAAGGTCTCCCACAAGAGGAACAGGAAATGGCTACCAGTCTGCTGGATTGGCTGCAATCAGAAGTCAATTCCAAGTACAATGAAATGTTACAGCATATCCGTCAGGCGTGGGTGTTCCAAAAAAATGGTCTCTTGAGTTGGGAAATTATGAATCAGTCCATGGAAAAGATGAAACAATTGGCTCATTTTGCTGAGGATGTTGCTGAAAATGGGTTATCTCCTGATTTTGGACTGTCTGAAATTGAACGTAGCTCTGATCTCAAGTCAGCCCTGAAGGGATCATTGGATTCTGTAGATTCAGCCCAAGAGAGGCATATTAAGGGACTAGAGGATCAGGAGACCAAGAAGCATGCTGGATTGATGGTCAATCTGGATATGACTATAAGACAAGAGACATATCAGTCCCAGGAACTAAAGTCCTGGTTGGAAAGCCTGTAACTTATTTTCCTTTTTAAGACTTCAAAGTCTTAAGCTTGGTTTTAATCTTCTGATTCGCAAACTAGTACCAATGATTGTCAATTTTTTAGGAGCCGGATTATGGAAATATTTATCGATAGTGCAGATTTGGAGCAGATATCAAAAGCCAGATCCTACGGGGTATTGGATGGGGTAACTACCAATCCCTCCTTGATCAAGAAGGCAGTCAAAAAGTTGCAGGACAGGGGGGAGAAGGTAGATATGCAGCAATATATAGAGAAGGTCCTGGAAGAGGCCAATGAGGCACCTGTCAGCCTGGAGGTCATTGGTTCTGACTATGAGTCCATGGTTCGAGAGGGTAGACTGCTTTACAAGACCTTTAATCCAATTGCTGGGAATGTCAATGTCAAAATACCTGTTAATCCTGCTTTTACAAAGGACTCGGACAAGCATTTTCATGGCATTCGAACAATTAGAACCCTGGCTCAGGAAGGGGTGCCTATAAACTGTACACTTGTTTTTACTCCTGAACAGGCCTTGCTTGCAGCCAAGGCAGGAGCATCCATGATCAGCCCGTTTGCCGGACGGGTTGATGATCATTTGCGCAAGAAAAATAATATATCCTTTTCCAAAGATGATTATTTCCCAGCTGAGGGCTTGGAAAAAGGAGATCTCTTGGATGTTGACGGTATTGTTTCCGGCATAGATCTTGTCTCTCAATGTGTGGATCTTCTCAGGAATTATGGCTTCCGGTCCAAGGTCCTGGCGGCCAGTCTAAGGAATCCTAGACAGATCAGGGAGGCTGCCTTGGTCGGCGCCCACATTGCCACCTTACCATTTAATGTTATAGAGGAGCTATTGCTGCATGAAAAGACCATGGAAGGGATGAAGAAATTTATGGACGATGTGGTTCCAGAATATGCCGACCTGTTGAAATAAGGGTTATGTCCTGATTGTTTTAGATTTTGTTTAAGTTAGTTTGATTAATCAAATGCAGCTGATCTGTCAGGCTGACTGAGGTGGGCCTGTATTTCTCTAAGATGACGGATGTTTGTTCGGTTAGGTGATAATTCCGGCAGGTTATTGAAATCAAAGAAGGCAACATCCTGGGTCTCGTTGCTGATTTTTGGTTCTCCAGACATTATCTGGCAAAGAAAGACAACCTTGTAAGCGTGAAAGAACTCTAGGGGGCGGCCTTCTCTGTTGGCGTCAAATATGCCTATGATTTTTTTCGGGTGGACTGTGAAACCACTTTCTTCAAGGACTTCCCTGGCCACCATGGCTGAAGGATACTCCCCAACGTCTGCCCATCCTCCTGGTAGGGACCAACGCTGATCTGAACGTTCCTGAACCAGGAGGATTCTTCCCTGACGAATAATAGCTCCACGGACATCAATTTTGGCTGTGGCATATCCGGGCTGGGCCGAGAAGGACTCCAGGAGTTTTGAACTTTCAAAACCAGTACAGGCCTGAACCATCTCAGCTGAGATCTCGGCCAACCTTTGAAAGTTCTTGACCTCATGACAGTTCTTGCTGAATGTGAGCCCAATCTGACTCAAGGCTTGGAGTTCCCTGGCCCAGTTTAGCCATTGAGGATCTGTGTTCAATTGTCTTCTCCTGTGAAGTTGACATGGAAAGAATGTTGACCGTAAACCGTGAACCGTTGACCGAAGAAATAAGAATTAAGTATTTATATCTTAACTTCTTTGTCTTGCGATCTACGGTAAACGGTCAACGTCTTATTTGACATATTTTTTATAACGCTGTGGTAAACGGCAAAGACCCTGCCAGTCAGGAAGATCTGAGAGGGTCTGTTGGCAGCGATCAATGCGCTGGGGAAGGGGTGGATGGGTAGAAAACCAGGATCCCTGATGTTTCGAACTTGACTGGACTTGCTGAAGTGACTGCAGGACCTCGATCATACCCCTTGGGTCATAGCCTGTCCTATAGGCCATTGCCATGCCGCTTTTGTCAGCCTCAAACTCCATGTTTTTGTCCAATCCTTTATCAAAGAGTACGGTCTGTAAATCGCCCAACATAGATTCGAATTCCTGGCCTTTATCCCCTTCCATAGTTGCTGCAGTAATTTTTCCTACCCCTTCAAGGAATCTGGCTCTTTTGATAGAGGTCAAGGCATGTTTGTGCTGGACATGAGCTACCTCGTGGGCCAATATATTGGCCAATTGTCCTTCATTCTCAATAACCTCCAGGAGCCCATGGCTAAGGAAGATGATCCCCCCAGGACAGGCGAAGGCATTTTTTAGCTGGTTGTCAACAACTACAAAGTGGTACGGGATGGTTGGGCGAAGGGAGTTTCTGGCTACAGCAGTCCCAACAAGGTTGACATATTCCTGCAATTTTTTGTCATTTACCGGCAGGCCATAACGTTCAAGCCCTTTTATGGCCAAAGTCTCTCCAATAGTACGTTCGGTTTGGTAATCAATCTCTTGTACTCCTGATAAAAGTGACTGAGCCCCTTGCAGGATTTTGGACTCTTTTGAGTCCTTATCCATAAATTTGTCCAAAAAGACCAACCTATAAAATTGTAACTCTGATTTTTGCTGGTTAGATGCCAAGGATGAATCGGAAATTAAAACCACAGAAAGTATAGTTGTAATTAAGATTAGTATTGTTGGGGAGGTCTTAAGATATACACTCCTCATAATTGACTCCTTTAGAAATATATATTTTTTTAGCGGTTCCAGCTAATTAGTGGCATATTCGCCAATTTGACCATTACGCAAGAAATTGGCCAGTTCCTTGTTGCTGACTTTGGTTCTCAAGATGTCTTCCAGGGCCTGACGATATCTTTGTGGGGTATGTTGATTTTGGGCATAGGCTTCAGTTTCCGGGGATAGTCCCCTGATGCTTCGGGAAGTATCGGCCTGTCTGGCTTGGATTTGGCTGCCAGTCAGAGACCCGAACAAATCATCAGACTGTTCTTTTGATTCGGCCAAGGGTTTGGTTTGGGAAAGTCGACCTTGGTACATCCAACCCTGGGCTCCGGAAGGGACTTGGATTTTGTACCACCGATCTTCTTTGTCCAGGATTTGGACCGAGGTGCCAACTGGAAGAACCTCAATTGTTGAGGAGGAGATACTATGTTCGGATTGCAACCTGGAGCCTTGAGAGGTTACCCACAGAGTCTCTCCTGTGACAAAGGCTAGCAAAGGAAGTGTCAGTAATAGTATCAGCCCTATAATAAATATGTTTTTCATAAGACTCTCCTTTTTATAGTGTTCTAAGTCTGGTTTGAGCAAAAAAGAATGAAAACAGTTGGCCGGTTGCCTGGACCGCAGAAAGATGGATCTGTGTGGTGAACATTTACAGATAATCCCCAGACAGAATAAATCCTGCCCAATAACCGGGGTGCGGGTAATAGGTCCTGACATGCAGCATAGCCCGACGCAGGCTGTTGGCTTTATTGGTTCGACTCAACTCCCGGTAAAATTGTTTCATTAACATGGCCGTGGATATATCACTAACCCGCCATAAACTGGAAACCAGGACATGGGTCCCGGCAAACATGAAAGCCCGGCTTAGCCCGATCACTTCATCGCCAGCTTGAATATCACCCAATCCTGATTGACAAGCACTTAGGACTACCATTTCCGCGCTGATATCCAGTCCAAAGACCTCAGCTGCTTTCAGATCACCATCTTCTCTGGGGTCATCAGCTAGTTTGATAGATGAGAACAGAGGATTAAGGGGATCATAGCTGCCATGAGAAGCTATATGGATAAGGCTGAAGCGGTTGATGTTGCCAACCAGCCAGCCCTCGGTTGCTTCTTCATGCAAAAGTGTGGTCAAGTTTGGAAAGTTCCAGCCTATTGACTTTACCTCATGCTCTGCAAAGGGCAGTTCAAGCTGATGATTATCCAGGCTGGGATTGCCAATAGCCAAAACTTGAGGTCTTCCAGGCTGGCTCCTTCGTTTTATGGTATAGCGCATCACACTGGCACTAGGCAGATAAAACAGAGGATATTCCTCTATCAGAGACGATTTCCCTCTATTTAGGGCGGCAAAAGACTGGTAATGCAGCATCCGGTGAGGGACAATACCTATCTGCTCGGATTTATCAAGATACTGGCTTAAAGGCTCTATCAGCAGGGAAGACAATCTATCAGCCTTGATCTGATATGGTTCAAGATTTTGTAAGGTTCTCCTGAACTCAAGGACCAAGGCATTTAACTTGCTGCGTTTGACCGGTACTCTGACCACCTCTGTCTGGCCTGGTTTGATCACCCAACAGACAATCTCTTGGGGTAAAAGATAATAGCTAAGCAAAGCCGTCCCTGGATCCAATAGATCTGCGACTTCTTGGATTGACAAGGGATCTACCTTGACCAGGGAAGCCAATTCCGGATCCTTGCTCTTAATTCGTAATAAAAGGTCATTGTATCTGTCTCGGTACTTATCCAGGCTCTCTTGATATATCTTGGCTGCCTCTTTGTTTTCGGCCTGAGCAACTAATTTTTCCTGTTCCAGGATGGCTGCTTTCAACGATGTAAGCCGATCATAGAGTTTTTGATCCTTTCCTAATCTGATTTTCTGGTTGCCAAGCATGTCAATCAGATTCCTGGCCCTGGAACGTTCTGCAGTATAAAAGGCCTCGGCTTTTCGGCCCATCTCCAGCAGGACAGATACAAGGGCCTCATAGACCTGCATCTTGTCAGCAATGAAACTGTTCCTTAACTGGGTTATCTTGATATCTGCCCGCATTTCTTCAATAACATCTAAAGCTGGCAAGAATTTTTCTCTAGCCTTATTGAGCTGGCCTTGTTCTTTATAAATCATGCCCAGGCCATACTGGGAACGCCAGATGGTCTCCCTTAAAGATATTTGTCTGGACAGGTCCAAGGCCTGTTGAAAACACTTTTGGGCCTGATCGTCCTCTTTGAGCTGCAGATGACAATTACCTTTGGCCACCAGGACCTTGGCCTGGTTGACAGTGTTACCAATATCTTTGGTCAAAGACAGGGCCTTTTCCAATAAAGGCAAGGCCTCTTTGGGTTTGTCCTGACGAAGATAGGTCAGGCCAATATTGCGGAGATCATAGGCTATAGCCCAGCGGGAGCCGATCTGCCTGTCTATGGCCAAGGCTTTGTTTAGTACCTTCAGGGCCTGTTCATATTGATCCTGGTCCCTTAAGACCAGCCCAATATTATTATAAGTTGTGGCTACCTCGTCTCTGCGAATTTCTAAGCTCTTGGCCAGTTCTAAAGCCCGATCCAGATCTCTTTGGGAACGGTCATTCTTGCCTAGACTCCACCAGGTCAAGCCAGATGTGTTCAAGGCTATGACCTGTTCCAGAACCCAATTTTTCTCTCTGGCTCGATCCAGGGCCTTTTGCAGCAGATTGAGAGCCTTTTGATACTCGGCCTGAAACCAGGCGCAATTGGCTTGCTCCAAGACTATCTTGGTCTGTAACCTTTTATTGTCATTTAGATTTTTAGCCTTTTCTAAAATCTGGTCAAGAATATTTTCTGTTTGATCAAAACGTCCCAAAAGACGGTCACACCTGGCAATATCCAACCTGGCCTGTAAGGCCTCTGCTTTTAGCCCCAGTTCTTGAAAGGCTTTTTGGGCTTGGCCATAATATTTTTTAGCCAAGGCATATCTGGACAAACGAAGATCATAGATCCGACCAATACTCGTTTTCTGTCTGGCCAGCAGTTCAGTGGCCCCCATTTCCTGACTAAGATCGGCCGCAGTTTGATAACCATGCAGGGCTCTGTCATATTCAGTAGCGTTCTCCAGTACAGTGCCAAGATCGGCCAGGGCCTGAATCCGTTCAAGAGGCAAGTCCAGTTCAGACAAGATCTGAACCGCCTGTTGCAGACAAGGTACAGCCTGATCAAATTTTTCCAGTCTGGACAAGATCAGACCTTGTTTGATCAGGGCCTGGGCTTGAGCTTGAGAATTGGGTTTATGCTTTGACCAATAAATGGCCAAATCTTTAGCTAACTCAGAGGCCCTATTCATCTGCCCAGCGGAAAAAGCACTATCTCGGCCAAATCGTAGTAGCTTGGACTTATATCTTCTAAAGCCAGGCATCTCTTTGACTACATTAAGGCCATTCTCAAACATGGCCAAGGACTGGATATAGTCCTTTTCCTTATAAGTCTTAACTCCGCCCCGGACATAGGTGGCAAATCTCTGTCTGGCAAGTTCTGAGGCCTGGTTTGGCCCAAGCCCCCAGTAACCAAGGGATAACCAAAGGGCTCCCATGTTTATGTTTTTATTCGAATCACTGGACAGGGCCTTGCTAATTGATGATTTAGAATATTCTTGGAAAAATCTTTGTAACTCCTGAACAGAATTGGTCTCCTTTTTTGGCATTAAAACAGTAGGCACCCCGAATTGAACCAGAAGGTGGCCCAAAAGATAGGCATCTTTGATTGAAGCTTGATTCAAAATAGCCAGGGAAACATTATCCAACCGATTGGCCAGGTTAGTCAGGTCAAGGTACTGTCCCTGATCAGTGGCCAGGCCTATATAAGGGGTAGGGATCTGCCCCTGCCTGGTAGGTACAGTATGATACTTGGCTACATCAGTATTAACCAAAAAAGAATGGGCTTGCTCAGTCAACTTGGCTATCTCCGTTATTTGGCTTTTAGATTCATTAGTCAATAACTGAAAGGGTTCAGGGAGTTCGATCGGTTTGGGTATTGACAAAACTTTATTTTTAAAAGGTTTTTTATTGTCCATGGCCCGGACTAAATTTGTCCCGCTCAAGGCCATAAGGTTGTATCCTATCTGTTTAAAGAGGCAGGGATTTTCGTAGATAATAACCTGAGGTCCATTATCTGAGACTTGGGAAATACTCCCAAGCTTTACCTGGGTCAGCTCTATTTTCCCAGGAGTCAAGACAATTGCCAGCCATTCTTCACCCTGGTTTTCAAAAGGCAAAAGCCTGATTGCTTTTCCAGATTCCGGCATGATTGCAGCCAGATCTACTGCCTGGACCGGGTCTGGAACTATAAACCCCAGTAATCCAGCGGGTTCGTTCGGAGTTAGCCTGGTTCGAGCCATATCCAGCTTATCTGCAAATTCCTGACTTAGCCTTTGGTATTCTTTGGTTGCTTGTTTTGTTTGAGGATCTGTCCCGTGTCTGGCTTTTGTCCTGGCCTGTTCAAGCATTGCTGCCGAAATCGCGGTTAGTTCAAGGAATATGTCCCTACGAACCTGATCTTGGAAACAATTCAAAAAGTTAGTCGGAAAGACTCTCTCCTTAGCCAGGTACTTTTCCAAGATTTGCTGTTCTTGTGACAACCTCTCTTGAAGATGTCTTTGATCTTGTTTTTGGGTATTTTTTATCTTTTCTTTCAGTCCTTTTATCCTATCTAACCTAGCCTTAAGATCTATTAGTCTGTTTAGTCCTTTTTTCGATATAGAGTTAATCACCAGGGGTGTCATCCGGTTGATCCTTTCCAGTTCACTCAATCTTTCTAACAGATTAAAGGCCTTGACCGGATTTTCATCTTCTGCCTCAGCTTGAACAAGTGGTGCTAACCGCTGTAACACCTCGCCTGGTCCGCAGCCCTGTTCAAACAAAGGGACCCTGGATAAGACCGTTAAAGCCTCTTCCAAATTACCCAAACCAGCTAAGGCCCGCCACTTAAAACTGGCCAGACAACCTTGCTTGGAGACCTCCAAGGCCTGGGCAAAATATTTTTGGGCGGATTGCCCTGCTCTTATCTGGTTGGCTAAATCTGCCAGGTTTATATAAATGGCTGCTTGCAAGGAGAGTTGCTTCCGATTAGCTTTGTCCATTTTCTCAATGCTTCTTAAGCCTTGAAAAAAATGACTACCGGCCCGACTGAAAAGCGTAGTTGATCTTGCCGCAGACTGTATGTTTTCCTGATTCAGTTTTATGGCCAGAATAGCCCAGGCTACCCCCATCTGATTGTGATAAGCAGTCCGGTCTAACTGACTAATCAAGTTAGACTTTTTTGACAGCAATCTATTTGTTTTCTTGTCTACAAGGCCAAGTTCGGCAATCTTTTTCTGAAAAGTCTGACTATCTGTATTTATTGGGGCCAAGCAATAGGCAGCATTGCTGACATTTACGGCGCTACTGATTGGATTACCCATTTTCAGAGCCAATTGGGCTGAACGTAGGAAACGTTGATTAGCCAGTACAGGATTGTCCAGGGCTGATTCTAATTGAGCACTTCGATGAAGCAATAAAGAGACCCCGAAAATATCCTTGTCCGAAACACTTTTACCAGGAGGATATGATTCCAGTTGCTTGTTAGCTGCCTGTCTGGCTGGGTATAAGCGTCCCAGCTCAGTCTGAATCCGGCTGATAAATGCTCTGGCCAAGCGCTTTTCCTGCTCAGGGCTAAATCCGTACTGGGCCTGGGTAGCTGTTTTTTCCTCCAGGGCAATATCTAAAGAGATGCTAATCAGGCCTTTTTGGGCCTGATCCTTTTTCTTAGCCGGAACACTGTATTGCCCAACTAAATCAATTACCTCTTTAAAATCATCCAAGGCCTGGTTTAACAGGTGTTGCCTTTTCTGACCAGTCTCCCGGCTGGCTTGAAGATAGGCGTTATAGGCAGCTGACCTAAGGTTTGGAGCCAAATTCTTATTCTGACCCAGCTCTTTATTTAATACATAAGCCTGCAAAAAGCTTTTTCTGGCTTTGGCCCATTGATCAGTCTCCTGATAAGCCAGCCCGAGACGGTCTAACATCTCGGCCTGCATAATCCTTAGGTTGGTGGGAAATTCCAAGGCCTTTTCAGAACGCTTGAGCATAAGCTCTAGTTCTTGTTTGGTGGTTGTCCAATCCTGTTCATCCATGTTCCTAACAACAGGTTGTAGATCTGCAATCATTTTCTCCTGTTTTTTGATTATGCTTTCCAGACTAGCCTTATAGGTTTGCCAGCCAGGATCAGGCGGCGGATTAACCTCTTTCCGGCTGGCCTGAAATAACCTGGCTTGTATCGCTGATTGACGTTCAAAAAGAGACCGGACCAATTTGTTGTTTTGATCTTTATTCCGGTTAGGTAGGAGTATCCGCTCTTTTATATAGCTGTGTAGTTGACCCAAAATCTCAGAAGCTTGCTTGGCTTGCAATCGTTTCTCAATTAGCTTCAAGGCCTTGTCCAGTGCTTCTATTGGCTTGTCCCTTTTTTCCGATAAAAAGGCTGACCGGGCAAAACGGCGATAAAAAATGAGTTCAGTATCTTTGTTCTGAAAGGGTGTTTCGGACAGTTTTCTTGATTGGTAATTCTCAAAAGCCTGCTGATAATGTCCCAGTAAAAAACAGATATTGCCCAGGTTTAAAAGAAGATTGGCCCGGTTACGAGGATTTTGTTCTGGATTGTTCAGGAAAAAGGCCTTGCGGTAATGCTGCAGGGCCAGTTCCAGTTTGCCTGGCTGATCATAAACAGTCTCCAAGACCTCATAAATATATCCCAAAGTCTGATGGAAGAACTCTACCTGACCTTTTATCCTGATAGCCTGGATAATAAGTCCCTTGGCTTGATTCAGGCTGTTTCTGTCCTCTAAATAAGTCAGACAAAGTCCCAGGCAATAGAGCAGGATTGGATTGTTGGGGGCATTTTTCAGTCCTTGACTGTAAGCTTGCAAAACCGGTTTTATATTATTTTGAGCTGCGGCTGACTTGATATATCCCCGGTGGGCCTCAATCAGGGTCGGGTCTTTTTGCAAAAGATTATAAAACATGGTTCTAGCTCGGGAGATCTCTCCCAGACCAAAATGGTATTCGGCCGCTTCCAGATTTTTCCGGATATATCCGTTCCAAGCCAGACCATACAGATAATCTTCAAAGGCCCGGACAGCCATTTCACTCTGATACAATTGCAAAGCTTGGTAAAAACGCCCTTCCTGATAAAGGATTTCAGCCAGGGCCAGTCTGGCTGCAGCATATTGGTTAGAGGAAGAGGGTTTGAATTCTTTCAGGACATGTCGATAAGCAGCTTTGGCCTTGACCCATTCCCTGGCCTGATAATACAAATCACCGATACGGTTATTGGCCCCCATGGCTAAACGTGGCAGTGTATCTTTATAAGTGTCAAAGATTCCATGAAGTATTGTGATCTTTTCCTGAAGGGCTTGATTGTCTGTACCGGCTAATCGAAAATCCAGTATCCTTTGGATTGCTTGGTCCGACCAAGGCTGAATTTCAGGGAATTTTTGAACTATATTGGCATAAATAGGAATAACTGATTCTTCCCGGCCGACCTGATCAAAGACCCTGGCCTTTATCAGCCCGGCCCTGGCCCTTTGCTCCTTGTCCAGGCTCTTTTTTTTAAAGACAGATTCAACCAGATCCAGAGCCAAAAGCAGATCCTTAGAGTCGCCTCCGAGTTCTATTAACAGTTCCGCCTGTTCAATTTTGGATTCAGCCTGTAACCGCGGAAAATTTTGCTCTTTTTCAGCAATGGCTTTAAGATCATCTATAGCCTTATCCAGGAGTTGACGCCTGTCTTTAGTAGTCACCTGGTCTTTCCAATCATCCCTGGTCTGAAGTACTTTCAGCCTTATTTCTGCTTGTCCAGCCTGAGGCTGAAGACCTAGATTATGAATCAGATCGTTATACAACTCCTTAGCATACTGATCTTGTCCCAACCTTGCATAGATACTGGCTCCAGCTAAGGAAGCTAAAGCAGCAATCTCTTTTTGACCAGGAAAGCTCTGTCTAACCTTTTGATAGGCCAAGGCAGTTAGATCCAAATCAGGGGGATAGATATCCTTGAGCTCTTTAGCTAATTCCAGTTGGGCTTTGGACGAACCCTTCAGAGGTATCTGTCCTGTTTCCGGCAAGTACCAGACATTATTCACTCCAGACTTGTCAGAGAGAAAATAGAGACGTCCACCAGCCAACTCCGGTTCTCTAGCCGGAAATCTGCTAGAAGTAACAGGATAAGGCCTGGTTTTTTCTTTTTCCACGGAAATACGCCAGATACTGCATTGCCCTGATTGCAAACACCTGGTAAAATAAACGTATTTTCCATCTTCTGACCAAGCTGGGCTTTGATCAATAAAGGGTCCTTTAGTCAATCTTTGTAAGTGTTTGTTTTTCAGATCAAAGAGAAATATGGCCCGGCCTTTTTCTGTATTTGAGACAAAGGCGCACTGTCTATTATTGGGCGATATAGCTGGATAAGCAGCATCCCGTGGGATATCCAGAATAAGGGGATCAGTTCTTGGGTCTTTTGTCTTTAAGACAGCAATTTGTCTTTTGTTTTGCCCTGGTTGGGATTGATGGAAATAGACTCTCCGACCGTCTGGTGACGGACAAGGGGCCCGATCAGTGGTCTCACGCCCGGTCAGTCTTACTGCTTCCTGTTCTGCCTTGTTGGTTTTAAGCCAAAAAAGATCTCCTTTGACATCATGGGCTGTGCCAACATAAATTAGCCCAGAATGATCTGGCAAAAAAACGGCTTGGAATTGATCTCCTCCTGAGGCCAGAATCTTCTCAGGGAGTTTGACCTGTTTGGGATCACCGGATTGTATCCAGATGGCAGAAAAATCATCTTTTTTGGAAGTAACCGCTATGCTCGAGCCATTCTGGGAAACAGAATAACTCAGAACAGGATCTACTCTGGCTGTTAACTGAGCTGGTTCAATAGCTGGCAATGCAGGGATGGTTCCATTTTTTTCTACCGGCATGGGTATCTGTTTGCTCTTATCCTGGAAAGCAGAAAGGGCTT
>CAYUNZ010000017.1:0-8470 GCA_964446205.1 uncultured Desulfohalobiaceae bacterium | reverse complement strand
GGATATCTAGCGGCAAAATCCTGCAATTCTGATGGAATATCCTTAGTTTGGCGGGGAAAGGTGGTCAGTAATCCCTTGGTATTCTCTCCAATCCAGCCCAAGGTCTTGAAATTCCGGATATCATCCTGGTGAAAGCCAATGACTTGCATAGCCTCTACAGCCAGACTTTGTTCCAGGCTTTGTTCTGCTTTGGTTTCGATCTGACCGGTTGGGGTTACTCCTCGAACTGAGGCTACTAGCAGGGTCTTTTCAGTCAAAGAATTGTAGCTGCCCAGGACTTGATTTTCAAGGCTAGTCCGTTGGCTGGCCACATTGACTTTGACATCAGCCAAGGTACAGCCATTAATTATACCAAGAAGCAATATTGAACAGGTAAGCAAAAATTTATACATATTAACTCCCTTCAGGGGTTGGTCCGGTTAAAGTACAGGCTTTTGTCTTTTCCAAGAATAATCTCTTGGCCAGCAATGGTCTTTAATATCTTATTGACTGAATTAAAAGGGAGGCCAAGGTCTGATAATTGTTCCTCCAAAGGTAATTCAGAAACAAGCAATCGATTTATAGACGGTAGATTGATCTCTATCCCTTTGACCACGACCTGACCAGAAAGAGAGAGACTGCCCTGATTCAAAGATAGCTTGATCCTTTTGGGACGACCAAGATCTAAAAGCTTTCTTTGTCTGACTATGGCCTCATTACTGCCGCTTGGATCCATGGCATAGAGGAATTTTTGCAGAGTCTGACTACCTATATGGGTCAGATCAAGTTTTAGATCAAGCTTTTGAATCATCTTGGCTATTTGCTCCTCAAACGGCAAATCCAGGCTTAGCCGGCCTGAAATCTGGCTTGCTGCAGATCCGGTCTTGGAGCGAAGCCTTTTGGGTAAAACCTGGTTAGCATCCAAGCCGGAGAAGGAACAGGCCAGATCAAGTCCAAAACCACTTTCTCTAGGGACAATCCTAGCCTTGCCCACCAGAGTACCGGAAAAAAGATCGAGCTGAAAGCTTTCAATCCCGGGAATCCCTTGGGTTTGACTGATATTCAGACTAAGATCAGAAATATTTATTGGGAATGGTAAAGCTTGAAGATTAGCCTGGGCCAAGGCCAGATCAGGCTGTTGGCCAAATTCTTTGAGCCAATAAGGCTTGTCCTGTCTCCTAGAATCAAAGGATTTTTCCCTGATCTCATCTACTGGTTCTAAGACCTGTTTGGATAGATTTGATTCCTGTTTTGAGTTCATGGGCTTATTTTGGGCCTGATGGATGTAAAAGGTCTTGGATAGCTCAAGCTGACTTTGCAGTCCTTTAATCAAAGCCATATCCTTAAATTTTGCTTCAAATCCGGGACTAATCAATTTTAGATCCAGGTCAAGACGATCTTCTCCGGCAAGATCAGCCCTGAAATCAGCTTTGATCCTATTGCCCAAAGCAATTCCAGGTGCTAAGATCTGACCGGATGAACCAAAATCAGCCTGAAAGCCGCCAGATATTTGGGCCTGAAGCTTGGAAAGGGCCACAGGCAGGAGTTGTTCAGTAGATTTGTTCAATAGTGAACCTAGGTTGTCCATGACTACTTTAGTAGTCTGAATTATTGATAAAGGCTTTAATTTGAGTCTTTCTGTCAGTCGAATTTGGTTTAGATCAGATATTGAGGCTTCTAAGAGCAATGATAATCCTGGTTTATAATCCAATTTTTCCAATCCGGGAACATTCTGGATTTCTTTAATATCTATGTCAGCTAAAAGAGCTATCCGACTAAGTCCTTTACTCAGATCTATAGTTAGTGGCCTTTTTGTCTTCATATCCACTATCTGGATCCAGCCCAGATCTGGTAAAGGCCATTTCAGGTTTATTTGCTTCATCGAGCTTGTTAGCTTCAGGTTATGCAAGAAGTACATCTTATTCAGACTCTGATCAGATAAGGCGTCTGGGGACTTAAGGAGCTTTATCTCATTATTGTTGGGGACTCGGCCGGTCAGACTCCAATTTATCTCTGTTTGACCAGAAAAATCTGACTTGAATGGTAAGGATTTGATCAGGAGAGGCTTTAGCTTGGCTAGATCAAGTTTTATTTTGCCTTGGGACTTCAGCTCTTTTTTGCCCAAAGACATAGCCTGGAGATTTGTTTTTAGGTTCAAGGAACGGCCCAAGTCTATGTCAACTGCCATATCCTCAATGTCCGTCATCATTGGTTCAAATGGATTGAGACAGAATTTCCCTGTTGATCGGAAATTAAACCCTGTCTTTAGGGGCTTTTTGGGGCTGGTAAAGAAGGTCATCTCCGGAGAGGTTACCTTTAATTCTTGCAAATCAATAAGACAGGAAAAGGGATTTTTGAACTTGAGATCTAAGTTTAATTCTTGAGTTACCCGGGGAAAGAAAGCTTGATTGGGCAGGGCAAGTCTTTCTATCTTAGCCTGTTCATGGATATGAAATTGACCAATCAGTCCCAGCAGGGATTTATTGTTTGGCTTTAGTTGCTCAGCAACTAATTGAAGTTTGAAAATATCCAGCTGACCAATCGAGATGTCCTCAATCCCATGCAAAACAAGGTCATTAACCTGCAGATCAGCTATAGTTCTGACTTCAGACGGGAAGGCTGACTGCATTTTAATAGTTGAATTATAAAGGGATAAGGCCAAGGGTCCAGTTTTTATCCTGTTTTCCTCGGAATGAAAGTCAAGCGGAGGTAAGGCTATCTTAATTTGGTCCAGAGTAATGTCTTGCTCATGAGGAGGAGGTTGGCCTCTAAAATGTAGATCGTTGATCTGGACAAGGCCTGGGTATCCTTTTAAAAAATTAAAAGAGATTTTTTTCGTCAAAAGAGGTTGCGTTAGGGTCAAGATCTCCTGTAGTTTGAATTGTCCTTTGTTTATTCTGAAATCAATGTCTGGATTTTGACTTTGGACTGAAGTTATTCGGGCTGTCCAATGAAGTGAATTTTGTTCCTGGATAGTTAGATTCCCTGAGTAAAGATCAAGGCTTTGCCTGTTTAGTTGATAGACCCCTTGCTGGGATAATTCGAAACTCAAGGGGCCTAATTGATTGCTAAGAAAACTGGTTTTTAAGTTCTTACCATGGCAGTTCATATTGAAATTGACTTTCTTTCGAGGATTGCCAGAGGCTTTAAAGGACAGATTGATATCTCCGGATAGATCAGAAATATCAGCCCCTGATATCAAGAGATTGCTGGCCTTTAAAAGAAGATCAGTCTGTATTTCCTGATTTGAGTCATAGTCAGCCTGGGTTTTGATATGGACACTGCCGTTGATCTCAGGCAGCGGGGCAGGAATCAAAGGGCCTATAGTTGAGAGTAGTTGCTTTAGTTTGATGTCTATCTGGCTGGTAATTCCTTCATGGTTGAGACCGCCACTGATATTTATACGACTCCCTGGTATATTTGCCAGAAGCTTGAGTCCTATTCGGCGGGGATCAAGATTGCTGTGTTTATCCAAAAGATTGTGTACAGTCAGAGCTAGTTTCAAAGGGGGCAGTGGTTTGCCGTTCAGTGATCCCGAGGACCTGATTTGAGTCGAAATAGGCTTTTGGTGTATAGAAGGTAGATCCAAAGACATAGAGGTGTTATACAGGGTTAGTCTGTAATCTTTTCTCAGGTCGATGATCTGAAAGGAAAGATCCTCCATATGGATCCGGCACCCCAGATCTATTGGCAGATTCATCTCAATAGGCTCGGATATGAGTGGCCGGGAGGTTTTGCTGGCTGTTTTTTCCTCTTTTGGCTTTGGCCTCAGTAAATCCCAGTTTGTCCGACCTGTTGGTCCCTTAAGGTATCTCATGTCCAGTCCGCTTAGATCGATAACCACAGAGAGCTTTTTGCTTAGCAGATTTGACCATTGAGGTTGGATACTGAGTTGTGTAAGGGTTAAGATATTCTTTTTTTTAAGATCCTGGTCGGTCTTGATTTGTAATCCCCTAATCTCAAGACCTCTTCCCCAGGCAAAGTTGATTGATTCTATCTTGATTGGTTGGCCAAGGGCTTGGCTGGCTTTTTGGGTGGCTATCTCATTTATCCAGGAAGAAGAAAGGATCATTGGCAGACAGATTATCAGGCTGGCCCCGACAAGGAATAGAATTGATAGTGTCAATAGTGTCCAAAAGATGATTTTTTTTCTGAGAGTTCGGGCAGATAAGGGTTGGCTTTGTTCCATTGTTCTGTAAGGTCAAGTATTGATTATAGTTGTTGTGGTGTAAAATTTATGCCTAAAATAGATTACTTCGGACTCAAAACACAGTCAATGCCCAGAGTTTGCTTCTTCTAATGGGTGTGGGGCTTGTCAGTGGTAATTTTTGCTTAGGCAGAGGGTTTTCTTCAACTTTGATAAGATAATGAAAAATAAATTCATTGTCATTATTTTAGTACACCATGATTAACTTTATCCCTTGTTTGATGTTTCGGTAAGGATATGATAAACAAATCTTTGTTCAGCTTGATAAAAAAGATTATTATTAGTAACGGAGATTTTTATCAGGCTAAATTCTGATAGGCTTTACTCTATGTATATCTTGATTGTAAACATTTTTATAGGAAAACACTGTTCTTATAGAAAAGGCACTATTGATGGATCAACTGAAATTCGTTGATAAAATATTACAAGACTCCAAAGACCTCCCCACACTACCAGGTATCGCCCTTCGTATCCTAGAGCTGATGCAGTGTGAAAGTCCGGAAGTAAAGGATCTTGCTGAGATCTTGGCTACTGATCCTGCTTTGAGTGGCAAAGTCCTCAAGCTTGTCAACTCGCCAATGTATGGACTTACAAAAAATATCACCAATGTTTTTCATGCAGTTAATTTATTAGGTATTCATGTAGTCAAGAACTTGGCCTTGAGCTTCTCTCTGATTAGAAATCTGAATAGAAACAAGGAAATCGGTTTTGATTATTCTGTTTTTTGGAAAAGTTCTTTGCTTACCGCCCTTACTTCCCGAATCTTGTGCCGTAAGACCAAACCTTTGTTTGCTGAAGACGCCTTTTTTTTGGGTTTGATAAGTAACTTGGGTATAATCGCTTTTATACACAGTATGCCAAACCAATATAACGTTGTCATCCGGACAGTGCAGAATTCTCAATGTGAATTTCAGGAAGCCGAGAAATCGGTTTTGGGTATCACTCATATGGAAATGGGTTCTTACTTATTTCAGAAATGGGGTTTTCCAGAAATATTTTTTTTACCTGTACTTTATAAATATAATCCGGAAAATATACCTGAAGAAAAAAAGAGTCTGGCTCACATAACTCAGATTCTCCATTTCTCATCAAAATTATCTAATTTTCTGTATAGTGCGAATAAGTCTGTGTCCTTTGCTATGCTGGAGTATTATTTTGAGGAATATAGCTTTGAAAAGGATTACTCTATCGAAGATATTATTTTGAAGTTGCAGGAACAGACCTCAAATGTATTTCCACTTTTTGATCTAAGTTTAGATGAAGAACATGACTACATCTCTATTCTGGAAGAAGCCAGGAGACAGCTAATAAAAAGCTCGTATACAATGACCTCCTATATTTTGGAGCAAAAGCGAAATATTGAACAACTCAAAATATTGGCCTTTTATGATGAGATGACCGGATTGATTAATTATCGCAAGTTTCTTGAGCTGTTGGAGAAGGAGCTGGCTAGATCTAAAAGATATGGGAATAGTTTTTGCCTGTGTTTGTCAGATATAGACTTGTTCAAAAGGATCAACGATTCTTACGGCCATTTGGTTGGTGATATTGTTCTGAAAGAAGTAGCTGCCTATCTTTCTGATAATCTCAGGGCCTCAGATACGATTGCCAGGTATGGGGGCGAAGAGTTTATTTTTATTATGCCAGAAACACATTGCAATGAGGCTCGGGAAGTCATGGAGAGGCTTCGTGGAGAGATTGCTAAATCATTGTTTCAGGTTAATGGAAATACAATTTCTTTGACAATGAGCTTTGGTATTGCTGAATACAAAGCCGAATACAATCTTACTGGCCAGGAGATCCTTTTTCGAGCTGACAAGGCAATGTATGAATCAAAAAGACAAGGCCGAAATAAGTGTCTTGTATATGAGCATCTAACTGACTGTATTACCAATTAGTTTCATCCGAAAACTGTCCTTCTAAAGTAATATAGGTACAGTCAGGTGATTATTCTTTGGTAAAACCAAACGTGGATGACTATATTAGCGGGCAATCATAGCCCGCAGAGTATCAGAGCAAGTCTCACAATTTTTGGCCATTTCACTGAGACACTCAATAAAAAGGATAAGCTGGTAGATATCCTTGAAATCCAATTCGGCATTATATATTTTTGATATAAGAACCTTTTTCTCCCGGCTGACCCGATCCCGCTGATCCCTGATCTTTCGAAATTTTTCTTTACAAACCTCCCGATCCAAGGCTTCTCCATGCACAATTTTAACCGTATTCTCCAGGGCCGGCTGAAGTAGCTTGGCTGTAGTTGAAACCTGGTCCATAAAGTCAATGATCGGCTTTTGAAACTCGGCAGGGACTTCCATCCTGCGCATCCCTAACCAGTGCAGTGCTTCCTGGGCCGCATCAAGAATATTGTCCTGACCTCGGGTATAGTTCAAGAACAAGGTCTTATCTACGGCCATAAATAGCCGCTTGGGAAGATGATTGCGAATATTGCGCTTGATCTTGTCGGCATGGGCCTCAATGTCGTCAATCTCATTGCTCAGCTCATCGAACTCACGGCAGACCTCAGATCCTTTGACATAACACTCCAGGGCGTCCTTGATGATATTCAAACACTCGTCAATCTTCATGTAGTGCTCTATAAGCCCCTTCATTGGAGACCGGGGACTGAGCAGGCCAAAAAATGGAAGACGCTTCATCATAAGAAAATCCTTTTTTTATTGAGCAACATCTACCTTAATTTGATATTTTATACCCGGGCTACACATTTGTCATCAAAAAATCCGGCCAATTTTACAGAAAGATCGCTGATAGAATATTGAACAGGATGATACTGGTAAAAGCGGCAATGGGAATAGTCAGGACCCAATAGATAACAATACGGAAAAGAACCCCAAAATCAACAGCGCTAAAGCCCCTGGCCAGACCGACGCCAATTACCCCGCCTACAGCTGCATGGGTGGTGGAAACTGGCAAACCAAGATTGGAAGCTGCCAGGACTGTGGTGGCAGCTCCGAAATCTACTGAGAATCCCCGGGTATTTGTCAGCGAGGTAATCTTTGTGCCTACGGTGGCTATGACCTTGCGGCCAAAGATCATTACCCCCAAGGCAATACCTACCCCGCCCAAAGCGATAATTGGTATCGGCACTTCAGCCTGGGACAGGATAACCTGCTCTCTGGCGATCATGTAGATGGCCGCTACGGGACCGATGGCATTGGCCACGTCATTGGCCCCCTGGGACAGAGCAACGTAACACGAGGTCCCGACCTGTATCTTGCGAAAGATAAACTCGACACTCTCAGCCGACCTGTCAGCTCCAGCCATGAGCCTGGAGATAAGCCTGGAGGTTGCATACCAGACCAGACAAACAAAGACCAGGATAAAGAGCAGGCCCTGCCACCACGTGATGGGCAGACTCTTGCCAAATGGCGTCTTGTAGACAAAAGACAGCAGGACCAGTCCAACGGTCAAGGCTACCCAAACCGGCGCCCAGCGCAAGGCCTGGATGAAAAAGTTCTTACGAACCAAAATAAAGCGGCGGATATGGGAAAAGACAAGGTAAGAGACACCGGCTGCAAAAAAGGGGGAGATGACCCAGGAAAGGACTACACCCCCCAGTATATACCAATTGATGATGCCTGGCCCACAGGCCACCAAACCAAAACCCAGGATACTGCCGATAATGGAGTGGGTCGAAGATA
This sequence comes from uncultured Desulfohalobiaceae bacterium, assembly GCA_964446205.1. Taxonomy (GTDB): domain Bacteria; phylum Desulfobacterota; class Desulfovibrionia; order Desulfovibrionales; family Desulfothermaceae; genus CAYUNZ01. Next base: position 622 of record CAYUNZ010000017.1, on the reverse strand, counting down.
CCGGTAAAGCGGTTAAGGTGGCAATAAAGACCCATATAGCAGCTGCCAGCAGAGAAGATAGCATTCCGACCACCATGATCTGGGGGTCGGCAATATGTTCGGCATTGATGATGCCCTTGCTGACAGTGGCCGTAACATGCGAGCCCAAAAAAACCGCTCCGACAAAGTTAAGTGTGCCGGCTATCAATACGGCTTGACGAACAGTGATGGCCTTGGCCCCAACAGCCGAGGCCATGGCATTGGCCACGTCATTGGCCCCGAGGTTGAAAGCCATCAAGAAACCAAATGCTAGGGATAAATATAAAAAAATGTCATAAATATGCATAGATTACCAGGTCATTCAGAAAGATATAAAGTGCCTGTTCTTTGTGATCAGTTATTTTTATGCCTCGTTATGTCCAGCTCAGGGCATCTGGGTTAGAAAAATTGCAATAGGCCAATTCCTAGCCATCTTTATTACTGCAATTGATAATCTATATTTATAAATCTTGAGTTGCTTTGACTGATAATGGTGAATTTGCCAATTTATGTCAACTAGGATATGATAAAATGTTTTTTTATTGTTGTACGTGACCCGGAAGAAGGTTGACCGTTCAAAGTTTACCGAGGATCAAAAAACTAA
>CAYUNZ010000016.1:0-25502 GCA_964446205.1 uncultured Desulfohalobiaceae bacterium | reverse complement strand
CTCGGTTCCGGGAACGCCTAGCCAGGTGGAATGACAAAGAAAACAACCGAGATGATTCCGCCCCAAAAGACTAATGACTCAGGTAACCATTTTGATGATGATTTCTCTAGCCAGTTTGTCGACTTAGCCTATATAAGCATCGAACCACATGTTTTGATGCAAGCATTATAACTTAATCAGACGATAAGGAAATATTCATGAACGATTTTATCACCGCTCTGCTTCTCATCACAGGCGGCATCTTCGCCTTTGTCGCTTCGCTGGGCATCGTCCGGCTGCCGGATACCCTCATCCGTATGCATGCGGCCACCAAGGCCGGGGCTTTGGGATCGGGCCTGATCTTTATCGGACTAGCATTTTTTTCCAAAGACCCCGGCACTACTCTCCGGGCTCTGGCCGCTGTTTTCTTTCTTCTGCTCACCGCCCCTGTAGCCGCCCATCTCATTGGCCGTTCCGCCTATTGCAGCCGAGTCAACCTCTGGCATAAGACCTGGATCGACGAACTCGCCAATGTTTGCGACTGGTGCCAGACCGCCCAAAATTCGCATCAGGACAACGAATGCCGGGTGAAAGATGCTGCAGGGGATACCAAGGAAACTACTTATCAATGATAAATAGCAAAAACATATTGCATGTTTGTTGGTGTTCTTCTTAAACACTCTGGATTTCAGCTTTTTTTGAAGTTTCTAAGGCGCGCCAAAATATAAATAAACGTGTCGGATACGGGATTCTATTCATGGGTTCCTGACTCTAGAATGTTAACAAGCATCATATCTATTGCATCTTGACAGGTTGATTATAATACTTACAAAATAATTACTTTGTAAAAGATAACTAGTTCCCATCCGGAAATATTTGATTTCCGGATATGGAAATAACAAGTTTTCAATTCGGAAACTAGATTTTTTTCGTTTGGCAAGGAAATCAAGAAATTATGAGGAGGCGTATCTTAATACGTTGACGAATAACTTTGCAGACTGACGCAGCCAAACGGAAAAAGGGCAGTTTCCGGATGAAAACCAACTATAATTTTGCAACCAAGACATCTGGGAATATAGGATAGTATTTATGAATACAATGAGCTTCGAACAAGGACCAATTAGACCACCGAGTGAGGCCACAAGCTTACTTCTACGATTCACAAGGAATTGTCCCTGGAATAAATGTGCCTTTTGTCCAATCTACAAAAAAAGAACGTTTAGTCGGCGTTCAATGGCCGAAATACTTGCTGATATTGATGCTGTAGCCAATATACTTGAAGACCTCTCGCAAGTATCCAGAAATCTTGGATATGAAGGTGAATTTACCCGAGAACTCTTACAGTATATCCTTTCAAATCCAGACTATACAGAACAGTACAAGCAGGTAACTGTTTGGGCCTGTCGGGGGGATGGGAATGTATTTATCCAGGATGCCAACAGCCTGATCATGAAAAGCGATGATTTGGTTCAGGCTTTTGAATACCTTACACAGCGTATACCTCAAGTGCAGCGAATCACAACTTATGCAAGAAGTAGTACTGTGGCCAGAAAGAGCCTTGAAGAAATGAAAAGCCTCAAAGAGTCCGGTCTAGCTCGGATTCATATCGGACTCGAAAGCGGTTCTGATAATGTCCTTAAACTGGTAAACAAGGGAACAACCGGTCAAAAACATATTCTAGCCGGTCAAAAAATCGTCCAAAGTGGCATTACCCTTTCTGAATATATCATGCCCGGATTAGGGGGAAAGGCATTGTCAAAGGAACATGCCGAACAAACAGCCTATGTTCTGAATCAGATCAATCCTGATTATATTCGAATCCGTAGCCTCCATGTCATTCCCGAGACACCACTTTATAATATGCTTCAAGAAGGGACTTTTCAGTTACTCTCAGATGATGACACGGCTAAAGAGATAAGATTGATGATCTCTTTGCTTGACGGTATCCAAAGTACAGTAACCTCGGATCATATTATGAACTTACTGGAAGAAGTCCAAGGTACCCTGCCTGAAGATAAAGAAGCCATGATAAGGGTTATTGATGACTACTTGTCTATGCCTGAAGAAGAGAGAATCCTTTACCGTTTGGGTCGCAGAGGTGGAGCTCTAAGATCCATAAAAGAGATACAAGACCCTTCTATCAGAAACAAATTGAATCAGGCCAAAAAGGAGCTTCTGCGTCAGGAAGGTAAGGATATTGAAAAGATAATAACAGAATTGGGTAGCCAATATATATAATCACCTATGTCTTCATCATCATTGCATTTTCCCGAAAATCTACCCTGTGCAGCCATATTAGACAGCATAGCCGATGGTGTCTTTACCGTAGATTTAAATTGGAATATATCATATTTTAATCAATGTGCTGAGATTATAACCCATACCTCATCTTCAGAGGCCATTGGTCAAAAATGTTGGGAAATTTTTCGCTCAAGCCTATGTGACGGTTCCTGTGCCATAAAACAATGTCAGCAACAAAACGAATCAATCAGCAACAAGTCCATCTATATAATTCGTCCGGACGGGACAAAAATCCCCATTAGTATCAGCGCTGCCCCTTTGTACGATTTTCAGGGCCATCTTGTTGGAGGAGTAGAAACATTCCGCGATCTGAGTGAGATCCAAATCTTGCGTCAAAAGATGGAAGAAAACTATACTTTTGAGGATATTGTCGGCAAAAGTGAGGCCTTGCGCAAGATATACAAGATATTACCTCAGATCTCACAAAGCCCTTCTACAGTGCTTTTGACTGGGGAATCAGGTACAGGCAAAGAGCTCTTTGCTAAAGCAATCCATAATTTAAGCCCCAAAAAAGGTCAGCCTTTTGTTGTAGTCAATTGCGGAGCATTACCCGAGCATCTCCTAGAATCTGAACTTTTTGGATACAAAGCCGGGGCCTTTACAGATGCCAAAAAAGACAAACCTGGCCGTTTTCAATTAGCAGACCAAGGAACCCTGTTTCTGGACGAAATTGGAGAACTCCCTCTTTCCCTTCAGGTCAAAATTCTGAGATTTTTACAGGACAAAAAGATTGAACCACTGGGATCTCTTGGTCCGGAAAAGGTTGATGTCCGTATTATTGCAGCTACAAATAAGGACCTGTCTGATCAGGTCCAAAAAGGACTCTTTCGTCAAGACTTGTTTTATCGTCTCAATGTAGTTCAATTAAACTTACCTCCTCTTAGTTCCAGGATTGAAGACATACCTCTTTTGGTCAATCATTTTGTTCGCAATTTCAATCTCCTTCAGGGAAAATCTATTCAGGGCATTTCTGAGGATGCTCTTAGCCTACTTATGCGCCATTCTTTTCCCGGTAACATCCGGGAATTAGAGAATATTATAGAATATACCTTTATTCTTTGTCCTGACGGCTTCATCCAAGCCGAACACTTGCCTGAATATCTTCAGCCTCAAAAATTATTACCGAAAAATAATGACTATTCACAGACATTAGAAGAGATCAAGAGCCAAGCAGCCTTAAAGACCCTAAAGAAACATCAAGGGAAAAAGATGGCTACCTGCAGAGAGTTGAACATCTCCAAGGATACCTTAAGGCGTTTATTGAAAAAGATTCCATCTCAAGACTTATAATAAGCCTGCCCTCCTCACTAATGGGCACAAAATTAGCCCATTTTAAACTCATTTTTTATTCTCTTCAGTTTCTCTTGTTATTAACCTTTTGATTTCCCTGATATTTCTAATATTGGCATAATAAGTGCATTAGTTCCGTAAAGAAGACTAAACAAGTCACATATTTTGTATATAGAAAATCTATACAATATTCTAAAAGTTACAAAGTAAGCCCCCATGTCAGGGGATCATATATGAAAATTTGTCTGGCAACTTATAAAAACAGGTTGGCCTCCTTATTTGAAAATGCAACCACTTTAAAAATGTATACTTATGAAAATGGCTCAATTGCTTCGGCGGGCGAGATGTCCTTTCCAGACAAAGGTAGCTCTTCTAGGATTTCAGCCATGATCGCTTGTGGAGTTGAGATGCTTGTATGTGGCGCTTTATGCAAAAATACAAAACAAATACTGCATAATCACAGCATAGAGGTTCTTGATTGGAGAAGAGGGGACATCCAAGAAGTCCTTGACGCCATAATCTCCAATAGTGATCATCAGCTGTTGATGCCTGGTTGTCAAAATCAAAAAACCTATTGCAAAAATCCTATGAATAGGTCATGAATCCTTTAAGGGCGGGGCATCAAAAGAAAGACTCACAAGTTATATAGGAGGTTAGAAATGGCAGTCAATTTTCCCAAAATCGGTAATAAGGTCGTGGCCAAAGTGATTGATATGCAGGGAGAATGTACTATTGGCCTGCAAAAAGGCGATGAGTTTGAATTGAGTATACATAGATGTGGTAATTTCTGTGGATATTTCTATCACAATATCTTTAATTGGATCTGCATGTTACAATTTGACGGTACCTTTCCCATGGGCGATCCTGATGTCATGGAGTGGGTATGCCCTAATCACAATAACCAAGTAAAAATTCAATTGCGAAGAGAAAAAGGATAATAAGGTCTCCTTATTGATAAGGCTTTTGCTCCCCGCCCTGAGAATATAAATAACTATACTTTAAATCTTTCTGTTATATCTGATCGAAAAATTGTTTATAAGGAGAATTTCATGAAAATTGCTATAAGTAGTCAAGGTGATGATCTTTCAGCAACGCTTGATCCCAGATTCGGACGAGCAAGCGGATTCATTATTTACGACCTAGATACTGATCAATATGAGTATATTTCCAATGCTGAAAACGCCCAAGCCCCTCAGGGAGCCGGGGGTCAGGCGGCACAGACAGTTGCCCGATCCGGTGCTCAGGCTGTCATCTCTGGACACATAGGTCCCAAAGCCTATGCGGCATTAAGTGGTGGAGGTATGTCGATTTATCTAGCTCAACAAGGTACAATAAAAGAGCTTATTCAAGCCTATAAAAACGGTCAACTCCAATCAACTCAAGGGGCAGATAAGCCTGGACACTGGTAGTGGATCGTGAACCGCTGACCCAGTTAAATAAAAAGAGATTTAACCGGATAAACCGTGGACCAAAGAAATAAGAATAAAGGAATAATTTCTTACCATCTTCGTCTTACGGTTCACAGTTCACGGTTCTGGGTTCACATTCTTTTAACAGATATAAAATTTTTGTTGATTATAACAATAATACCATGAGGTAAGCATATGGAAAAGATACTTATTATCGGTTGTAAAAAGGCCATGGATGATGTTTGCATAGCCTGTTCAAGATGTCTGGTTGGTTTCAATAAAAGAGAAGGTCAATTTAGTAACTACGATCAACAGGCTCAAATAATGGGGTTATTACATTGCGGCGATTGCCCGGGAGCAACCATCGTTACCCGGCTAGCTCAGGTCAAACTCTGGAACGCCCCTTTTGAAGAAAAGCCGACCAAAATACACATAGGGCCATGCATACTAAATAGTTGTCCTTATAAGGATTCACTGATCCAAAAGATCAGAGACAAGTCTGGAATTGAAGTCATTGAGGGTACTCATCCATATACCCCTAATGATATATTTGCCTGAGATTATAGATTACAATGTTCTCCCTCCACTCCATAAAGCGCATGATCTTTTCTTTAGATCATGCGCTTTTATATGAAAATTATAGTTAGTGAGGATAAAAAATGTCTTGTTCATCTACCAAGGAATCTTTTACTCAATTAGGGGATAATAGGGTTAAACACAATCACCCTCAAAGGGTAATTTCTGTAAATTCAAAACAAAGTACCTCAAAAAAACATTGCATCTGTCCCCAATGTGGAATGAAAGTCAAAAACCAAAAAGGGACCCCTTGTGTGGACTCCTATTGTCCATTTTGTGGGACCCCAATGTCAGGAAAATAACGGGGTGAAGTATGCGTTTAGTAATAGCCAGTGGAAAAGGCGGAACCGGGAAAACTACTGTGGCAGCCAATCTAGCTGCATTCCTAACCAAAAATGGCCAGAAGGTCTCCTTTATAGACTGTGATGTAGAAGAACCAAATGCCCATTATTTTCTAAATCCAGTCTGGAAAAGTGAGGAGGATCAGTTTGTTCCAGTACCGCAAATTGATCAGGATAGTTGTCTGGGCGAATCCTGTCAAAAATGTGCTCAGGAATGCCGCTTTAACGCCCTAATATGGATGGTCAATTCGATCATGGTCTTCCCAGAACTTTGCCATAGTTGTGGCCTATGCCAATATCTATGCCCGGTTGATGCCATTTCAGATACCACCAGAAACATTGGTAGTTTGCGGATTGGGGAAAGCAAAAGCATCAAAATGTGCGGCGGTCTTTTACGAATCGGAGAGGCCATGGCCCCACCGCTGATCAAAAAAGTAAAAAGTGCGGCAGATCAAAGCGACACTTATATAATTGACGCTCCTCCAGGGACATCTTGTCCATTGATAGAGGCTTTGGATGGTTGTGATTATGTAGCTTTGGTTGCTGAACCGACCCCATTTGGTCTCTTTGATCTTCAACTTACCGTCCAACTTATGAACAAACTCAATTATCCTTTTGGAGTAATCATTAATCGTGACGGGATGGGAGACGAAAAGGTTGAAGAATATCTTGAAAAGGAAAACGTTCCCATTCTAGCCAGATTGCCTCACACAGACGCTGCGGCCACAGCTTATTCCAAAGGTCAACTCCTGGTAGAGGAATTTCCGGAATTTGATAACTACTTTGAAGAACTGTGGAATAATATATCTGCACGCCAGAAGGCTTGACTCAAATTAAAGGTGGAATTGTTTAGCAAGGTCTATCTATCAGCCTTCAAATAGGAAAAAAGGATTTTAATTATGAAAGAGATGGTGGTTATTAGTGGGAAAGGTGGAACCGGAAAAACGACAATCACTTCAGCCTTAGCCGGACTTGGACCGCCAAAAGTCTTGGCTGACTGCGATGTCGACGCTGCAGACCTGCATCTGATCATGCACCCGGAAGTACAAGAAACCCATGAATTTATAAGTGGTGAACTCCCGGAAATTGATTATGATTTGTGTACTCAATGCGAGGTCTGCCGGGAGTCTTGTCGTTTCGAGGCTATAAGCCCGGATATTCAAATCATAAAAGAAAATTGTGAAGGCTGTGCCCTTTGTTACCATGTCTGTCCGGTGGAGGCCATTCGAATGAATCCCCGATTGTGTGGCCATTGGTATACCTCCAAGACAAGGTTCGGACCCATGGTTCACGCTAGTTTGGGCATAGGCGAAGAAAATTCCGGCAAATTAGTTACTACTGTCCGACAGGTCTCACACCAACTTGCCGAAGAGAACAACTATAACTTTGTCCTGGTTGATGGTTCACCTGGGATCGGTTGCCCGGTCATTGCATCTCTTACCAATGCCGACTTGACCCTGATTATTGCCGAACCTACTATCTCAGCAGTCAATGATCTCTATCGGGTCAGGGAACTGACCCAATATTTTCAAATACAGACCCTGGCTATAATTAATAAGGCTGATATCAATCAAGGGCTAGTCCAAGAAATCTATAGTTTTTGTTCCCAAAATGATATCCCTGTTGTTGGAGAATTGGGCTATGATGTCCGCTTCACCCAGGCACAAATCAAAGGTCAAACCATAAATGAATATGATACCGGAGGGTTAGGTAAAAAAATGGATCAAATTTGGTCGAAAATCGAATCATTCTTGTAAGTTAAAGGAGTCCTGTAACACTCAGACTATCTAAGAAATCTAAGATCGTATGGAGAGGATACCATGGCTGAGAAACAAAGTAATGAAGAAAAACAACAGCAAGGGTACAACCCTGAATCTGATGACAAACTTCAAGGCAGTCTAAGTCGTATAAAAAACAAGATAGTTATACTTTCTGGAAAGGGAGGTGTAGGTAAAAGCAGCGTGGCAGCCAATCTGGCTGTTGGTCTTTCCCTTGTTGGTAAAAAAGTTGGTCTAATGGATGTTGATGTACATGGACCTAGTATTCCGAGGCTCCTTAGCCTCAGTGAATCACGACCAGAGGCTCAAGAAAACACAATGACCCCTATCCGTTGGAGTGAAAATCTTTCAGCCATGTCTATCGGGTTTTTACTACCAAGCAAAGACGACTCTGTTATCTGGCGTGGCCCTCTCAAAATGCAACTCATTCGCCAGTTTATAGGTGAAGTCTCCTGGGGAGATCTTGATTATCTTATTGTCGACTGCCCCCCTGGCACTGGCGACGAACCGATTTCCGTAATGCAGCTAATCGGCAAGGACGCCAAGGCGGTTATCGTTACCACCCCACAACACTTATCAACCGACGACGTCAGGCGTTCGATCAATTTCTGTCAACATACCGAGAATCCTATTCTGGGTTTAATCGAAAACATGAGCGGCTTTGTCTGTCCGCACTGTAAACAGGCAGTAGACATCTTCAGTGCCGGCGGAGGTGAGATCCTGGCATCAGAGACAGGGGTTAATTTTTTGGGCCGAATACCACTTGATCCGGAAATAGTTAGATCCGGTGATAACGGTTATGTCTTGATGCAGACTCATCCCGATCATCCGACTAGCAAGTCCATTCATGAAAGCGTTGAAAAGATCCTTAAACTAACCGACCAACAGCAAAAATAAACAGGCCCTTTATCAGTTCGCCCCCCCCATGAATGTGAACTGAGAACCGTGAACTGTGAACCGTAAGACAAAGATATTAAGAAATTATCCCTTTATTCTTATTTCTTCAGTCAACGGTAAACGGTTCACGGTCCTCGTTCTTCTAATGTTAACTTGTGATGAATAAAGGACTTCTCTAAGTCCCCTAATCTAATCTCATAGCCATATTTTTTACATACCTTGCCTGAAAAAACTATAAATATGCCCTCCTTTTTAATTGCCCAGTAAGATACTTAAGATGAGAATCCATGCCCAGCAGGTTTCATACTTTTCTCACTGTCTGGGCTATATTTTTACCCTTGAATATTTACCAGAATTAAGCAATACTTTGGCCGGACATAAGCTCTGTCCCTGCGCCAATATTGCGGCTTGCTTTACAGCAAAGCAAAGTCACATATGTTTAATTAAATAAAAGGGTTAAAAAACCTTTTCGCTGTCATCATAATTTCTATGGACAAATTTGGAATCATGCTTATAAATAGTTGAGCTGAAATATTTCTAAAAGATCTAAAGAAATAATATTATTTGATTGGAGGACATATATGAGTGAGAATAAATGCCAAGGTTGTTCAGGCCAAAATGAACAGCAACAGCAAGGATACAATCCTGAAAGCGATAACAGACTGCAAGGTAACCTATCCCGGATCAAAAACAAGTTAGTTGTCCTATCCGGAAAGGGAGGGGTAGGTAAGAGCAGCGTAGCGGCTAACCTTGCTGTGGCTCTCTCTATGACTGGAAAAAAAGTCGGTCTTATGGATGTTGATGTTCATGGCCCAAGCATACCTAGACTCCTAAGTTTAAGTGAAGCCAGACCCCAGGCTGAAGAAAACACCATGACTCCTATTCGCTGGAGTGACAATCTATCTGTCATGTCCATTGGATTCTTGTTGCCAAGCAGGGATGACTCAGTCATCTGGCGAGGGCCACTTAAAATGCAACTCATCCGCCAGTTCATCGGTGAAGTCTCTTGGGGAGATTTAGATTACCTTATTGTCGACTGCCCTCCGGGGACCGGTGATGAGCCGATTTCAGTCATGCAACTAATTGGTAAAGACGCTGAGGCAGTCATAGTCACAACCCCCCAACACTTATCAACAGATGATGTTCGCCGTTCAATCAATTTCTGTTCCCATACTGAAAATCCAATTTTGGGTTTAGTTGAGAACATGAGCGGCTTTGTTTGCCCACATTGTCAACAAGCAGTAGAGATTTTTAGTGCCGGCGGAGGAGAGATCCTGGCCTCAGAAACTGGTGTGCCTTTTCTGGGTCGTATTCCACTTGATCCGGAAATGGTACGATCAGCTGATAATGGATATGCCTTTATCAAGACCCATCCCGACCATCCTACAGGGCAATCAATCAATAGTATAGTCCAAAAGATTATTAATTTCACCGAGGTTAAACAAGGGAAGCAGGCAAATCAATCCTTGGAAGATAGTACCCAGGAACAGATTAAATCAAAACATAATGGTCAGTTGAGGATTGCTATTCCAGTAGCTGAAGGCCAATTGTGCATGCATTTTGGACACTGCCAACAATTCGCCTTAGCCAATGTAGATCAAGACAATAAAAAGATTCAAGGGATGGAGTTCCTCAACCCCCCACCACACGAACCGGGTGCATTACCTAAATGGCTTGCTGAACAAAAAGCCAATATTATTATTGCCAAAGGCATAGGTTCCAGGGCCCAAAATCTTTTTGCCGATTATGGCATCAAGGTTATTGTCGGAGCCGAGGGGGGAACACCTGATGAAATCATCAACACCTTTCTTGATGGCAAATTGCACAGCGGGGAAAATATCTGCGATCACTGACAGCTAACTCAATCAAAAAAGGGCAGCTAATCTTTAGAAAACTGCCCTTTACTCTATCTACAGTACTCTGACGGAAGTAAAGAAAATCCAACTGAAAATTGGTGTTTACCCCTTGTATCCTCAGAAAAATGTTTTTAAAATATTTGAATTCAATCCATTAAGCTCTGAGGAAGAAAAAAAATGACTGATCCTTTTGATAATTTTGTAACAGAACTTCAAGACCAAATCTTCCAGCAAACAAAAGATGACTATGGTCATGAATTTTATGAGCGGTGGCAAAACCCAAAGTATATGGGGCAGATTGAGAAACCTAACACCAAGGCAGAATTAACCGGTAGTTGCGGTGACAAAATAGAGATACTTCTGGACATACAAGAGGATAAAATTTCTCAAGCTGCTTTTCATACCACCGGATGTGCACCTAGCATTGTCTGTGCATCAGTTGCCTGTGAATTGTCTGAAAACAAAGATCTGGAAGAAGCAGCCTCAATGGAAGCCGAGGATATATTAAAGATCTTGCCCAAACTTCCTGAGGAAAACCACCACTGTGCTCATTTGGCAGCCCATACAGTTCGAGAGGCCATACGTAAATACTGGCAAAAGAAATCTACTTAGATAATAATCTTAAAGCCAAAAAGGTTTATTGCCATGAGCAAGACAATTATTACAGTACTTTGTGAGAATCATGCAGGTGGATTATTGGGGGTGACAGGAGAGCATGGTTTTTCAGCTCTAATCGAGAAAGACGGTCAAAAAGTCCTATTTGACACCGGACAGGGTATGTCTCTTCTCAACAATGCCAGAGCCCTGGGTGTTGATCTGGCGCAAATCAATACTGTTATCTTAAGTCACGGACACTATGATCACACCGGTGGACTTCCCCAAGTCCTTTATCCTCCTCGTGGGGTCAATATTATTGCCCATCCAGACATCTTTGATCACAAATATGCTAATATAGAGCAGGATGAACCTTTATATATCGGGACTCGGTTCTCACAAGAATACCTTGAACGAGGTCTTAAGGCTCATTTCCACTGGCAGACCGGTTTCAAAGAAATATTGCCGGGTATATTTTATTCAGGAGAAGTTCCCAGGCAAACCGATTTTGAGTATCCAGACCTTCGTTTACAAGTCAAAAGAAACAATCAATTTGAACTTGATCCCTTAAATGACGACATCAGTCTTCTTATTGAGACTGATCAAGGTCCGGTAGTTCTCCTGGGATGTGCTCATTCCGGAGTAATCAATATAATGAAACACTTTGAAACCCAAACTGGTTATGATCACTTCCATGCTGTCATCGGTGGCACCCATTTGGGCTTTTTATCTCATGAACAACAGTTAAAACGAACTATTCAAGACTTTGAATCCTACAAATTAAACTTGGTTGCTGTCTCTCACTGCACAGGACAGGCTGCTGCTGCAGTATGCTATAATTACTTCAAAGACCGCTTTGCCTTTGCCCATGCAGGCTGGTCAGTGACATTCTGAACTTAATTGAACAAGCTATTTTGGGTTGATTCACAATTTCTTCAAAAGCTGATTGGCAGTGGTCAATAAAGGATCCCAAACCGGACTGAAAGGAGGTGCATAAGCAAGATCGGTTTGCCCAAACTCTTCCACTGTCATCTGTTTGTGTAAAGCAACGGCCGGGGCATTAATTCGATGAGCAACCCCTTCTCGACCAACCATTTGAACACCAAGGAGTCTTCCGGTTTTTTGGTCACCAATCATATGAACCTGAATACTGGTTGATCCTGGATGAGCGTGCGCCCTACTCCTTGACTCAATAACCACTGACTGGGGTTGGAAACCAACCTCTGCGGCCTCTTCCATATTGAGACCGGTCTTGGCCACCTCCAGTTCAAAGACTTTAAATACAGCTGTACCGGCTATACCTGGAAGGAGAACCTCAGACCCGGTCACATTATCAGCAACAGCCCAACCAGCTCTGTTGGCCCGCAAAGCTAAAGGGAGCCATGTCTTATGCCCGCTAACAACATGATAGGCATCAGCACAATCTCCAGCGGCAAATATATCTGCATCTGATGTCCTCATACCCTTATCCACGCTAATGGACCGACAAGGTCCCAAATCCAGACCAGCCTCGGCTGCTATTTGACTATTTGGCTCCACACCAACAGCGACCAGAACAAAATCCGCCTGGAACTTATTATCCTTACAAAGTATCTCGTATCCTGAATCTGATTTTTCAATGGCCTTTACTTCGTGACCAGGAAATAATCCAACCTGTTTTTCCAGCAGTTCTTGCCAAACTACTGAGGCTAGTTGTTCATTCAACCAAGGCAAAAATCTCTGCCGAGGCTTGATCATTTGAACCTCAATATCTCTTGCTCTAAGTGCTTCAGCCATCTCAAGAGCGATATAGCCCATCCCCAGGATAACTGCCTTGTTTATTTTAAAAGTCTTGAGGTATTCCTTTATCTCCCGTCCATGACCCAAGCTCTTCAAGACCTTGACTCCTGGGGCATCAATCCCAGATATTTCTGGAACAACAGGAGAAGCCCCATTGGCAAATAATAATTTTTCATAATCTAAAGAAAAAGATTCTCCTTGGCTTGTAGTTCCCTGAACATTTTGGGCATTACGATCAAGACGTTCAACTCGATAACCAAGCCTTAAATCCAGCCCTATCTTTTTCTGAAAAACATGGGCCGGGCGTACCACCAAGTCCTCTATTTCTCTCTCAGGATCAGCTATATTGTACGGCATACCACAGGCACTATAAGAGACATCATGACTTTGTTCCAAAACAGTAATGTCAATGTCCGGATCCTTCCTTTTTGCCCTGCTAGCCGCACTCATACCGGCTGCATCCCCTCCGACAACAACAAAACGCATAATCGACTCCTTGAAAGAAACCAAAACAATGTTATAAAACAAATCAACCAAAGGGGTAAAAATCGACTTTGGCTTTCTCCTTTGATCTAAATACGTGTTCAAATACAAAAAATTATAATAGATTGTATCTTCTTTATCAGATCTTGGCAATAAACACCCTAAAGTTAACATGAAAAGAATGTCGACCGTGAACCGTTGACCATTTACTGTTTACCCAGTTAAAGAAAAAATTTAGCTGTCCTACTCTATATCCAAAAAGATAGACCAATATTTCTAATCATTCATCTTAACTTCTTTGATTAAGAGGCCATAAAATGGAAGAATTCTCGGAAAAAACCCTTTCAAGAGCAACAGACAGTATACTGGAAAGCATCTCTGATGGGGTCTTTACAGTTGATCATCAGTGGAAAATAACTTCCTTCAACCGGGCAGCAGAAAAAATTACCGGGATACAGAGGGAAGAGGCCATAGGCAAATTCTGCTGGGAGGTTTTCCGCTCTAACATGTGTGAACGGGATTGTCCTCTTTCCACTACCTTGAACCAAGGTAACCTGGTTATTGATCGTTCCGGTTTTATTGTCGATAAAGACGGTCAAAGAATACCGATCAGCGTCTCAACTGCAACCCTTAAGGACGAGCAAGGGCATACGCTAGGGGGAGTGGAAACATTTCGTGATCTTAGTGAAGTTGAAGAACTCCGGAAAGAACTCCAAGAGGGGTTTCAAGTAGGCGACCTTGTTAGCCGTAGTAAATCTATGTTCAAAATATTTAAGATACTACCTCGGGTGTCTGAAAGTGACAGCACGGTATTAATAGAAGGTGAGACCGGTACAGGAAAAGAGCTTCTTGCTAGAGCCATCCATCATTTGAGCCCACGTAATAACAAGCCTTTTATCACAATCAATTGTGGGGCCCTTCCGGACACCTTGTTGGAATCAGAACTCTTTGGTTACAAATCAGGTGCATTTACTGATGCCACTAAAGACAAGCCGGGACAATTCTCTCTGGCCAAAGAAGGGACAATTTTTCTTGATGAAATAGGCGACACAAGCAGTGCCTTTCAAATCCGTATCTTAAGGGTCATTCAGGAACGTGAATTTGTACCGCTAGGCGGTACCCAACCGGAAAAAGTAAATGTTCGAATTATTGCTGCAACCAACAAAAACCTGGCTGAGCTAGTCAAAAAGGGTCATTTTCGAGAAGACCTTTATTACCGAATTAATGTCGTCCGGATGGAGCTCCCCCCTCTTAGAGAACGTAAAGAGGATATACCCTTACTAATAGATCACTTTATTCAAAAATTAAATGCCCTGCACAATCGTGATATCAAATATATGGACCAGACAGCTCTTACCCTTCTCATGGCCTACGATTTTCCGGGCAATATTAGAGAACTTGAAAACATCATGGAATATATATTTGTTATTTGTACCGAAGACAGGATCTCTACAGAACATTTACCTGACTATATCACAGGGGTCACCTCTTTTGAATCTAAATCTCTTGGTCTTGAATCTACTGTCCAGACTATTGAAGTCCAAACCATACTAGAAACACTCAAAAAAAATAACTATAATAAGGTAAAGACTGCCCAGGCACTTGGAATGCATAAAAGCACCCTTTACAGAAAAATGAAAAAATATGGGTTATCACTTGACCAGCCATCCCAGAAATAAAAAACAATTTCCAACTCGCAACTCACTTGTATATAAACGTTGCAGTATTGCGACTAACAGTACTTAACCTCTCCATGTTTTTCGATTGCCAAAATCAAAAATAAGCCTGTACAAGGAAGGCTTAATTGTACTTTCTCTTATTTTTTCAATATATTATAGCTAACTTAATAAAAAAATTATAACCTTATTATCTTGTAATTACAGAGCTTGCAAATTGGCATGCCATTTGCAGAAATTTAGTAAGGAGAAAACAGATGAAAACAATTGCTTTGCCGATTTGGGGTAACCGTATATCTCCGGTATTTGAAACTACACGCAGATTTCTAATTGTTGAGTGTAGCAAGGGCTCGATCAAGAAGCAATTGAACTATGACTTTAATTCAGATCTTCAACTGGAGCGAGTTAGTAAACTCATTGGATTTAAGGTTGATGTCCTGTTGTGCGGGGCCATATCCAACATGTTTGTCAATATGATTCAAGCATATGGGATTCAAGTGTTCCCTTTCCTTACCGGGCCTGTGCAAGAAATACTCGATGCCTATTGTCGAGGTACTTTGTTTTCTCCTCAATATACCATGCCAGGATGTCGGCGCAAACGTCGAAGGCGTGGTTGTCAAAGAAACAGATAACATTTTATATTCCCAAGGAGGTGATCAATATGCCACGAGGAGATGGAACCGGACCTAAGGGACAGGGAGCTAGAACTGGAAGAGGAAGAGGACCTTGTCAAGGTGGTCTTGGCAATGAACAAAACCAGAATTTGGAACAAAATCCCATTGGGCGTTTAGGAGAAAGACTACGTCAAGGGATGAGAAGACAAGAATCTGGGAAAGATCGTAATCGTAGACCAAGATGAACCCTTTCTCTCTTTTGTCTATTCTATTAAAAAATCAAGTAATTTTATATAATCGCAGGAGGTGATACTATGCCTTGGGGTGATAGAACCGGACCAATAGGAATAGGACCAATGACTGGAAGGGGAGCTGGATATTGTGCAGGATTTGGAGGCCCAGGATATACAAATCCGGCTCCTGGTTTTGGAAGAGGCCTCGGACGAGGTTTCGGGAGAGGCCGAGGACGCGGTTTTGGACGAGGATTCTGTCGATGGGGATGGAATGCCCCAGTAGGTTATGGATATCCCGGTGTACCACAAACCCAATATCCGGCTGCTCCATATCCGCAAATCAGTGCGGAACAAGAAAAGCAAATGCTTCAAAATGAAGCTCAACAATTAAAAGATGCCTTGGTTAACCTTGAAAATAGAATCGCCGAGATTGAAAAACAAGGGAGTCAAGAGCCCTAACTAACTAGATTCATTATTTATTGCCCTCAGTTGATCAAAAAAGACAACTGAGGGCAATCCTTTTTGTCCTTGCCTCATTATCAAAGAATGGATAGAATCATGAAAAAAACGTTGACCGTTTACCGTAGACCATGAACCGCAAGATGAAGAAATTAAGAAATGGTTTCTTCATGCTTTTCTTCGGTCAACGGTTCACGGTCAACATTCTTTCACGTTAACGCCAATGAGTCGTTTAACGGGCCCACAACGAACAATGAAAAGCTTTCGATAACCTTCTAAAATTATTATTATAAATTTTCATTCTTCTTTTCGTGTTTTTTCGTGTGTTTCGTGGGCTAAAATCTTTTCATGTTAACTATCTAATGGTTGTATCATAATGGGTGAATATAAATATCTATTTGGACCTGTACCTTCCCGTCGTTTCGGCCGGTCTTTGGGAGTAGATCTAACCCCTTATAAGACATGCACCTATAATTGTATTTTTTGTCAACTCGGTTCCACAACTGACTTAACAAGTACCAGACATGAATTAGTCCCCATGGATGAGGTCCTTGCAGAACTCACTCATTGGCTTCAGTCCAATGGACAAGCGGATTATATAACCCTTTCCGGATCAGGAGAACCAACCCTTCACTCCAGATTTGGGGAAATTTTCGACCTTGTTCAAAAACAATCATCCCTTCCGACTTTGCTTTTGACAAACGGAAGTTTGCTTTTTCATCCTGAAGTAAGGGCCATGGCTTCAAAAGCTGATGTGGTTAAGATCTCCTTGAGTGCCTGGGATGACCAAAGCTTCCAAAAAATCAACCGTCCTGATACTGAAATCAGTTTTGCTAATTTGATTCATGGAGAATCTTCCTTCCGTCAGGAGTTTAAAGGACATCTTTTTATGGAGGTCTTTATCCTCCAAGGTATCAATGACTCTGTTGAAGAGGTAAAGAAGATTGCCTCTGTTGCCCAAGATATTAGACCTGAAAAAATTCAGCTGAATACGGCTATTCGCCCACCAACTGAAACATGGGCCCAACCAGTAGACCAAGAAATTCTTCAGTATCTAGCCTCATATTTTAACCCAGAAGCAGAGATAATTGCAGAATTTTCTCTAACCGACAATTCCGGCACATATCAAGTCGACACAGAGATGATCCTCTCTCTTTTGGAACGAAGACCATGTACACTTGGAGATATTAGTCAGTCCTTTAATATGCATATCAATGAAATATCTAAGTATGTGGGTCATTTGGTCCGACAAAAAAAGGCCGAAGTCCTTCATCAAAACGGGCAGGTCTATTATGTTGGCAAACCAGAAAAAGGTACAGATAACTGAAATTTGTTGTGTGTTTAAAATTGTCATTACTGGAAGGATGACTTTTATCTAATATTAAGTTAGACTACATCAAGTAAATCAAAATGATGAATCCTTCTTCATTTAAACAGCCGCAGAGTGTCTACAAAGTCATTGTGGTTAACAGGCAATGTTCCAACTAAAGAATGTATTACTCACTACATTTACATAATTGATATCTATTTCACAGTACATTAAATCGACATTTTATTGAATTATGCTTTTTTAATACCTTTTTGCATTATGGATATGGAGGCAATATGATTGTTGCTCAGAGAAAACCCTTCCAAGAGATCCAGACCAACCTTAAGGACTATTCCAAAGTCTTGACTGTTGGTTGCGCTACTTGTGTAGCTGTGTGTCTGGCTGGTGGTGAAAAAGAGGTCGCCACTCTCAATTCAGAGTTGCTGCTTGCTAGACAATTAGCTGGCAACCCAATTGAACTTGGGGCCAAAACTATTGAGCGTCAATGTGATCATGAATTTTTGGCTGAACTTGATGAACTAGCTGACTCCTATGAGGCCTTATTGTCCATGGCTTGTGGTGTTGGTATCCAATTCCTGGCCGAGAGATATCCTCACAAACCTGTCTTTCCTGCTGTCAATACCTCATTTATGGGGGCTAACAGGGATGTCGGTTGGTATGAAGAACGCTGTCGAGGATGTGGTACTTGTGTTCTTGCTTATACAGCCGGGATTTGCCCAGTCACAATGTGTGCTAAAGGGCTCTTCAACGGACCTTGTGGCGGAACCAATGGAAAGAGTTGTGAGATAAATCCAGACCAGCCATGTGCTTGGTACATGATCTATGACCGTCTTGCCAAGCAAGGGCGCTTAGATAATATTATCCAAATACAACCACCTCAAGAATGGGATAATCAAATTCCACGAACTGTCGTCCAACCAGGCTATGAAAATATCAGAAACAATGTATGACTCGTCATACCTACTTGTTATCTGAAAAAGTATCATTTTGCTTTTGGCGGCTTGCTTTTTATATTATAATCGGAGATTTTTCCTAATCATTATTATGCCCCTCTGCCAAAGGTAAAAAAATTAGTCTTAAAATGACCAAGTTAATTTTTTAACATATGGCGGCAAGATAGACGTTCTGGACGGAAGCTCCTATAGCCCCTGAAATCTCTTAGACAAGAAACATTCAAAAAGGAGAAAGAACATTGAGTGGACAAAGTGTGACCATATTAGGAGGTGGTATAGCTGGATTGACCGCTGCTTGGCAATTAAGTCATTTTGATATAGAGGTCCACCTTATTGAAAAAGATTATTTTTTGGGGGGACATGCAATCCAATATAATTGTAAGGCCACTGAAAAATGCGAACAATGTGATGCATGTACTGTGGAAAAAATGCTCAAAAATGTTGCAGAATCTACTAAAATCCAAACTCATCTTGCTGCAGATGTCCAAGAAATAAAGAGAAATAAAAATTTTGAACTTGAGTTTTCACAAAAACCTATATTCTCAGGTCAGACAGAGCAGGAGGCCCTAGCTCAAGCCTTTACTCAAAGCCCCATATCTGATCTCATTCTCCGGGGCTTTTCAGTATGGAACCAACCATTATATGCCCTTAATCAGGATAAAATATCTCAACTCTCCAATGAAGAAATCAAGTCTGTCCTAAAACTAGACATTGATCTCAAAAAATCAGCTCAAAAAAAATCATTAAATTCCCAAGCTGTTATTCTTGCTACAGGTTTTCAGCCTTTCAATCCTTGCCTAAAGAGCTTTTACAATTACGAACACTCGGAAAATATTGTTACTGCACTAGATCTGGAACGAAGCAAAAAAGAAAAAGGGCTTTATTTAAATCCTGCTAACTCTAAAATACCATATAAAACTGCCTTCATCCAATGCGTTGGAAGCAGAAATGAAGAGTTTGGTCATCTTTGGTGTTCTCAGGTATGTTGTCCATATGCACTTAGAATCGCCCAAGTCATGCAATCGGAAAATCCGGATATGGATATCACCTTCTACTATATGGATATTCAGAGTATTGGTATGGATTCACCAAAATTCTATGAGGAATGTCAATCTAAATTTCGATTTATACGCAACATACCTGTAGATATCTCCCCAGAACATAATGGGTCTGTTTTCATCCGTTATTTGGATGAACAAAGCTCCCAGGTCAAAAAAGAAGATTATGATTTAGTTGTCTTATCAATTGGTATTACACCGGGGAATGACAATGAGCGTTTAGCAAGGCTTTGTAATGTATCAATTAATCAAGACGGCTTCTTTCAGGGACAAGAAGAGGTTAATAGCTCCTTGAGTCAGCAGGAAGGTGTCTTCCTGGCTGGAACGACTACAGGTCCTAAAAGCATCGCTAAGAGTATTGCCCATACCGGCCAAACTGTCCAAGAGGTAATTAAATACTTAGGGGTTGAATAATGACTGAACAAGAACCACACCTGATCATGACTGATTTATCTACAGATATCTTAGTAATCGGCAAAGGATGGTCCGGGGTTAAAACAGCTCAAGAGATATCAGACCAAGGATATCATGTTTTGATGATTGACGAGGAAATCCTAGGTTCAGAAAACATTCCGAACTATAAGATGCTGGAGAGATTAAATTCATCCCAACCAGATAAGCCATCTATTTCCTTTCAAGAATTTGATAGCATCAAGGACATTGAATATCTAGAAGGAACAAGGCTGATTCGTTGTCAAGGCATGCCTGGTAATTTTTCACTCAAATTAGCACAAGGGACAGAACAATTCGAGAAACAGGTCGGAGCTATTGTTGTAGCTACAGACTACATAAGGACTAGTCTTTTTGAAGACTACGGCTTGCAAAGCTCTGAAAAGGTTATTTCCCAAAGCCAACTAGAAATAATGCTTGATTCTGAAAAAAAAGAGGAGACAAAGCTCTCAAAGACCAACAACGTAGCCTTTGTGGTTGGCTTTGGCCAGGAAGGTAATCCTTTGGTCATGCACAGGATTATGAGATGTGTCCAAGACCTAGAGGACCTTAGCTGTCAGGCTTACATCTATGTCAAAAATATAAAAGTTGCCGCTGAAGGCCTTGAACGTTTATATCGAGACAACCGACAAAAAGGGGCCATCTATTTCAAACTCTCGGAAGGACCCAAGATAGCTCCTGACGGACAAAGTATTACCAGCTATGACCCTATACTGGATAAAGAGATAGAGCTTTATCCTGACCTTATCGTTATTGAGGAGTCCTTTCAATCCAACCCGACACATTACAGGCTTTCAGAGATTTTGGGAATAGATATAGGTCCTTGGGGGTTTCTCCAAGAGAACAATGTTCACCGCTTCCCTGTCACCACCAATCGGCAAGGGATTTATGTGACCGGCTCAAGTCGTGAGGTTATGAATCTTTCCGACATGACCAAAGACGCTGCCAATGTAGCCGTGGAGATCAAAAAGTTTTTGGCTAACGGATCTAAGGAGCTGCTTGAATACATTGGTATTGTTGACAAGGATAAATGCTGTTTCTGTTTGACCTGTTTTAGATGTTGTCCACATGGAGCAATATATCTGGAAGATAAGCCGGTTATTTCTTCTATAGCTTGTCAAGGTTGTGGTATATGCGCCAGTGAATGTCCTCAGGATGCCATCCAGATCGTTGCTTATCGAGATGAGACCATAAAGGAAAAACTCAAAAAGGAGATTGATCAGACTAAAAACGAGCTATATCCGACAATCATTGCCTTTTGCTGCGAGAACTCCTCTTTTGAATCAGGGATGGCAGCCCAAGCATTTCAATACGCTCTGCCACCAGGCTTAAGGATGATCAAAGTCCCCTGTGCCGGTAAAGTTGATATTGATTATCTCTTTACAGCCTTTACTCAGGGAGCAGATGGAGTTATGGTTCTAGCTTGCCACGAAGGTAATTGTCAGTCTGTAAGGGGAAATACCTTTGCCCAGCAAAGGGTAAAAAATCTCCATCATCTCCTTGAAGAGGTAGGCTTGTCCAAAGAACGCCTATTTTTTAAGACCTTAGCCTCCAATATGCCTCATCAATTTAGGCAGTATTCCTTTCAATTGGAAGATACCTTAAATAAAATCGGCAAAAACCCGATTACTTCCTGAGATATCCTCTAGGATTTTATTCAAGATTTGTTTACTGCTTCGATTTTGGCTTGGCCAAATCGGAGCAGTCTTTCCTTGAATCGTATTACGTTAGTTGCTTATCATGAACAAATGATTACCCTGCCCAAGTATATCCTCTAAGATTTTCTTTTTTCCCTTTTTTCTTATCTGATTATCCCACAGATAATGGTTATTATTGACATTGTTAAGAATTATTGTATAAGTATTTTAAAATAGATATATGAATTATTCACATTAGATAGCCAAACAATGCCAAAATGTGAGCTTATAGCAGAAAACAAAAAATTTGTATTATTAGCTCTATTTTCAATTAGTTGCAAAGGACTAAAAAATTACAAAATTTTTTGTTTAAAGCTAAAATTCTTTTTGAGAGCCTCAAAAGGAGCCTGAATATGCAAATGACTTGGGACTGGGAAATAGGAGAAAAAGAATTAACTGATATCACAAAATGGACATTTGACTACAAATGGATAGGTGAATCTCAATTTAGTCAAGACGGAGAAAAAGTAGCTAATGTTGCTTGCCTTGATGAAGGTGAATTTTCAATAGGTATTAATGGGAATCTTTGGTCAAATATCTTTGATAATATTTGGAATCCCAGATTTTCTCCGGATGGTAGGTTTACCTGCTTGGTCTCCTCCATGGGTATGTGGACAATGGCTGTTGATGACCGTCCCTGGGAGGAAGAGTATGAATATATTTGGGAGACACAATTTAGTCATAATGGTCAAACTATTGCCGCTGCGATAAAAAAGGACGGACAATATGCCATAGCTAAAAACGGAAAATCATGGCCTAATTTTTTCCCACATGCAACCGATTTCATCATGAGTATTGATGGGGTAAAAACAGCTTGCGTTGTTCAAAAACAATCCCTGGATGAAGGTGATATCGACACCTTTCTTCAGGGAATTTATACCCTTGCTGTAGATGGTCAAGCCTGGGAACAAACTTTCCTCAATGTCTGGGATCCATGCTTTGACCATGAAGGTAAAAATATTGCCGCTACAATTAGGCTGGCTAAGAAAGAATATAGCCTTGCAATCAACGGACAACCCTGGTCTCAAACATTTGATTGTGCTTGGAAACCATGTTTTGATCCTATAGAAAAGAACGTATATGCTCCTGTTGAAAAAAATTCAAAATGGGGATTGGCCAAAAACGGAGAACTTCATTGGGACCACCGTTTTGCTCAGTTATGGGGTGTCCAAACCAGTAAGGACGGTCAACACCTTGCAGCTATAGTAGCCCCAAAATACGGTCAGTTTACTGTTGCCATAGATAAGAAAACCTGGTCTACAACCTACCCTGTTTTGACAGATATGATCATAAGCCCTGATGGCAACAATATAGCTGCCTTGGGCCAATCAGGAACAGCCCTTTCCGAATCTGGTTACAAACTTGAATATCCAAAATGGCAAGTTATAGTCAATAACCAACCCTGGATAGACTGGTATGACAATGCCTTCAAGCCTATATTTAGCCTAGACAGCCAACATGTAGCTGTTAAAGTTGAAAAAAGAGGCAAATATACAATGGCTTTGGATGGAAAGATTTTCCCCCAAGAATTTTCTGAACTATGGGATCCAATTTTTAACCCGGAAAGTGATAAAGTTTTGATTAAAGCCCTGGACGGCCACACCTTCAAACGGATTGTTGCCCCGCTTAAATCCTTTTCTGGCAACCCGTAAAATAAATAGCCACTATTAGTTTTAAATTGATAGGATTTGATATTCTTAGAAAAGAATAGACACGGAGCAAACAGAAATGCAAACATTATACTCTATTGTCATTGGACCATTGGCTTGGATTGCTTTTGGCGTTTTCTTTTTGGGTATAATCGGCAAGATTATCTATCTCATATTTCTTTCTAAATCACGAGACACAGAGATCCTACATTACTTTAAACTCAAATATGGTCTGCGCTCAATTATTCATTGGCTTTTACCCTTTGGGACTCGTAGCTGGCGTCAAGATTATTTAATGACCACAGCAACTTTTATCTTCCATATTTGTCTCATAATTGTCCCTATTTTCTTGGGGGCCCATGTTATCTTATGGGATTACTATTGGCAGGTCAGTTATTGGAGCCTACCTAATGCAATAACAGATACTATGACAGTTTTGGTTATTATCTCGTGCAGTTATTTTGCTATTCGAAGAGCAACGCTGAAACAAGTCAAATTTGTCACCACTGATCGGGATTGGTTTATCCTAATTGCTGTCTCTTCACCTTTTATAACCGGTTTTTTGGCCTATCACCAAATCTTTGACTACCAAGTGATGACTATACTGCACATACTCTCCGGAGAAATACTCTTGATCCTTATTCCTTTCAGCCGCCTAAACCACATAATGTATGCACCACTTATAAGGGCTTATATTGGTTCAGAGTTCGGTGGGATAAGAAAAGCCAGAGACTGGTGAGATCTTAGCTTGAAGTCTTAAAGCAATAAAAAGGAGAAATAAATAATGGATTCTTGGCAGCAACCTGAAAGAATGGTTCAGGATCTTGGGCTGCAGAAAGGGTTGGCCAAACTTAGGCCTGATAAAATTCAGAAAGTTATTAAAGAGGTTATTGCTTTAGAGGCAGGTGCCCGGTTAGAAGTCTATAAAAAAGCCTGTGTTCGTTGTGGTATGTGTGCCTATGCCTGTCATTTCTGTCTTTCACATGACCTTGATCCGACATATTCTCCGGTAGGCAAAGCCAAACAAACTATCTGGGAAATGGTGGATAAAAAAGGCAAGGTCTCTCCGGAATTTATGGAGCGGGCAGCCAGAATCGCCTTTACTGAATGTAATGTTTGTAAAAGATGTACAATGTATTGCCCTTTTGGCATAGACACGGCCTATCTTATGCTAATAGTCCGCCGAATATGCAACCACCTTGAACTAGTTCCCCAATACATAAACGATACCGCTCATAGTCATTCAGTGACCTTTAACCAAATGTGGGTCAAAGATGATGAATGGATTGATACCTTGCAATGGCAGGAAGAGGAACTCAGAGATGAGTTGCCACAGGCCAGAATTCCTTTAGAGAAAGAAGGGGCCGAGATCATGTACTCGGTCATTGGACCTGAACCCAAATTTCAACCCCAATTGATTTATCAGGCCGCTTTTTTAATGAATCAGGCCGGAGTCGACTGGACTATGCCAGCTACCCCTGGCTGGGACAATAGCGATATGGCTATGTATACCCGCGATGATGAAATTATGTCCAGAGTCAAAAAAAAGCATTTTGAAACTGCCCTGCGCCTCAAAGTCAAAAAAATTGTCATGGGTGAATGCGGTCATGCTTTCAGATCTATTTATGATGTTGGGACCCGAAAATTGGCCTGGAAGATGTACCCTGTCCATGTTCAGCATGCCGTACATTTCTATTGGGAACTCCTTAAAGATGGTAAGATTAAGGTAGCCAAAAAATTAGACAAGCCAGTAACTATCCACGACCCTTGCAATATAGTTAGAGGTCGAGGTCTCCATGAGATACTCAGGGAGATCGTCCATGCCTTTTGTTCTGATGTCAGGGAGATGATCCCCAACAGAGAACATAACTACTGCTGTGGAGCAGGAGGTGGTGTTATTAATTGCGGTCCGCCATTCAAAGAGGTCAGGACAAAAGGGAATAAGGTCAAGGCTGATCAACTCAAAGCAACCGGGGCAAAAGTAGTCATTGCTCCTTGCCATAATTGCCATAGCGGACTTGAAGACATTGTCAAAAAATACGAATTAGATATGCATATCCATTTTTTGAGCGATATTATCTATGAGTGCATGGCCAAACC
>CAYUNZ010000015.1:12213-25909 GCA_964446205.1 uncultured Desulfohalobiaceae bacterium | reverse complement strand
TTTTTTTCGTTTGGCAAGGAAATCAAGAAATTATGAGAAGGCGTATCTTAATACGTTGACGAATAATTTTGCAGACTGACGCAGCCAAACGGAAAAAGGGCAGTTTCCGGATGAAAACTAATTACTAAAGCAATACCATGACCTATAAACTTGACTTTCTTATCTCCAAAGCCCATGAAATTTTTTGAAAAACATCTATTTTCAACAAGCTTCAGAACAGAAGAGTAGATATATCCGGCTTTTACCCCTGGCTTGGAAATAAATTCATAAGAGATCTCTTTTTGAACTAAAATCTCTTGGGAAGAGAGAATTCTTTGTTCAAGCTCTTCTTGTGGAAGCAATTCAAACAACTCTTCAATATGGTTCATTCGTAAACTCCAACTATCAACTTTCTTCTAAGTCCAATGTTGTACTCAAGAGATTGGAAATGATGTTCGAGGCATATGTAAGCTCACTTTGAACCAAATCCATAACCTCATCTGTCATTTGGGAGGTAAATCCGGCCACCCATAAAGCAGCAACAGTAGATCCCTTACAATAAATAGAAGAAGCAATAGCCCGAACACCACGTAGATATTCTTCATTATCTTCAGCAAAACCCCTCTGTCTAACTGCTCCAAGCTCTTCCTTCATAGATTCAACACTAGTTATGCTCTGTCTTGTATATTCTGGCAATGTTTGCTTTGTTAGAAAATTTTCTAACTCACTCTCCGGCATACCTGCCAAAAACACCTTGCCCAAGGCCCCGGCTAAAAGAGGTATCTTTGCTCCTGGCTTGGCTCTAACACTCATCTCTTTTGAACCATCAATACATTCTTTGATAAGGACATAATCACCTTCTTGTACACCCAAAAAAACCGATTCATCTACTTTTTTCCTCATTTCAAGCATAAAGGGTTTGGCAATATGCAATATATCCCATTTCTCATACGACTTTTGAAAAATTCGCAGGAAATTCTCATGCAAAGAGTATCGACCACTGCCTTCTTTATTCAACCACTT
This sequence comes from uncultured Desulfohalobiaceae bacterium, assembly GCA_964446205.1. Taxonomy (GTDB): domain Bacteria; phylum Desulfobacterota; class Desulfovibrionia; order Desulfovibrionales; family Desulfothermaceae; genus CAYUNZ01. Next base: position 24,907 of record CAYUNZ010000015.1, on the reverse strand, counting down.
TACATCCAATAGGGTGTGAAGAATACCGTGTATAGTACTTTTGCTTAGCTGAAAATGTTCTGCCAACTCACTTAACCTTGGTTTTTCTGAGCAATTAGCTATGTGCTCTACTATACGTACAGCTCGTGTAATGGCCGGAGCTCTATAATACTGGGTCATAGGTTCACCTCAGTGAAATTTTTCTCTTAATAGCACCCGGGTTTTTACATGTCAATAATCTTTTATTTCATATCATATTGGGGGTTGACAGATTATATTTTCCTATATAAGATAAAAACTGAGTTTATAATTATGAATTTTATCGTAAAAAATTCTATATGTTTATCATACATAACGGAGGACAAATCCTATGTGTAGCATAGGTTAAGCAATCAATTCCAAGTTCAAAGCTCTACAATCAACCCCGATCTTCTTTTTAGAGTTTAGAGTACTGAACTGAAAAAAAATATCTTACTTTTACAAAAGCTGAATTTTATGATTTAGATGAGTAAATTAAAAGATATTCATATTAATAAAAGGAGAGAACTATGGCTGGTTTTAAAACACAACCATCAACAGCAGAGAGTCTGCGTAAAACAAGGACATATGGCAAAGTTAGATGCCATAATCCTAGTTGTCTGGAGAGAATTCAACCAGAACCCGGTGCAGAGCGTGTAAAGTGTCCAAGATGCGGTATGGAATACAGACTATATTGGGTTAACCCTAAATTCCCTCGTATACGTGGCCCAGTATGGGATACCAACCGAAAGCTTGCCGAAGAAAAGATAAAAGAGCGAGAGTTGCAAAGTTCCAAGAAGAGCGACGAAAAGGAGGGAAAATAGTATGGCTTTAGACAGAAAGATAGCCTACATTGATCTCAGTACTGGTGAGATAGAAATTAAGCCTATACCACTAGAAATTAGAAAAAAATTTTTGGGAGGCAGAGGTCTGGATGCCTATTTGCTATACAATCACACCCAAAAGGGTTGTGATCCTTTTGGACCTGAAAATACACTACTAGTCAGTGGCGGTATATTGACAGCCACATGCGCCTCAGCAGCCTGCAGAACACACTTTATGGCCAAATCCCCACTTACAGGTCTGCTAGGCAGTGCCAACATGGGCGGATTTTTTGCCCCGGAACTAGCCTGGGCCGGTTTCCATCACCTGGTAATAAAAGGCAAAGCAGAAAAACCTGTCTACCTGTGGATCCATAATGGTGAAATAGAAATAAGAGACGCAGCCAACCTATGGGGGAAAAGCGTTACTGAAACCCAATGGGCAATCCGCGAAGAATTCGCTGATGACGATATAATAAGTGCCGTCATTGGACCTGCTGGAGAAAACCAGGTAGCCTTTGCCAATGTTATGACTGGGATAAAGAACTCCGGAGGAAGAACAGGCATGGGATGTGTCATGGGGTCAAAAAACCTTAAGGCCATAGCTGCCAGGGGAACTATGGATATCAAGATTGCTCATCCTATGGAAGCTCTTGAATATAACAAGAGGTTCATCGACCAGATCACCAGTGCCAAGGTAAATCAAACACAGGGGACGTTGGGAACACCATTTATTTGGGGGGCAACTAACTCTTGGGGTGGTATCAGAACCAGAAACTTCCAGTACAACCAGCTTGATTACGCAGATGAAATCGAACCTGAGTCAATTGATGAAGTCTGTACTGAAACCATGGGACCTTATCACATGGCCGGCTGTTATGGCTGTCAGGTCCATTGCCGGGCTCAATTCAAGATCCCATCTGGCCCCTATGCTGGAAAATATGACGAAGGCCCGGAATACACCTCCCAAGGAGCATTTGCCGGAGAGCCTGAATGTAGAAGCGTAGAAACAGTGCTAACCGGTAACTATCTTGTCGATCAGTTCGGCATGGATAACCTGGAGACAGGCAGTCTGATATCTTGGGCTATGGAGCTATATGAAGAGGGTATTCTCAATCTCAAAGACACTGAAGGCCTTGATCTCAGATTTGGTAATGATGAAGCCTTATTGGAAATGGTGAAGCAAATATGCTACAGAAGCAGCTGGCTGGGAGATGTCCTGGCTAACGGCGGTGTCTCTGCTGCTGAAAAGATCGGCAAAAATTCCTTTGACTATATGATTCAGGTCAAAGGTATGCAAAATCTTCACTCCGATGAAAGAGCCACTCCTGCCCTGGCATTAAACATAGCCACAGCCTCCAGAGGATCTGATCATCTAAGGAGCCGGCCGGCTATAGACCTGTATCACTTACCAGAGGAAGTATTACGGAAGATATATAGCAATCCAGTACCATATGATGGACCATTGAGTTCAGAGCATACCTCTTATGTGGGCAAGCCCTGGCAGGTATTCTGGCAGGAAAATTGCTATATGGGTGTGGATTGTCTGGGTATTTGTAAATATCATACTACATTTTTGGGGGCTACACTCCCCAATTTCGATGATTGGGTCAATGTTATCTATTATAATACCGGTCTTGAAATGACCCCCAAGGAAATCTGGGATATTGCCGAGAGATGCAACAACCTGGAAAGGCTCTTTAATCTTAGGGAAGGTCTGGAAAGAGAGGGGCTCAAGAAAGGAGATATGTTAAATCACCGCTATTTTGATGAGCCCTGCCTTCGTGGTGCCCCGGATGTTATCGGTGCAAAAATAGATAAGGAAAAGTTCCAGAAAATGATTGATGAATTCTATGAGCACCATGGATGGGACAAAAACGGTGTTCCGACCCCAGAGACCTTAAAAAGACTTGGGTTAGATAATGAACCGTCTCATCAGCTTTAATCTATTCTTTGGAGGTAATAATAATGCAGAAAACCTTGATGATAGACTACAAGAAATGCACCGGCTGCCGTTTGTGCGAGCTCGTTTGTGCCGTAATGCATGAGGGGGTATCTAATCCGGCCAGAAGCCGGATCAAGATTATGAAATGGGAAACAGAAGGTCTCTATGTCCCAATAACCTGCCAGCAATGTGAGGATGCACCCTGCATGAATGTCTGTCCAGTTAAGGCCATCTATCGAGACAAAGATACCGATGCGGTTATGGTAGACTACAATAAATGTATCGGCTGCCGTTCTTGTGTGGCTGTCTGCCCATTCGGGGCCATGAATTACAATGTATTGGATAGGAAGGTCTTCAAGTGTGACTTGTGTGGCGGCGATCCTCAATGTGCAAAATTCTGTAATGAGAATGCCATCAGCTATGTTGATGCTGACCAGCAAAGCGTATCCAAGAAAAAAGATGCGGCTGAGCGATTTTCTACAGCCCAGAAGGATATGCAGGATCTTCAGTCAGCCGTGTAATTTTCTAAGTCAGAAAAAGTCTTGTATATGTAGTTATAGTTCAACAAAATTATGAGAACAAAAAGCAACATCATTAAAAAATTTGAGGTCGAAGATCAGAGAGTTTAGTCCTGATCTTCGGCCTTGACAATAAATTTCTAACCGACAGGTAATTAATCTAATGACCTTTTTTGCCTTTGTCCACGGGCCTCTTCTTTGGTTCTCACTGATTTTGCTTCCATGTATTATTGTTATTCGGACTCTCTTTTTCTTAATCACTATTATAAAAACTCGCAAAAAATCCAAGTCTGTCTTTCAAATCTCTTATATCTTTCTCTCATTCATTAGGCTATTTCTGCCTTTTCATAACGGTGTCACTAAAAGGCCTGTCTATGCCTTTTTACGATATATTTTTCATATCTGTCTCTTTCTGACCCCATTATTTTTAACAGCCCATATCTATATGTGGGTCAGTTCAAGTCTCCAGTGGTATTGGCCGCCTCTACCCTTTCACCTTAGTGAATGGATGACCTTGATTATTATCGGTTTTACTGTCTTTTTCTTTTTCCGTCGTCTTATCCTGCCAAGGATTAGACACTCTACTTCATATAAAGACTGGCTCTTGATACTTATAGTCATCTTACCCTACCTCAGTGGTTATCTCCTAAGACATGAATATCTCATAAGTTCCTTTAGTTTCTTTACCGAACATATGTACCTTATCCATGTCTTAACCGGTGAGATCATGATAATTACAACCGCCTTCTTATTTGTCCAAACCCGTCTTGATCCTGAAAAATGCACAGCCTGCGGGGCATGTACAGAACAATGCCCTACCGGGACACTGGAGTTTGTTGATGAACAGGGTAGGCGACAATTCAGATATTCCCACTATGAATGTCTTTGTTGTGGTACCTGTGTCAAAGTCTGTCCGGAAGAGGCCATGTCTTTAAAACACAATATAAGTCTTTTGAAATTTTTCCAGCTCTTCAAAAAATATGTTGTCCGAAGCGCCGAACTCTTATATTGTCAACAATGTGGCAAGTACTATATGCCTCAGCCACAACTCGAAAAACTCAAAGAAGAATACGACACTGATTACATCCAGCTTTGTCCTGAGTGTCGGAGAAAGACATATCTGAAGTTCATTCACAATAATATGAAACCAGTTCCCAAAAATAATATGGGTATCTGATTAGTTTTAATCCGGAAATTTTTAATTCCGGATATGGAAACAACAAGTCTTTAATGTGGAAACCAGATTTTTTTCGTTTGGTAAGGAAATCAATAAATTATGAAAAGGCGTATCTTAATACGTTGACGAATAATTTTGCAGATTGACGCAGTCAAACGGAAAAAGGGCAGTTCCCGGATGAAACTGATTAATATCAACTAAAAATATCCAAACAAAAAGGAGTCAATGTATGCCAACCAGATAAAGAAGTACCTGAATATGTCCAAAAATAAATAAAATTGAGTAGAAAACCTAGCCCAACGTCTCAATATGCAAGGGAGAGAACTGGAACAATCAATAAAAAACCTTATGTAAGGATTAACGAGGTGTTATTATGCCAAGATGGGGAATGGTGATTGATGTCAAAAGGTGTGTCGGTTGCTGGTCATGTGCCATCTCTTGTAAAGAAGAACACTTTCTGCCACCTCAGGTCTTTTGGAATCGTCTTCTGATCAGTGAGCGGGGACAGTTCCCGACAGCCAGGAAGCTAATTTATCCGATTTTGTGTAATCATTGTGCTGAAGCAGCCTGTGTGGAGGCCTGCCCGACCGGAGCGACCTATCAGCGTGAAGATGGTATAGTCTTGATTGACTATGACAAATGTGTTGGTTGCCGGGCCTGTTTGATTGCCTGTCCGTATCAACAACGAACCTTCTATGACCAAGAAGTAGCCGAACGGGAATACTTCCCTGGTCAAGGCAAGACCGCTTTTGAAGAACTGGGGGAAAAGATTTACCCATTTCAGGAAGGTACTGTTATGAAGTGCAATTTCTGTGCGGAACGGATTGATGAAGGACTCAAGCAAGGTCTCAAACCAGGTATCGATCCAGAGGCAACTCCAGCCTGTGTCAATGCCTGTCCAGTTGGGGCCAGGGCATTCGGTGATCTAGATGATCCCAACAGCAATGTCTCCAAGCTGATCAAGGACTATAACGGGAAACAATTACGTCCTGAATTTGATACTGATCCATCAGTCTATTACATTGATTAATATTTTATCTTAGACTCTAGGAGGTAGTATGACCTATAATCGTGAAAATATATGGGAAGATGTCTGGATCAACACCACCTGTGGCGGCTGTTACTGCGGTTGTGGGATGAAGGTCCGGAGAATCAACGGAGTTCCGGTCAAAGCCGAAGGCATGTCAGAAAGCACTATGGGCGGAACCAACTCTGGTTTGTGCGGCAAAGGGGCGGCGACTATCATGTACTATCATGATCCAAGCCGGATCACCAAGCCCTTAAGACGAACCAATCCGGAAAAAGGCATCGGAGTCGATCCTCAATGGAAAGAAATATCCTGGGAAGAGGCCTTGGATGAGATCTCGACCAAGATGAAAAAGATTATGGACGATGATCCCAACAAGATCCTTTTTACCAACCAGACCATGCGGGCCAGTGACGGACCACACAACCATCCTTACTTCTATGCTAAGGCCTTTGGTGTTGAAGACAATGGGTGCTTTATCATTGGCGGAGGAAGCCTGCATTGCGGTAATGCCGCCCACATGCTTGGCGGGCTCATTCATGGGGCCTGGTCCATTGCACCTGACTGGAGATATACCCAATATGTCATTAAGTGGGGCTCCAGCAAAGGGACAGGCTCCGGACACTCGGCCATGACCAATGCCCGGCTGCGGGCTGATGCAGTCCGTCGAGGTATCAAAGAGGTCGTCTTTGACCCAATGTGCAACTTTGCCGGTGGAAAAGCGACTGAATGGGTCCCTCTTCTGCCTGGTACCGATGCTGCCGTTGGATTGGCCATGTGTAATCATATCGTTAATACCTTACAAAAATACGACGAGACCTATCTCAAAGGAAAGACCAATTTTCCCTATCTGATTCGCTCCGACGGCACCTTTATCCGGGACAAGGACACTGAAAAACCTCTTATTTATGACTTAAGGGCCCAAAAGGTTAAACTCTTTGATGCCACTGATGTCCAGGAATGGGAAGACTATGCCCTGGAAGGGGAATTCGAGGCCCAAGGGGAAAAGGCCCGACCGGCCTTTCTGGCCTTAAAGGAACACCTGAAGCAGTTTACAGCGGAATGGGCTTCCAGGGTTAGTACAGTACCAACAGAGACTATTGTCCGCATCGCCAATGAATGGGTTGAAAACGCTTGTATCGGTAGTACGATCACTATCGAAGGCAAGACATTCCCCTATCGGCCGGTGGCTTCCTGCACTTTCCGTGGATCCCAGGGACACTCCAATGGCGTACATCAGGTAGCAGCTATCGATCTTTTGAGCGAACTCGTTGGTGCCGAAGATGTCCCAGGAGGGACCATGGGCTGGCCATCAATTCGACGGAAGTACCCCGGGGGTCACTATGAAAGATTGCCCTCGATCGGTCCGGACGGAGTCCTTATCCCTTCGGTCTTTTACTCCCATATGCCCTGGCCACCCCACACCCCTTCCATTCCTTGCAAAAATGCTGGTTGCATTGACCTTTGGACCCATTCGACCCTTTCACATATACCATATGTCAGGGAAAGGGAGGAGATATGGGAAAAACTGGGCATGAAGGCCAAACCAGAGATGGTCTTCGGTCTGGCAGTCAATTTTATTATCAGCCAAGCTGACTGGCAAGCTGCGGTCGATCTGGTCAAGGACTGTTTTGTCGTCCAGATGGACATTTGGGTGAATGAGACCGACCAATCTGTAGCTGACATTGTCCTCCCAGACGTCAGTTTCCTGGAAAAAGACTGCTGGAGCAGCGAGATTGATGCCTTTTTCTTTAGCGGCAGCCCATCTTATGAAGATTGGTATGTCCATATGCAAAAACCTGTAGCCGAACCTTTAGGGGAATGCCGATTTTTCATGGACGTCTATCTTGACGTGGCTGATCGTTGCGGTGTCTTGGACAAGTTTAACGAGCTACTTAATGACTACTATAGTATTGAAGATGAACGTCTAAAGATCAAACCCGGCGAAAAGCTAAATTGGAAACAGATCGGCGAACGTGTCTTGGAATGGGTTTATGGCCCGGACAAAGAAAAGATCAAAGAGCAAGGCTATGCCACTTGGCACAAACCAATTGAAGACGTCTATTGGCGTTGGTACATGAACTCAAGGTGCCCAGTGTACATGGAGTTCTTGATCCATGACCGCCGAGCTATTGAAAAGATATGTCAGGATACAGGCTTTGAATTAGAGACAGACCAATATACTCCACTGGCCTCCTGGTTTACCCCAACCTCCCATGAAGAACTCGATGAAGAGTTCAATCTCCTCTGCTTCTCTTACAGAGATATCTTGCATACAAACAACACCACCTTCCAAAATCCTTATGTCGATGAAGCCAGCGCCAGATCGCCATACACATTTACCATCACCATGAACACTGACCTAGCCAAGCAAAGAGATATCAAAGACGGAGATGTTATTTGGATTGAAAACAAATATGGAGTCAAAGAAAAGGGTACAATCAAGACCATGCAGGGCCAGCACCCAAAAGTCGTCGGTGTGGCTGCTCAGGGCGGACTCTGGGCTGATAAACGACCAATTGCCAAAGGCAAAGGCAGTAACTTTTGTAAGCTCCTGCCCTCCTATCTAAAACACTATGACCCAATGACCGGGAATATTGAGACCGCCGTTGCTGTCAAGGTCTATAAGGCCAACGAATAATATTGGCATGGGCACAAATATGTACCAGCGGTGTTCATATATCTACAACATATCTAAAGGCATCGCTGGTCTATTATTAGGGATAAAGGACAGAACTATTTCTTCTTAATACACCAACAACAGGAGGTTCAGACTCCATGAACGAATACGCACAAAAAGGCAAATGGAAGTTTTTGGAAAAACTGGCCCAAAGACCCAAGCTAAAAGAATACGAATGGATGCTTAAACCCACACCGCAACAAGAGTGGATTGAAGGAGCTGGTGTCTATCTATGGCTGGCCTTTTTCTTCTCTGAAATAGGAGCGGGTATTTACTTTATTTCATTGTTTATGAATTTTTGGTTCGGCCTACTGATTGGATGGCTTATGACCTTGGTCCTTGGCGGGCTTATCCATATGAAGTATCTGGGCAAACCCAATCGGGTCTTAAGGATATTTATGCGCCCTCAGACCTCTGAATTAGCCCGTGGTATGTGGGTTATCCTTATTTTCGCAATCTTAGGATTTATCCAGCTGATCCCAGGCGTTTTTTCTTTTGTGCCCTGGACAGGTTACAATATCCTGTTCAAGGTCTTAATGGGTATTATCTGTTTACTGCTCATTATGCACGGCTTTGCAACCATGAACGTAGTCAAGGCACTGCCAGCCTGGAATTCAACCGTGATACTTCCATTATCAATTATATCTGGACTGTGGGTAGGCAGTCAATTTGTCCAATTTTTCCTTAGTTTAACCGCTGTGGATTTGGTTACTTTTGAAATGTGGTCCAGGGTACTTTTACTGACTTATATCGCCTTTTTAGGCCTCTACTTATGGGGGACCTTTCATGAGTCGGAAACAGCCCATTTCTCAATTCAAGAACTACTAAAAGGAAACTACTCCAAGATATTCTATGCCGTTCTTATTATCGGGATAATTATACCCCTTTTGATTACATTAGCCATGTGGGGCAACAGCGTCAACGGATTCCTGGTCTTTATCAGGCTAATCCTGGTCTTTTTCGGAGACATGCTCCTTAGATACAGCATTATGAAGACTGCATATTATCCGCCTCTGCTATAATTAGATTAGTTTCTTGCATAATGAAGATGAGTCCACAAAAATCTTTTTTTTGTGGACTCATCTTCAAAGATAGACTTAAATACTTTGCCATTCAACAACCTAATACAATAAATATTATTGTAAGAAGATCCAGAAAGAAATTCAGTCATTTTCAGCAGAAAAGGAGCAATAAATAAAGAAAATACCTTGACATAAGTCATTAAATAAGTTAAAAGGAATTCAATATTTTATTGAATTATATAAATAAGATATAAATAAAAATATCTAAAATATGGATTTATAACCTCTCTGTTTCATCTATAACTATAAAAAGATCTGTATTATAGATGTTAATTTACAGAATAAGTTCATATCACAGAACAATTAAATTTAATTAAGTTTTTACATCTATTTGATTATTACTACCAATCCATATCTTATTACATTTTATATTAATATTTTTTCCTATTAATCAACATGTCCTAGCGGGCACAACGAAGCATGAAAAGAGCGTAAACCGAGAACTGTAAACCGTAAGAGAAGATGTTAAGAAATGATTCTTTGTTCTTATTTCTTCGGTCAACGGTAAACGATTCACGGTCAACGTTCTTTCATGTAAACCCCCTAACCAAGGAGGATGTTATGTTTAGATCCAAAATCTCTCAACTGGCCATTACTTTTTGTATTGGCCTAGCCTTTGTTTTAGCTGGTGCCACTGTACTTCAAGCCAAACCCATTACCTTGAGCTACAGTATCTTTTTCCCACCGACCCATGCCCAAGCCAAAGCTGCCAAGGAATATGCCAAAGAGGTTGAAAAACGTACTGATGGCAAGGTCAAGATCAATTGTTACTGCGGCGGGACCCTGACCAAGGCCCCTCAAGTCTATGACGGGGTGGTCAAAGGGATTTCCGACATGGGCAACTCCTGCTTTGCTTATACCAGAGGTCGTTTTCCGGTCATGGAGGCAGTTGATCTGCCAATGGGCTATAAAAACGGTATGCAAGCCAGTCAGGTTGCTAATGCCTTTGCCAAGAAGATTAATCCCAAAGAGCTTCAGGATGTCAAATGTCTATATGTCCATGCACATGGCCCGGGACTTCTGCACACCAGAAAGGCCCCTGTCGAGAGTGTCGAAGATGTCAAGGGAATGAAGATTAGGGCGACAGGACTGAGTGCCAAAGTGGTCAAGGCCCTGGGCGGCACACCGGTGGCTATGCCTCAAGGGGATACCTATCAATCACTGCAAAAAGGTGTTGTCGACGGGACTTTTGGTCCAATGGAAGTCTTGAAGGGCTGGAAACAGGGTGAAGTCATTGACTACACCACCAATTGTTACAGTGGCAGCTATACCACAGCCATGTTCGTAGTAATGAACAAAGACAAATGGAATTCATTACCTAAAGATGTCCAAAAGGTATTTGACAACCTGGCCAAAGAGTACGTCCGTGTCCATGGCAATGCCTGGATAAGCGCCGATCAATCCGGTAAAGAGTTTACCCTGGACCAGGGCAACACCATTCTAACCCTCTCTGATGCTGAACTGAAAGAATGGAAAGAAGCTGTCCAACCTGTTATTCAAGAATATATTGATGAAACAGAAAACGGGCAGGAGTATGTTAATACTGTTCGAGATTTAGTAAAAAAATACAAACCAGAACAATAAGACCCACTTAAAAGGGATACTTTGACCAACAATAAAAGAGTCAGGGTATCCCTTACAACATGTCTCAGAGTTGATCATTATGAATATACTTGAACAAATCAGTACTCGACTCTCGGTTTGGTTTTATTACATAGCCGGGGCAGCTATAGTCATCATGATGCTGATGACCACAACAGATGTTGTCCTACGTTTTTTTGGCTGTCCTATTGCAGGAACCTATGAACTTGTCTGTTTTTTTGCTTCTATTGCTGCTTCTTTTGCCATTGCCCACTCCTTTGTCACCAAGGGCCATGTAGCTGTCGATCTGTTGGTTAGGCTACTACCTCTGCGCTTACAGGCTCTAGTAGACTCCATTACTAACAGCCTTAGTCTCTTTCTCTTTGGCTGTATCACCTGGCAATGCTGGCTGTATGCCGGAGAGCTTAAGTCAAACGCAGAGGTCTCTTTGACCTTGCAACTCCCTTTTTATCCATTTGTGTATGGGGTAGCAGTTGCCTCAGGCATTGCCTCTCTAGTTATACTTGTTGAATTAATCGAAAAAATCCAAAAGGTCGTTCAAAAATGAGTGTTACTACCATCGGAATTATCGGAATAGTCATCTTGGTTATCCTTTTGTTTTCCAAGATGCCTGTCGGCTTTGCCATGGCCTTGGTAGGATTCGTGGGATTTTGTTATGTTGTCAATATTAATGCCGGACTGAGTTTAATATCCCGTGATATATGGGAATCATTCTCTTCATATGGCTTAACAGTTATCCCTTTGTTTGTCTTTATGGGCCAGATTGCCTTTCAAGCCGGTATCAGCCGCCGTCTATATGATGCTGCCTATATCATGTTTGGGGCTAGACGCGGTGGCTTGGCTATGGCAACTGTAGGTGCTTGTGCCGGATTTTCAGCCATTTGTGGCTCCACCAATGCCACAGCAGCGACAATGGCTAGCGTGACAGTTCCGGAGATGAAAAGATACAACTACGATATGGGGCTAGCTACAGGCACTGTGGCTGCGGCCGGCAGTTTGGGCATTCTTATTCCCCCCAGTATTATTCTAATTGTCTATGGCATTTTAACCGAGCAATCCATAGGCCAACTCTTTGCAGCCGGAATTATCCCCGGCATATTGCTTGGCTTTTTGTTTCTACTGACTATTTATATTAGAACTTTGATTAGTCCGAACATAGCCCCGGCTGGTGAACCTAGAAGCTTACAGGAAAAATTAAAGTCCTTGGTCGGAGTCGGAGAGACCCTTGTCCTCTTTATTTTGGTCATGGGAGGGATTTTTCTTGGCTTCTTTACCCCTACAGAGGCTGGAGCAGTCGGTGCCTTTCTCGTATTACTCATTTCCCTGGTCCGCAGACAAATGAACTGGAAAAGATTTTTGCAATCATTGGCTGACACCACTCGGATCAGCTGTATGGTCATGATTATAGTTACCGGTGCTATTATTTTCGGGCATTTTATGGCCGTCACCAGAATCCCTTATACTCTAGCCGCATGGGTAACTGCCCTCCCCTTTCCCGCTTATTTTGTAATGGGGATTATTATCCTCATTTACCTCTTTGGCGGTTGTTTCATGGATGCCCTGGCCATGATAATGCTGACAATCCCTATCTTATATCCTGTAATCCAACACTTGGGCTTCGATCCAATCTGGTTTGGAGTAGTAATCGTCCTAATCACAGAAATGGGAGTTGTCACACCACCAGTCGGAGTCAATGTCTATATTGTCCATGGGACTGTACCCGAAGTCCCTCTGGAAAAGATTTTTCGAGGTGTCTTTCCAATGCTGCTGGCCATTATCCTCTGTAACATCCTACTTATTTTCTTTCCAGAAATCGTCCTATACCTACCCAACCTACTTTACTGA
>CAYUNZ010000015.1:8359-12113 GCA_964446205.1 uncultured Desulfohalobiaceae bacterium | reverse complement strand
GCTGGAGCCGGGGGATTGGGCTCATCTGTTGCCTTTTATCTGGCAGCGGCTGGAGTAGGACATCTGCGACTCGTTGACTATGATCAAGTCGAAAGGAGCAATCTGAACCGACAAATCCTTCATTGGGAGCAAGATATTCAAAGACCCAAGGTCCTCTCGGCCCAAGAAAAGCTTCAAAGCTTGAATCCAGACATAAGAATCGAAGCTTTACAAACAAAAATTTCGGAGGAAAATCTGCCCCAACTCCTCCAAGATTGCCATCTTATCGTCGATGCCCTGGATAACTTTACCACACGTTACCTAATCAATAAGTATGCCCTTTTTTCAGGTCTTCCTCTCTTTCACGGAGCCATATCCGGTTTTGAAGGCGAGATCACAACCATGATCCCAGGTCATACCGCCTGTCTACGCTGCCGGTATCGAGGATTTGTCCCTGAAGAGACATTTCCGGTTCTTGGCCCAGTCCCGGGCATTATTGGCTCTCTTCAGGCCTGCGAAGTGATCAAGTACATTGTTGGGACCGGAGAACTGCTTTTGAACCGGCTCCTGAAATATGACGGGCTAAAACAGCAATTTCTTGAATTCTTGATCAAACCCAACCCTGACTGTGATCATTGTGGCCAAGCAACAAATGAGAAAGAAAAATGAGCATTAAAATACATATACCACACCTTATGCAAAGCCTTACAGATAATCAGGAGTTCCTTGAGACCAGCAAAGAGAATAAAAATGTTGGGGCTTGTCTTAAAGAGTGCATCTCCAGATATCCTCAGCTTAAACCGAAGCTCTTTAATAAAAAGGGCAAGCTCCATAATTATATTGAAATCTACATCAACCAGGAAAGTGCCTACCCGGATGAATTAGCAAAACCGGTCAAAGATGGGGACCTAATCTATATCACTGTTATGCTTGCAGGTGGCTAGAAATGACCAGTAAGCTCCTTTTGATTTATAAAAAAAATGAGTTTCAAACCGAATTGGCTAATTATCTACAAGGTAAATTCCATGTATTCATCTCTGAAACAGGTATAGACGGTCTAACCCAAGCCCATGACATCAAACCGGAAATAATCCTTTTAGATGCCGATTTACCAGATACTGACGGAATAGAACTACTCAAGAATATCCAAGTCTCTGATCTTCATTGTAAAGTTATTCTGATCGGCAACTCTAAAAACATGGAAAGCACTATTCAAGCCATGAAATTTGGGGCCTATGACTTTGTCCCTGATACTATTGATCTTGAAGAACTAGAAGCAAAAATTCACAAGGCCATCAAGATCCTTAAACTCAATAAAGTGCTCTCCCCCCTGTCTGATAAAAATTCTTCACCCCCACCTAATGTCAGCCTGGTTGGACAAAGCCAGGCTATACAACATATATTCAAACAAATCGGTCTTGTTTCTAAAACAAATGCCTGTGTAGGCATCATGGGTGAGACAGGAACAGGAAAAGAGATTATAGCCAAAGCAATACACGATCACAGCAGCAATCGAGAAGAACCTTTTATCACTATAGACTGCACATCAATTGTGGAATCTTTGTCTGAAAGTATTCTCTATGGGCATGAAAAAGGTTCTTTCACAGGCGCTGAAAAAGAGCACCACGGACTCTTCGAACAAGCCGGTAACGGTACCATTTTCTTTGATGAAGTCTCTTCACTGCCATTGATGCTTCAGGGAAAGCTCCTCCGCTTTCTTCAACAAAAAGAATATTCTCGTATAGGCAGTACTGAACTAAAGAAGTCATCTGCTCGCATCATTGCTGCGACCAACGAAAGCCTCCAAAAGACCGTGGCCAATGGAAAATTCCGAAGGGATCTCTATTACCGGCTCAAGGTCTTGACCATTCATGTCCCTTCTCTTCGAGACAGGAAGGAAGACATTCCTGTCCTTATCCAGCACTTTCTCTCCAAAATCCATTACCAATATGATATCGGCCCGATCAAGATAGACGATAGAGCTATTCAGAAAATCATGGAGTACAATTGGCCGGGCAATGTCCGAGAGCTGGAAAACTTTCTGCTAAGGGCCTGTATCTTTGGACGGCAAGAAGTAATCATAGAGGACACAGTTGATAAGATCCTTTCTCAGAGCAGTTACCAATACATACAAGAGCCTTTTTCCTCGAACCTATCTGTCTGTTCACTACAGGAGGCGGAAAAAAAGGCTATCTTGAATGCCTTAGAAGCATCTCAAGGGAACATGAGCCAGGCAGCCAATATCCTGCAGATAAGCCGACAAACCCTACGTACCAAAATCCGCAAGTACAATCTGTCAGCCTAGTTTCCATAGTTATTGCAGCTGAGGCTTGAACTCTAAGTTCACTATAATGAAACCTCTCTTTGAGCGCTTGAAATATTTTTTACCAGCTTTGATCAATTTCTTACCTTTTTTGCCTATCCTTTTCAATCCATCCATATTATTTAATCAATTATTTTAGTCTATTAACAATAATTACTTTTGTGGCACAGAGTTTGCTTTGTTTATAATGACATCAAACATCCCCAATAATATTTTACTCGGATTGAGGTCATAAGACTTCTTTTGATTTCAAGAATCATTTTCCCGCTTGGCTTACTAAGTGAACAGGCAAAATTTAATAAGGAGGACTTTTCATATGGCGGAATATGATGGAATTATCGTCGGTGCAGGACCGAATGGCCTGCTCGCAGGTGCCTATCTGGCAAAGGCCGGACAAAAGATTTTGTTGTTGGAAAGACGTTTGGAAATGGGTGGAGGGTTATGTTCTGAATATGTGACCATACCAGGTTTTATACACAACACACACGCAATTTATATGCCTATGGTCGATTATGCTCCCTTTTTTCAAGACTTCAAACATGATCTGGAAGAAGTTTACGACTTAAAATTTATCTATCCCGATCCGGTCATTACCCTATCACTTCAAGACGGTAAGAGTTTGAGTATCTATCAAGATGTTGAGGATACTTGTAAATCCATAGCCCAATTTTCCCAAGCAGACGCAGATACTTATCGAGACGTGGCCATAAAATACAAAGAATATATGGATGCCTTTATCGGACCTGCCACATATGCTCCTCCACATCCGGCCATGGAAGCTATGGTCAAAATGCAATCCCATCCGATAGGTCAAGAGCTGCAACAAATTCAACCCAAGACCCCGAAACAGATAGTTGAAGAGCTATTCCAGCATGATCAGGTCCGAACCCTCTTTCTATACGCTGCTTGCATGTGGGGCCTTGATTATGACCTGGAAGGACTGGGCTTTCTTGTCCCGTTATATATCAATCGAGCTGCCAATTACCGTCTGGTTCAGGGAGGAAGTCACCATCTGGCTCAATTAATGGCCAAAACCATTTATAAAAACGGCGGCATGATTTTGGGGCCAAAACCTGTAAACAATATTGTTGTTGAAAACGGGAAAGCCAAGGGGGTAGAGACAGAAGATGGGTATTATTATGAGGCCAACAAGTTTGTAATCAGCGATCTAAATCCTCATCAAACTTTTCTCGAGCTAGTTGGGGAAGATAATCTGGACAATGATTTTGTAACCCGAGTCAATGACTGGAAATGGGAACACTCAAGTCTTTTCCATCTCCACCTGGCCCTGAACGAAGCCCCACAAATCAAATCCGCCGAGTTAAACCCCGACGTGGCCAAATCCTTTATCCATCTCTTCGGCTACGAGTCTTACGAAGAACTCATCTCTCATTTGGAGGCCATAAAAAATGGAGAACTTCGAGACTCTGGATTCAACAGCTGTTATCCAAC
>CAYUNZ010000015.1:0-8259 GCA_964446205.1 uncultured Desulfohalobiaceae bacterium | reverse complement strand
GAAGGCTCTTACAAGCAAGGTGGTTACTACCCGCTACAAATGGGTTATCTAAGGCCAAATGAATACTGTTCCGAATATGCCACCCCGATTAACGATTTATATGTCTGTGGGGCCTCCACCTACCCCGGCGGGCTCATTCTAATGGCTTGCGGATACAATGCAGCCAACAGGATTGCCGAGGATTACGACATAGAAAAATGGTGGTCTAAACCAGAATATATCCTTAAAGCTGAGGAAACAGGCTTATTGTGAGGTAAGTAAGTTATGAAAGTACAATCTACAGGTTTAGGCAAAACAATTATGGTGGCCCATATTGAGGAACTCTTTCACACCGACTTCGAAGACAAAGAGGTCCTCCAGATGACCATTGAAGCAACCGAACCGGTTCATTGGACGATCAAATGCTATATGGAACCAAGTGACGTTAAGTATCTAATGAAATTGGGCCTCAAGTTCTCGATCCTTTGGAAAGTTCTCAAAAGTTTGTTTAAAAAATAAAAAAAATGTCCATATTGCGTAAGGAGGTTTACGTATGGCTGATATGAGTTATGACGCTGTTGTCGTTGGTGGCGGACATCATGCGACGATCATTGCAAACTACCTTCAAAATGCCGGACTAAAGACAGGGGTTTTTGAAAGGCTTCATGAGCTCGGCGGAGGAGCCTGTGGTGACGAACTTCCGGCACCGGCCTTTCTCCAAAACCCATGTGCCCACTTTACCAGAATGTTTGGCAACCCCGCCTACCATGACTTCAATCTGAGACACTACGGACTGCAATATGTCTTTCCAGAAGGCAATGAAGCCATGGTCTTTCCTGATGAAACCTGTTTTGTCGGTTACACCTGCTTTCCTGTCGAAGATCCAAACACAGGTAAAGAAGGTTTCTCTGAGACCAATTTTCAAAAGACCTACAACGAGATCGCCAAATTTTCCAAACGGGATGCCGACACATACGAGTGGCTGGTAGACAAGTATCAGAAATACTGGCGACATGCCTTTCGTAGGTACAGATACAGCCCACCAACTCCATGGGGGGAAGCAAATCCGCTTGAGGAACTCTTTTTGGATGAAAAGACAGGTTTTGATCCGGCCTGGCACTTTATGAACGGTATCCAGGTCGCCCGTGATCTATTTGAAAGTACTGAGATGCGTATCTTGTTTATGCGGGCTATTGAGACCTCTTCTGGTTCATTTCCTATCGATACCATGGGTGCCTATCTAATTATCCACGTCATCGGACTGATGCTATCATTAGAGTCAGCCTCAATTGTTAACGGCGGGACTCATGCTATTACCCACGCCCTGCAAAAATCATTTAGTGCCATGGGAGGCGAATTCCATACCGAATGCGAGGTGGAAAAGGTGCTTCTGGATGGGGACAAGGCTGTTGGCGTTCAATTGACTAACGGTACCCAGATTGAGGCTAAGAAAATGGTCGTTAGTGACCTCGGCGTACCTCAAACCATGATCAGACTACTCCAAGACACAGAGATACCTGATAATTTGCTCCACAGGATCAAAACCATAGACTACGATAGATCACAAATATTCTGGGGCAATGTAGCCCTGCATGAGTTGCCAGACTATAAGGCCAAGAGCTTTAATCCAGATCTTGGCGAACAGCCCCGCCTCTATATGGGACCAAAAGATGAGGACTATATGTCCTATAACTATATGTCCGATATTTTTACCAAAGGTATGCCCAGACCTGGCAACATGTTTCTTTTAACCGCTCCGGACAGTATTTGGGACAAGAATAGAGCCCCGGAAAACAAGCATACTATCCTGATTGAAGAGTTTGCTGCCCCTTATCGATTCTTTACAGAAAAAGAATGGCTAAAGATGAAGCACGAGATCGTGGATCGGGCCCTTAAGGACTGGCAGATTTATGCCCCGAACATGACCTGGGACAATGTCATTTCCCATAATATTCAAACCCCGTTGGACGTCTGTTACCGCCATCCTGACATGAAGGAAGGTGGTTGGGTTGAGGGAGCCATGATGCTCTCTCAACAGGACCGCTTCCGCCCTGTACCTGAAATATCAAACTACCGGATACCTAGAGTCAAGAATATGTATATCTGCTCCTCAAATCTGCATTCCTGCGGAGGTATCGGTCGGGGCAGTTCATACAATTGTTTCAAAAAAATTGTCGAGGACTTCGACCTACCCAAAATATGGGAAGAAAAAGGTAGGGATTATTGATCGCTTACGAATAAAAAATCTAATTACAAGGATGGCAATATGCGTCTTAAGAACAAAGTAGCCATTGTTACCGGTGGAGCCAAAGGCTTGGGAAGGTCTTTTGCCTTAAAGCTGTCTGAAGAAGGGGCAAAAGTCATGGTCGTTACCAGAAAGGATATGGCCAACCTTGAACAAACAGTTCAGATGATCAAGGACCAGGGCCAAGAGGCCTCTTACTTCCAGGCAGATGTGGCCAAGGAAGATGAGGCCCAAAAAATGGCTCAAGCCACAATAGATACTTATGGCAGAATTGATATCTTGATCAACAACGCCGCTATATACGATGGCCTGGTCAGAAAACCCTTTTATGAGATAGATTTGGATGAATGGGATCTGGTCATGGGGGTCAATGTCAAAGGGGCATTTATTTCCACCAGGGCCGTATTCCCAGCTATGAAGGAACATGGCTATGGCAAGATACTGAACTTGAGTTCAGAAGTCTTCTTTACCGGCTCAAATGGGTTCCCCCATTATGTATCCTCAAAGGGGGGGATCATTGGCCTGACCAGGGCCCTGGCCCCTGAGCTTGGGCCTTATAATATCTGTATGAACTGTCTGGCTCCCGGATTTACTGAGACAGAAGCCAGCCAGCATCTGGCCGATGTCGCCAAGTACGATACATCCAAAACCCCTCTGAAGCGATTGGAGCAACCTGATGATTTGACCGGTCCAGCCATCTTCCTGGTCTCACCTGAAAGCGATTTCATAACAGGACAGACCCTATTAGTAGATGGAGGCCGGGCCATGCATTGATCTTAGTAAAATTAAGAAACTGATATCTTCTCCAATTTTGATTTTTGACCAAAATTGGAGAAGTCTACAAGGAGAACATTATGGGAAAATGGATGTTTAAACGTCATGTTAGAGAATTTTGGCCAGAAAGGGATTTTAAGAAATATCCGGTCTGGTTTACGGATTTTGCCCATTCCTATCCTGCCTGGTGTCCATTATTTGAGTGGACCTGGATCTTCAATCTCCTGCACGGCCATATCTATGGCTGTAATGAGACATGGACTCCGGAAACACGTTCCTCTGACTGGAGAGAAATAGACGGTCTGGCCCTGTGCGTAGCCACCCCTATTCCCAATAAAGAGGAAGTCGAATTCAGAAAGAAAAAATTCTATGACTTCATGCTCAATGACTTTGAACCTAATTTCTCAACATATTGGGAGAATAGCAAAAACGAAATGAAGGGCCGTTATCGAAAACTGATAGATTTTGATTACAAAAATGCCTACGCCTATGACCTCTATAAACTATTTAATTTCGCTATTGAAACCCATAAAAGAATGTGGGAAGAACATTTCTTTTTTATGTATGGACTATTTAGGGCTTACTGGGAATTTGAAGATCTCTGTAAAGAATACCTGGGAATCAAAGAGACTTCAACTGAATTCCACCGGCTCATCCGCGGCTATGACAACATGCTCTTCCGGCAGGATAAGGCCATGTGGGAACTTAGGAATAAGGCTATTGAATATGGCATTGATGACATCCTCTACAATACACCTACAGACCAAGTCCTCGAAGAGCTAAAAAAAGACCCCAAAGGTCAAGCATGGGTAGACAACGATCTAAATGACTTTCTTTTTACCAAAGAATATGGCTGGCGGATGATCCGAATGATGGAATTCATTGAACCTACTTTGTGGGAAGTGCCTGAAAATGCGATTATTCATATCCAGCAGTATCTTATGGAAGATAGGGAAATTCGTCCTTTTCCTCTGGATGAAATCAGGGAAAGACTGATCAAAGAAAGGGAAGAGGTTGAAAAAGATATACTTAGCCGAGCAGAAAAAAATGGCTGCAAGGACATGAACTGGTTTAAATGTCTCATGCACCTCTCCCAAAGGTGCAGCTCCTTTAGTGAGGGACACGATTTTCTCTATGAACACCGCTGTTTTTCCGCCTTCAGATTTTGTATGCTCAAGATAGGGGAATTTCTGGTCTCAAAAGGGGCCTTTGAGAATGCCGATGATATCTTCTTCTTTATCCCTGAAGAACTTGAGACCATGATAGCCATGCCTGAGAACTATGACAATGCATTCATTGCCAGAGACAGACGGGAAGAATACAAGGCCAATCAAGAGTTCATGACCCGTCCTCCCATCATCCCTCGAGACCCCAATATGAAGCCGCATGAAGCCGTTCCGTTCATGGTAGAGGCCAAGGACCCGGTTATAGCCAAAATCACCATTGGGGAGTTCGTAGAATCAAATCCCAAGGCCACTGTGACTGGCAATGCGGCCAGCCCGGGTATAGAGGAAGGTCGGGTCTGTATCGTTCGAACCGCAGCCGACCTGAAGAAGATTCAACCCGGCGATATTATGGTCTGCCCGTCCTCACAATCAAGCTACACACCGATTTTCCCTTTCCTAAAAGGTCTTGTTGCTGATGGTGGAGGCAGTCTATCGCATGGTCCAATAGTCGGCAGGGAATGGGATATACCGGTTGTAGCCAATTGTATTGAAGGGACCAAAAAATTCAAGGACGGAGACCGAATAAAGGTGGATGGATATGAAGGTCTTGTCTATAAACTAAACTGATCCAACCTGACAGGCCATAAATCATAAAGGCAGGAATAGTTCCTGCCCTTTCTTGCCATCCCATTTAAAAGTGAGGTTAATCATGTGCCCACAGGCAGATAGAATGTGGAATCCGATGCTAGAAACTTTACCCCCTGAAAGACTTAGAAAACTTCAAGTCAATAAATTTCAACGCATCATGGATTGGGCTTACCGCAACTCCAAATTCCATCGTAAACTTTACCAGCAAGCCGGGATCGAGCCAGGTGATATCAAGACAATGGAAGATATCGCCAAGGTCCCCAAGGTCGAAAAAGGTATGATGCGTGACATCCAAAATAAAGACCCATATCCTTACGGAGATATGCTCTGTGTTCCTTTGGAAAGGGTTACGGAATATCGACAGACCAGTGGAACAACCGGCCAACCTGTCTACCAACCCGATACTTGGCAAGACTGGGAATGGTGGGCCGAGGCCTGGGCGACAATACTTTACGCCCAAGGCTACCGAAACTCGGACCGGGTCTTCTTGCCCTTTGGCTATAACGTCTTTGTCGCCTTCTGGGCTGCCCACTATGGAGCCGAAAAATTAGGCTGCGAGGTTGTCCCTGGTGGAGTCTTAAATACAGAGGCCAGGTTATTAAAAATGCAGGAAGTCCAGGCTACAGCCTTTATGGCCACCCCGACCTATGTATTGAACATGGCTGATACAGCCAAGAAAAAACTGAATATGGACCCAGCCAGAGACCTCAATATCCAGAAAATTACTTGTGCTGGCGAACCAGGGGCCAGCATACCAGCGACCAAAAAACGTATGGAAGATGCTTGGGGGGCCAAGGTCTTTGATCATATCGGGGCAACAGAGATAGGGGCCTGGAGCTTTGAATGTCTGGAGCAGCCAGGCGGTCTGCATGTCAATGAAGGGCTCTTTTTAATTGAAATCGAAGATGTTCAGACCGGAGAAATAATCGATGAACCGGACCGGCCAGGGAAAATGGTGGTCACTGCTTTTGACCGTTATGCCCAGCCATGTATTCGATTTGACTCCAAAGACATTATTCAGTGGCATGACCAGGACTGCTCCTGCGGGCGAAGCTTTCGGATGATCAAGGGAGGCGTGGTCGGCCGGGCCGATGACATCACCAAGGTCAAAGGTGTCCTTTTGGCCCCAACAGCCATTGAAGAGGTCGTCCGCAGTATCCCTGAACTCAGCGATGAATATGAGGTTGTTGTAACCAAGAAAGGCGATGTTGATGATATCTCCTTGAAAGTCGAGCTCCAACCAGAGGCCACCAACCAACAAGGAGAAATCAAGGGTAGACTCGATGAACAGCTTCGTTTGAAAACAAATCTTCGATACAACATCTCCTTTCATGACTATGGTTCTCTGCCCAGATATGAACTCAAAGCAAAACGTTTTCAAGATCTTCGTAAAGACAACCAGTGATTATTTCTAAAAAGAGACCATTTGGAGGTGTAGCTATGGATAAGGCTGAAATTGAGGATCTCCAACAATATATAGATAAGATCCAACAAGCCGCGGATACCTTGATCGCAAAAGCTCAGGGGATACAATCCATAGAGCGTAATGCCGATAGGATCCTGGCCAGCACTTATATGCTCAAGATGAATATCTCCGATCTCCTGTTTGAATGAGCATATCTGAGAGTTATTTGGTAATTTCATTACGGGTATCCATACAAATTTATACAATTGATCCAAACATAGAGAGTTAAGCCTATGTCAGTCAAATTGATTCAATATTTTGATATCATTTCCGGCCATGAGGAAGAATTCACAAAATTTGCTGCCAAAAACTACATACCGGGCGTCAACGAGACCGGGCTGGTCAAAATAGCCGGGACCTGGAAAGTCTCCGCCGGTGAGGGGCCAACCGTTATTATGGAAGGAGTTGCCGAGTCGGTCAAAAACATCCATCAGCTTTTAGAAATGGATGAATTCAAAAAATTGATCCACTTGCTCCACTTTTTGGTAACCAAGTACCAGACAAAGATCCTGGCTCCGACCGGACAAGTGACCACATTTGTGCCTGAACAAACCAACTATCGCTTCAATAGGCACTTTGATATTGATTATAATCAGTACCAAACCTATAAGAAATTCATGGAAGAAGAATATATTCCAACTATGGAAAGACTTGGCCTGAAAATGATTGGTAAATGGTATGTCGCTCTAGGACCTGGACCAAATACCGTCCATGAGTCGACATGTCCAAGTGTCCAACAAATCCTGGATGTCATTAGCAGCTCAGAATACCAAAACCTGACATCCCAGCTCCTGACCATGGTCAAGGGACTGGGCAGTAAGATTCTTGTCCCTATAGACTTGTCTACTGCTGAACAATAAGATTTTTCGATCATCTGGAAACATCAAAAATAATTATGTCCGGCTCTAAAGCTGGTCACTCTGTCAATAAACAAACTATCCCGAAAAAGGGGGATTTCTATGCTTGGCAAGGCAAAACTGATCCAATATTGGGATATACAACAGTCCAGAAAAAAAGAATTTGATTCTTTTTTTACCTCCTCTTTTATTCCCTGGATTGATGAAAATGGGTTAATGAAAATGACCGGCACCTGGCACGTGGCCTCTGGAGAAGGCCCTTATTTCATTGCTGAAAGTGCAGCTGAATCTGTTGAAGACGTTGAAAATCTCATCATGAATGAAACCTATCAAGAATTGCGCCACACGCTCTTTCAGTTCATAGACAACTATAGCTCAAAACTTTTGACCCCGACAGGACGTGTTGAGATACAACCTGTCCAAAAAGAGACTACCTATAAAATTACCCAACACTTCAATATAAATCCACAAGATTACTATGAATTTATTTCTTTCGTCAAAAATGATCATATACCCGGAATAGAGAGCTATAACCTGAAAATGATCGGCGGCTGGTACGTGGCCATTGGCAAAACTCCATACATTGTAGCTGAGGCCCGGGCTGAGAACTTAAACACAATTGGTAAGATGCTCCAGTCTAACCATTATTACCAATTGACTAAGAAATTATTGACCATGGTCTCCGAATATGGAGCCAAAATCCTTGTTCCTTCGGGGCACATCCAATGATCTTTAGTCAGGAAAAACATGAAGGACAAAAGGAGTACTTATGTCCACAGTAAACGGCAGACTTCTTAGGATAGATCTAAGTAACATAAGGGCAACAGAAGAAGAGGTCCCTCAAGAATACTATCAGAAATTTATATCCGCCCGAGGACTGGGTGGCAAATATCTCTTTGACGAACTTTCTCCCGGGATCGACCCCTTAGCACCTGACAACAAACTTATCATGCTCATTGGGGCCCTGGGAGCTACAGGCCTTCAAGGCTTTTCCAAGTGGGTGGCTATGGCCAAGAGCCCTTTGACCGGTACGATCATGCGTTCATATGCCGGTGGAAACTTTGGGGTCTGGATGAAGAATTACGGCTATGACTGTCTCATTGTCGAAGGCAAATCAGAAAATCC
>CAYUNZ010000014.1:0-25944 GCA_964446205.1 uncultured Desulfohalobiaceae bacterium | reverse complement strand
TTGTTATATATTCTAAGCCTAAGAAAGTGAGTTAACATGGAAGAATGTTGACCGTAAAGAATGTTGACCGTGAACCGTGGACCGTGGACCGAAGAAATAAGAATAAAGGGATAATTTCGGCTCTTACCATCTTCGTCTTACGGTTCACGGTTCACAGTTCACGGTTCACATTCTTACGGTTCACTACTTTTCATGCATTATTATGCCTGTTTAAGGGAAAAAAATCAATATTAACCTTGACATGGTATTGAATGACTGGTTTAATTAGCAATAAAATTTATAGTAGTAAAGACTCTGGCTGCCGACAGGGTTATTTTGTTTTCATGTCTATTTTGAAAATGAACACCTAGATACCGAATGATCTGATGAAAAGCTTTCTTATTTCATTGTTGTTGTACTTTGAATAGGGGGAAGCTAGTAAGGAGGGGAAGATGGATTTTGATCTTTCTAAAGAACAGGAAATGGTTAGGAAAGAGGTCCGTAGATTTGCTCAGAGCGAGATAGATCCTGTAGCCGGAGAGCTGGAGGAAAACGAGACTTTTTCAGCTGAACTGACCAGAAAAATGGGGGAAATTGGATTGTTCGGTATGACAGTCTCCGAAGACTATAGTGGTCAGGAAATGGATTATATCTCTTATATCATTGCAGTAGAGGAATTGTCTAGAGTGGATGGTTCACAGGCAGCTACCATTGCCGCTGGGAATTCGCTGGGGATATCTCCGATTTTCTATTTTGGAAGTGAAGAGCAAAAGAGAAGATATTTACCTAAATTGTGTCAAGGGGAAGGGGTGTGGGGATTTGGTCTGACTGAACCTTCTTCTGGTTCAGATGCCGGTAGCAGTCAGACGACAGCTATATTGGATGGTAACCAGTGGGTGATCAACGGATCCAAGATATTTATAACCAATGGTGCCGGCCCACTGTCTTTAGGGGTGACTGTTCAGGCGGTTACCGGACATAGAGAGAGCGGCAAGCCGGAGTACAGTTGTTTCCTTGTAGAGCATGGCACACCTGGCTTCAAAGCTTTGCCTATACATGGAAAGATGATGTGGCGGGCCTCGGATACTGCTGAGTTGTATTTTGATGATGTCAGGGTCCCCAGGGAAAATATGCTGGGGGAGAAGGGGGATGGATTTCATCAAATGCTTTCTACCCTGGATGGTGGCAGATTGTCCATAGCGGCCATGGCTTTAGGTGGGGCTCAGGGGGCTTATGATGCTGCATTGAAATATTCCAAGCAAAGGGTGCAGTTTGGACAGCCTATAAGCAAGTTTCAGGCAATCTCTTTTAAATTGGCTGACTGTGCAACTGAGATAGAGTGTGCCAGGAACCTATTGTATAAGGCCTGTTGGTTGAGGGATAAAAACAGGGCTTTTGCTAAGGAGGCAGCTATGGCTAAGCTGTATTGCAGTGAGGTTATGGGCAGGGTGGTTGATCATGCGGTACAGATCCATGGTGGTTATGGATTGATGAAGGAATATAATGTAGAGAGATTTTACAGGGATCATAAGATATTGGAGATTGGCGAAGGGACTTCAGAGGTCCAGCGACTTGTTATATCTCGATATATTGGTTGCTAACATGAAAAGAACGTTGACCGTTGTCCGATTACCGTTTACCGAAGAATGGTGACCGTGCTCCGTTTTAACCAACAAACTCCTTTTAATTCTTGCGGTCAACGGTCAACGTTTTTTTTATTAGGAAAAAACTATACTTGGAACAAATCTAGATTGCTTTTGAGGAGTCAAGGATGGTCAAGAAAGAAAAAACACCATATATCAATGTTGATTACTTTGAGGATTTGACCGGGGAAATAGATTTTACCCGACATAAGGGTGAAGAGGCTGTTGGTCAAAGAATCAGGAGCATACGTCAAGACAGAGGCATATCAATTGATAACCTGGCCGAAATGACAGGGTTTTCGACTCAAGATCTGGAGAGCATAGAATCGGGTCAGTCTCAACCTCAGTTAGGGACGGTAATGAAGCTGTCTAAGGCCTTGGATACTGCTTTGAGCAGGGTTCTGTCCGGTGAAGGTGAACAAAATTATTCTGTGACCAGAAAAGATGAACGTAGACCTGTGCTAAGGTCTACCGGGAGACAGAAAAAGGAGATATACAGCTATCTCAGTTTGTGTCCAGAGGTAAGGGGCAGACATATGCAGCCTTTGATAGTTGAGTTGGAGGAAAGACCGGATGAAGAGCTTTCAGTCCATGAGGGTGAGGAATTTATTTATGTCTTGGAGGGTAATGCATTTCTGAAGATAGGGGAGGACAGCTTGGAGTTGGGGCCAGGGGACAGTGTCTACTATCTTTCAAGCATTGCGCACATGATAACTGCCAAACAAGGTCGGGCTGTAATTTTGGCTGTTTTATACGAATGAAAACTCTTCTCGACAAGGAGAAAATATATGTCCAAATTACAATGGCAGCCAAGTGAGGACAGGATAAAGTCCACTAATATGTATGATTTCCTTAACTATATCAAAGATAGCTATAGCCTAAGCCTGGGGAATTATAATGATCTCTATAGTTGGTCAGTGGACAATATACCGGAATTTTGGGCTTCCTGGTGGCAATACTCGGGACTGCGCTATTCCAGCACTTACAGTGAAGTAATTGACGATATGTCCAGGCTGCCGGGTGCAAAATGGTTCCCGGGAGCCAAATTAAATTTTTCCGAGAATCTGCTTCGTTTCAGAGACGAGCAAATAGCCCTGGTCTTTAAAGGTGAATATAACCAGACTCGAAGGATCAGCTATGCCCAGCTCTATAATGAGGTCAGTCAATTGTCTGAGTCATTGAAAAATTTGGGTATACAGCCAGGAGATCGGGTTGCTGCTTATATGCCTAATATGCCGGAAACCATAATTGCCATGCTTGCTGCCAGTAGTCTGGGGGCAACTTGGTCCTCTTGTTCACCAGACTTTGGATATAAAGGGGTCTTGGATCGGTTCGGACAAATCCAACCCAAAGTCTTGTTCACCTCTGATGGATATTTCTTCAAAGGAAAGAAGTTTGACAGACTTGGAACCGTAGCCAACATCCTAAATGATATAAGTGCCATAGAGAAAGTAGTGGTGGTACCTTTTACAGATAAGGATCCTGATATTAGCCAAATGCCAAAGGCTATTCATTACCAGGATTTCAAGGCTGCTACCGGGGATAAGGACATTGATTTTGTTCAACTACCCTTTGAACACCCTCACTATATTATGTATTCCTCAGGGACTACAGGACCCCCGAAATGCATGGTCCAAGGTGCCGGGGGAATATTGCTGCAGCAAATGAAAGAGCTTGTCCTACACACAGATCTGAAACGGCAGGACAATATATTTTATTTTACTACTTGCGGATGGATGATGTGGAACTGGATGGTCAGCTCCTTGGCTGTTGGGAGCACAATCATACTCTACGATGGAAACCCCTTTTATCCTGATCCTTCAGTATTGTGGGAGATGGCCCAGGATGAGGAGATCACTGTTTTCGGCACCAGTGCAGGTTATCTGGAAGCTTTGCAGAATTTAGGTTCTAAACCGGGTCAAGAGTTCGACCTTTCTCCTCTAAAAGCTCTTCTTTCGACAGGTTCTCCACTGACAGAGGAATTATTTAGATATGTTTATACTGACATCAAGCAGGACCTACAGCTATCTTCCATTTCCGGGGGTACGGATATCAACAGTTGTTTTGCCCTGGGTAACCCTATGGGAGCGGTTTATTCAGGAGAACTTCAGTGCCGAGGCCTGGCCATGAAGGTCAAGGCCTATGACGAGCAGGGTAATCCAGTATATAACCAGCCTGGGGAACTGGTTTGTGAGGCCCCTGTGCCTTCCATGCCTCTTTATTTTTGGGATGATCCAGAGGGCAGCAAGTACCGAGCGGCATATTTTGATGTCTACCCTGGTGTTTGGAGGCACGGAGATTTTATAGAGATAAATGATAGGGGTGGGGTCAAGATTTACGGTAGATCCGATGCCACTTTGAATCCAGGTGGTGTTCGTATAGGTACTGCTGAGATATATAGGCAGGTCGAGGCCTTGCCGGAAATTGAGGATAGTCTGGTCGTGGGTCAGCAATGGCACAATGATGAACGGGTCATTCTGTTTGTCAAGCTGGTTGAAGGGTATACATTGGATCAAGAGCTACAACAAAGAATAAAACGGTTTATTCGGGAGAATGCTACTCCTAGGCATGTACCAGCCAAGATTATCTCGGTTCCGGATATTCCCTATACGCTGAATATGAAGAAAGTAGAGCTGGCAGTCAAAAAAGTCATAAACGGTCAGGCAGTGCTCAACAAGGGGTCTCTGCGCAACCCGGAGTCTCTGGATTATTTTTCCAACCTTCAAGACCTGCAGGAGGATTAAGTCCTTACTTAAGATGTAAGAATGTTCCCTGTTATCCGTAAACTTTTGTGAACAAAGGAATAAGAACTAAAAGCATAACTGTATCAAATGAGAGATGTTTTGCCAGAAAAAGATGAAAATAGTGTAGTTATTAGTGATGTTACCCTTAGAGAATTTGGTCAGAATGTGCCTGCCAGTCATTTGCACCTCTTTACCCCAAAAATCAGGGCCAAAATTGCCTTAGAGCTAATTGAGTCCGGTTTTACCCATTTGGAGGTCCTGTCCTGTGTAAATCCCAAACTAGCTCCAACCATGAACAAGAAGGATTTAAGGGACACACTCAAGGAGATAGGTAGATTGGAAGAAGTCCAGATGATCAGCCTGGTTCCAAACTGGACAGGCTATAATAATTTCTTGGATTTGGACCTTGGTCCGCAGGGGTACAACCACACCATGGGGATATTCTTTTCAGCAATCGAAGAACATAATCTAGCCAACTTGGGCAAGAACATAGAAGATACCTTGACTGATTACAAGGTCCTGGTTCAAGAGGCTAAAAAGGAAAACATAAGGGTTGTTGGCTATATTTCAGCTGTATTCGGCTATATTGACCCTTGGGATGGTGCTTTATTAAAGTCTAGTGTCAAGGATATTAACAGGTATATTGATTTATTGTTAGATTGGGGGCTGGAGGCGGTTGCCCTGTCCGACCTTCAGGGGGTAGCTGATGACAAGGAAACAGGCAGGTTGTTGCAGGACTTGCTTGAGGAGAGAAAAGGTAAGAATATAGATCTGTTGGGATATCATCCCCATAACTTGTCCGGACATGCGGCTATAAACAACAGCAAGACGGCTTATAGTTTGGGTTTACGAAGGTTTGACGCCTCTTTGGGAGGTACGGGTGGTTGTGTAACAGGGGCACCCGGGAATCAGCCTACCGAAGAATTGCTAAAGATGTTTAACGACTTAGAGGTACAGACTGGTTTGGATCAGGAAAGGGTTTTTTCCCTGGCTGAGAGGATAAGGGAAGAACTATATAGACAAATCCCGCTTATAAAAGAATGACAGCAACGGCTGGGGCGTCCGGTCTTAACAATCTCTAAGCCAGCCGTTGCTTTTTGCAAGATATTCTTCTATTTGGTCATTAAATCAGAGGGCACTTCCGGATTTTCCGGCCAGCTCTCCGGTATGATTTGCTCCGGTTTTTCTTCCAGCTTTTGTTTTTTCTTATTTAGTCCAGGCCTTTTAAACTCTTGTCTGGGTTCTTTGGGTATCCTGCCGTTGAGGATAGATTCCGAACGTAACCTCCTGCCGGCAGTGCGTTCCATCAAGGTGCCTAGTTCCAGGATCCTGTCGACATTGATTTCACCAACATCAATACCCATCTCGTCCAGCATAACACACATATCCTCCAAGCTCACCAGACCGACTACATTGGGATCTTTATAGTAGTAGGTTCCAGTCCCGGGAACAGGGGTCTTGTCCATGAAGTTGGCCGGTTGACCACCTGTTCCTCCCAGGGTGCCTTCATAGATTTCGATCCCGGCCTGTAAGGCAGCCAGGACATTGGCCAGACCCCATCCCCTGGTCACATGGAAATGGGCAATATGTAAGTCAGGATTGGGAATAGCATCCATGATCATGGAGAAGTACCTATATACCTGATCTGGCGGGGCGGAGCCATCATGATCGGCATGCTCGATATCATCAGCCCCTATGCTCAGCCAACGTTTGGTAAACTCCACGGCATCTTCGAAGCGGGTTGGTCCTGAGATCGGGCTGCCCCAGATGGTGCTGACAGTACCGCACATCTTGATTCCAGCGTCTTTGCATTTTTTGATACATCTCTCTGCTTCCTTCCAGTATTCAGGCAGAGTACTTCCACTGTTGGCAAAATGATGCTGTTCATCAGTTGAGACCATCATCAGAACACGATCAGGCCCATAACCTTTTTCTTTCAGTTCAATGGCCTGATCTACAGAGGGTTCCCTGATGGTTACGGCAGTCCATTCGATATCTTCAGGTTTGATCCCTCTTTTATTCAGTCTCCTTATGAAGATATCATCCCTGATCCCTTTGAGGACCTCTTCCGCGTCCTTGAACTGAG
This sequence comes from uncultured Desulfohalobiaceae bacterium, assembly GCA_964446205.1. Taxonomy (GTDB): domain Bacteria; phylum Desulfobacterota; class Desulfovibrionia; order Desulfovibrionales; family Desulfothermaceae; genus CAYUNZ01. Next base: position 19,492 of record CAYUNZ010000014.1, on the reverse strand, counting down.
GCAAAATCCGAGGGTTACCTAGATTTGTGGCCTCCATGCGTTTTACACCTGCAAAGGCTAGTTCTTGCAGATAGTATATTTTGGCCTCTGTTGGGATCCAGGACTCTTCATGTTGAAAACCATCCCTGACAGTGATGTCTGCCAGTCTTACCTTTTGGGGTATATTAGGATTAACCTTAAAAAAATCATGTTTACTCATTGTCTAACTCCTTTCCTGGACATGGAGTTTTTAAAGTGCATTAATGTATCAAATTTCAGCCTTTTACAGATCTAGGGATCAATAGTTGGTGGTGGGGACAGAAGCTTTTCGGATTTTGATAGGCACTCCTAGTAAAGCCGACCATATAGTCTCTTAAACTGGGCATGGAGACGATCTCATCCACAAGTCCTGCTTTGGCACAATAAAGGGGCCTGGACTGATCATAATACTGCTGGGCTAGGTCATTCATGTTGTCAATTACTGGTTCAAGGGGCTTTCCGGCTTCCTTCTCCTTGACCAGTCGTCGAGCATAACTGGCTGCTGCAGCTGTCTCCCCGTGCATGACGTAGATTTCAGTGGTAGGAACTCCCAAGGTAAAGGCATTATTCCTAGTGGCCTGTGGTCCACCCATTATGTAGTGGGCAGCTGCAGAACCTTTTCTTAGGACGACACACATCATGGGGACATGCGAGGTCTCGATGGAATAGATCAATGACTGTCCAAGTCCTAAGAGCTCAGCCTGTTCAGCAATGTCTCCGACATCAATCCCAGTCGTATCCTGGAACCAGATCATGGGTATCTTATCTCGACCACAATACATAACCAATTCGTTCATTTTGATCAGGCCCTCACGATATAGCTTGCCACCGATACCCATATATTGGCCCTCAGCATATTTTGGGTACTCTTTGCCCAAAAGTCCCTGCCTGTTGGAGATAATCCCGGTCAGAAAACCGTCAATCCTGGCAAGCCCGCAATAGACTTCAGGTCCATAATCAGGTCTATATTCCGTGTGTTCGCTAGCATCAAAGAGACGGGCCAAAACCTGCTCTATCTCATAGACTCTCTTTTGGTTGGCCGGGATAATATAGTTTAGATCCTGACCAGGATATAGGGGGGCGCTTGGCTCAGCCACCCTGAACGTGGAAGGATCGTAAGAGGGCATTCCAGACATACAGTCTCTTAAGGCATCCAGGACTCCTTCCTCGGTCTTAAAAACCTGCCGCATGAAGCCGGTCTCATCATAGTGAATCTTGGGACTGCCAGGCGGGGTTGACTTAAATTTTCTGGTGGCTTCAATCAGGGTCTCTGCCCCTTCGAGGTCAAAGTGTCCTTTTGGCGACATGCCGCTGACAATTCCACCCCCGCCAACAGCCATATTGGATTTCTCATGGGCGAAGATAATGGCCGGACTAATAGCGTGGTATCCCCCACCGGCCGGGTTAGTCCCGAACATGCCAACAAGGACGGGGATTCCCTTTTCTGCCAGCTCAGCGTGTCTGAAAAAGGTTCTCCCACCGGAACGTCTCCCGGCATACACCTTTTCTTGCTCGGTTAGCTTGACGCCACTACAGTTAAGTACCCAAACCAAAGGGATATTCAATTGCTCAGCAAGATCCTGGGCCCGGAAGACATGTTCTCGTTGACCGGGTATCCAAGCTCCGGCCAATATTTTGTTGTCAGAGGCGATAATGGATGCATATCTGCCTGAAATTTTGCCCAATCCAGTAATAACCCCTGTGCTGCCCTCCTGGTTAAATTCTGGATCATAAAGGGTGTTTAGCGGTAAAAAGGTGTCTGAATCAACAAGATATTGGATTCTTTCCCAGGCAGTCTTATCCCCCCTGGCATGGACCTTTTCCTTCGGCAGACCGGCATTTCGTCTGGCTTCCTCGGCTTGGGCAATATCCTGTTCCACTTCGGCAATTGCCTTTTGATTGTCCTCTTTCTTTTTCTTTTCTTTTTCATTCAGGCTTTTACCAACAGGACTCATTTTTTGAAAATATTGTCTCATTTTATGATGCCTCCCTGTAATCAGCTACCTTCTGTTCAAGGGTAGCTACCAAACCCTCCCTGAACTTTTGATCTCTATAAAGCCTGGCATCAGCCATCATTTCCCTTTGAACAAAAGAATTTTCATCAAAGTTTGCGGGGTCATAACTGTCAAGTAACCCTCTAAGGGCCTCTACTGATTGAGGAGCCAAAGGCCTTCCTAATTCAGCGAGTTCTTCTTTGACCTCCTTTAAAGGTTTGCCCCATAATTTGGAGTAATTATAAGGATTTTTCCTCCTGTCTACCTCTTGGCTAATCTCTTCTTGGGTTGCCAGTGTCTTCCTTTCCATCTCAGAAACTACGGGTATGTCTTGAGCTTTGCAAGTTGCTGTTTCTAAACCCTTAGGGAGCAAAAGCATTCCAGTCTTATCATTGTGGGTCTGCAAAGCTTCCTCATAATTTGCCTTGTCTGCTTCAGGGTCATCAGTCTTTTGTTTTTTAGGTAAAGGGAAGGGGATGTCCACAATAAGATTATATATACCAATCTCTTTTAATTGTGGGGCCTTGACCTCCTTGGCAGTAAGGGCCATATAAGTCGCATTGGTGGGTCCGGCCTTAACTAAAGATCTGGCTAGACCGGACCAACCCGGAATAAGACCGATCATAGCCTCGCTGAAACATAAGCCACTTCTGGAATCACCGACTAAATAATCAGCCATAAGAGGTATTTCGGCAGATCCGCCAAAGCGACTGCCTCCGCCACAAACTGCTACCACCCTCATATGTTCGGCAAGCTTTCTAATGCTTTCATGCAGGGCGATACCTTTTCTCAACCGGCCATCTGCCCATTCATACAGGTTGTCAATATCATCCTGGGTTGCCCCGTTTGCTTCTTGGTCCTTTTTTAGCGCCAAGGTTTTATCCAGTTTGTTGAGACTTTCTTTGAGATCTCCTCCGGCATGGATAGGATCATTGGCACTGTACAAGAGCAGGAAGCCTAATTCGTCTATTCTTTGAAAGATCTTGTTCAAGCCTTCCAGATAAGCGTCTAGGCCTGGATTACCTACCTGATGTACCGGAGGATTGTAATAGCAAAGAATTGCTCCTTTCTTGCCTTTATAGTCAACCTGGTCGATTGTTAGATAGGTATTACCTTCGATCCATTCAAAGATTGTTTGAGTTACTTGATACCTTTCAACCTTATCGGATCTGACCAAACGTAACGGACCTTTTATCATGTTAGCCCCCTTTAAGCAGGGATCATGGCTAAGGATCCCGCCAGTGTATTAATAGTCAAGAACAATCAGTTTATTCTTGACCCTTATCTATTGGCCATTCTCCTCTCTCTTTCAGTACTTCCCGGTATACTTCCAAAGCCTCATTGACTGCCGGCATTCCTGCATAGGTGGCTAACTGGAAGAATACCTCGGCCAACTTTTTTGGATCGCAGCCCACATTCAGGGCAGCATTGACATGGAGTCTCAATTCATCACCGGCACGGATAGCTGCAAGCATAGCACAGGCAACCATTTGTCGCTCAGGCAGGGTAAGTATCTCTCTTGAGTACAGATTCCCTGTGATAAAGGTAGAGAAGTCATTGGCCAGATCTTTATCAAATTCTCGCCACAATAGATAAGGGGGATCCATTTTGATCCCGTCTTTGAAAAGTGTTTTAGCTGTTTCCTGGGTCCTTTTTTTTAGATCGTCTTCATTCAAAGCCTTACCTCCTTTTAGGTTTCTTGCTTATTAAGTTTGCTGTTTTTTATATGAGAATAAAATTAACTATATCCCTATTCAAATTAAACAAGTAAAAACATACCTGGAGCACAACATATATAAGTCAGAGTACTATTTATAATTGTCTTTCAATGTATTATAAAAATTATCTATTATTTAGGTCTTGAGTTTGTCAATAGTCATTTAGAATGTTGGCAAAAATAAAGGCATTGATCCTAGGAATAACATTCTTCTCCTCTCAGCCTCTTTTTTGAAACCAAAAACCTGTTGCTAGGTTTTTAAAAACGTATTGCTCAACCATTCTCAGTTCAGTTTATAAGTCTGTTTTAGACATTTTCTTTTTATGATAATTTGAGAAGGCTCTCGCCTAAGACCGGGATCAAGGTTACAGTACATTTAGCTACTAGTTTTTCTTGGTTCTGATATATATCATAGATATAGGATTCAGCTACAATGACCTGTTTACCACCTTTAAGGACTGAAGAACGACAAATTAGCTTATTGCCTACAGCTGGTCGAAGAAAATTGATTTTAAACTCCACTGTCAGGATTTGGTACTCCTTGGACAGGAGAGTAAAAGCTGAATAGCCGGCCGTATGGTCGGCCATGGTCGAGATTACACCAGCATGAATAAAGCCGTCTTGTTGACGGTGAAAGTCCTTGATATTGAGGCTGGAGTGGAAACTGCCAGCTTGAATCTCTTCAGCCTGAAATTGGCAAAATTGAATAAAGCCTCGACAAAAATCACTTTTTAAAAAGTTGATCCTCTCTTTACTGAGCTCTTTCATAACCTTTATATGGCCTTTGCTTACTCCCTTTCTGATGACCCAGGGCTTATAAAGCCAGATTGATAAAAACTATTTTTTGTTTTTAAAATTATTGATCTAATTTTAGGCCATGGAGCCGCTACCCAAAAAAACATCAGGAGTCACTTCAGAGGACTTGACTGTTAAGACCGGGCAAGAAGCTTTGAGAATGACATATTGGGCCAGTGAGCCCATAACAAACTTACCCACCCTTGATTTCTTTTCTACCCCGATAATTATTTGATCAATATCATTATCTTTGGCGAATTTGACGATATCTTCCCCAGGGCTCAAACCTCGGATGAGCAGATGGGTTTTGCAGGAGATCCCGGCTTTGTTTAGATCCTGTTCTGCTTCCCATAATGCGTTTTCTGCTTCTCCTTTAGCCGGCAGATCCTTTTCGCTTTTGGAGCTGTCTGCAGACGTAACTACGTGGACAAAGGCATCAAAGGCTTTGGAGTACATTTTGGCTAAATCCAAGGCTTTTTCTGAGGCCTTGGAACGACAGTTATAAGCTACCAGTATCTTCATTTTAACCTCCTTTGAAATAGATATTATTATTCATTACTTAGACCAATGATTGGAAAAAGTCAAATTGGGGTATTCTCTTTTGGGATCTATTTTTTAATTGGCTCCATAGGGCATATGAAGGGATTTGGCTAAGATACTTAGCTGTTTACGTGAAAAGAACGTGAACCGTGAACTAAAAATTAACCTGGATATTTCATAACATCCCATACAATGATATTTAGATTATCAGATTAAATAAATGATTTAAAATGAATAATAGTATGCCGGAAACTAATCTGTCTTTTGCCATGGAAGCATAATGAATTTTACAATTATAACAATATGATAATAAGCAAAAATTGTCTAGAATTATTTTGTGTGCGTATGGCTCATTATATCAGTGAGTTATGCTCAAGAAAAAGACTGTAAAAAAAAATAAGAAATAGTTGACAAAATTATTTTGCTTAGTGTATTAAATATACAAAATATATATTCTTTAAAAGATATGTTGTTTTTAATAGTGGACACAACAAGGAGTTCCTATGCAACATTCGGGAGATGAAGGTCAGAATACGCCTCTGCTCAAATTGGAAGGGGTACATATGATTTTTGGAAAAGTAGCTGCCCTGACGGATATTGATCTGGAAATACAAAATGGGGAGATTTACTCTATTATCGGGCCAAATGGGGCTGGCAAAACAGTGATGATGAATTGCATTAATGGATTGTATTTACCTCAAAAGGGGGAGGTTTATTACAAAGGTGAAAAGATTACTAAGCTAAGACCTTATCAAAGAGCTAAATTGGGCATATCCAGGACTTTTCAAAAAATTGAACTTTTCGGGGGCATGACTGTTTTGGACAATATCCGGATGGGCTGTCATCAGCACCTTAAATCAGGTATTTTTAGTGGATCAATCTATTTTGGCAAGACTAGAAAGGAGGAAATAGCCACCAGGGAATTTATAGAGAAAGATATCATAGATTTGTTGGAGATAGAGCATATTCGGGACAAGACAGTGGGCATGCTCCCTTATGGTTTGCAAAAGAGGGTTGAACTGGGCAGAGCTCTGGCCTTGAATCCCCAACTTATAATCCTTGATGAACCTCTGGCCGGTCTAAATCTGGAAGAAGTGGAGGATATGGCCCGTTTTGTCCAGGATATTAATGAAGAGGAGCGCTGGAAGGTAACCTGTATATTGGTAGAGCACGATATGGGTGTTGTTATGGACATATCCAACCGGGTATCAGTACTCAATTTCGGCTATAAGATTTCAGAGGGGAGGCCAGAGGAAGTCCAGAGTGATCCGGATGTGATCAAGGCCTATTTGGGTGAGGAGGATATGTATGCCACGCGAAGATAATGTTGCTAAAGAAAGTAGACCAGGAATAGATATAACCGAGGATTTGACTATTCCCAAACTCTTTCTCCAGAAGTGCAGGGAGTATGGTCATAGCAAAGTGGCCATGCGGGAAAAGGAATACGGGATCTGGAGACCATATACCTGGCAGGATTATTATGAAAATGTCAAATCCATTTGTCTGGGGATGGTCAGCTTGGGGCTTAAGAAGGGTGAAAAGGTTGCCTTGATGGGGGATAACCGTCCTGAGGGCCTGTGGGCCGAAATTGCCACCTTGTGTGCCGGAGGAGTATGTGTCTGGCTCTTTCAGCAATCTATGCACGACGAGGTCAAATATATCGTCGACCATTCGAATGCCAAATTTTTTGTCGGGGAAACCCAAGAGGAAGTAGACAAGTCTCTAGGGGTCATTGATGATTGTCCTAACCTGGAAAAGATTATCTGGGATGATCCCAAGGGGATGCGGAATTATACTCAGGATTTTCTCATAAGTATCAGGCAACTCCAAGAAAAGGGAAGAGAACTGGAGAAAGAAGATCCTGAGCTTTTTGAAAGAATGATTCAGCAAGGACATGGAGAGGATATTTGTCTACTCTTTTATACTTCCGGGACCACAGGACTACCTAAGGGTGTGCTCCTTAGTCACTGGAACATGCTGACTATGGGCAAGAACTTGATGGCTGTTGATCCTTGCCAGGCAACTGATGATTTTGTCTCTTATTTGCCCTTTGCCTGGATTGGGGAGCAGATGATGTCTATATCTTGTGGTCTGCAAGTTGGATACGCTATCAATTTTCCGGAAGAACCTGATACAGCTATGGAGAATATCAGAGAGATCGGTCCTCATGTTATGTTCGCTCCTCCTCGTATGTATGAGGGTATGACTAGAAGTGTCCAGGTCAAATATATGGATTCTCCCTGGATCAAAAAAAAGGTTTATGAATTTAGTTCCTATATCGGTTATAAAGTGGCTGATCTCAAATTAGCCAAGAAGCCAGTTCCTGTGTACTTAAAAGCTCTGTACGGCTTGGCCCAAATTTTGATGCAAAAAAAATTGAAGGATCATCTGGGTATGTCTCGTCTGAGAAGGGCTTATACCGGAGGAGCTGCCTTGGGACCGGATCATTTTCGTTTCTTTCATGCCCTGGGGGTGAACTTGAAACAGATATACGGACAGACTGAAATAGCCGGGATTGCTATAGTCCACAAGGACGGGGATATAAAATTTGATACAGTAGGAACACCTATCCCGGAGACTGATGTAGACATAACTGAAGATGGGGAGATAATTTGTAAGAGTCCCTCGGTCTTTCTAGGTTACTTCAAGAATCCGGAAGCAACAGCCAAAAATCTAAAAGATGGTTGGCTTTATACCGGAGACAAGGGTTTCATTGACGAAGACGGGCATTTGGTCGTCTTTGACCGTTCCAAGGATGTTATAACTTTACGGGATGGAAGGCCCTTTTCGCCTCAATATCTGGAGACCAGACTCAAATTCAGCCCTTATATTCAGGAGGCTTGGGCCTTGGGACATGAAAAGGACTATGTGAGCGCAGTGATCTGCATTGATTATACGGTAACCGGGAAATGGGCTGATGAGAATAAGATCAACTACACCAGCTATCGGGAGCTTTCTCAAAAGCCTGAGGTTTATGAACTTGTCAAATCACAGATTAAGCAGGTCAATAGCTATCTCCCTGAGCCGGCAAAGATTCATAGATTTACCAATATGTTCAAGGTCTTTGACGCTGATGATGAAGAATTGACCCGAACCAACAAGTTAAAGCGGGCTGTGGTGGAAAATAGGTATAAAGATATTGTAGACGCTCTTTATTCAGATACGAATAGCTTTCATTTAGATACGCAGATTGTTTATGAAGACGGACGGCAGCAGGATATCAAGACAGATATGCTCATCTATGAAATGGATGTAGATAAACAAAGCTAAATTTTTTAATATGTCTTGGAATTGAAAAAAAGGGGAGGCGAAGGCATGGAACTTTTTATTTCCAGCATAGTCACCGGTATCCTGGTCGGCAGTATCTATGCTTTGATAGCTTTGGGCTGGGTAATCATCTACAAGTGCTCAGGGGTGCTAAATTTGGCCATGGGGGAGTTGACACTTATCGGGGCCTATCTGACCTGGTCCTTTTATACGGCCGGAATCCCTTTTATCTTGTGTATCATACTCACTCTTATCATTGGTATAATCCTGGGAATCCTTACTGAGCGGATCTTTTTGGACAAACTCATTGGTCAGCCTCTTTTGTCGGTTATCATGCTCACCGTAGGTCTGGCCTTTTTCTTCAGAGGCACGATTTGTTTTATCTGGGGCACTGATACCAAGGTCTTTGAGCCGGCTGTGTTTTCTACAGAACCTATTAGACTTGGTTATTTACATATCAGTCCGGTCTTTTTATGGGCCTTTGTCATAGCCATTATCCTTTTGATCGCTTTGATGCTCTTTTTCAAATACACCCGCTGGGGTCTTTCTATGCAGGCTACGGCTGACGACGAAACAGCGGCTCTATCTGTAGGGGTAAGTGCCCGTTTCGTCTATTCGGCGGCTTGGGCTATCGCCTTTATTACCGCCGGTATAGGCGGGGCTATGCTAGCCAATATCAATGGGCTCAATATCTCTATTAGCTATATGGGGTTATTGGTCTTGCCGGCAGTTATTTTTGGGGGGCTTAACTCCATACCCGGGGCAGTGGTGGGGGGCATTGTCATTGGTATCCTGGAAAACTTGGCCGGTGCCTATATAGAACCCTTGGTCCCGGGAGGGATCAAGCAAATAGCCCCCTTTATCTTCCTGGTGGTCTTCCTCCTGTTTAAACCATACGGCCTGTGGGGCTGGGAACGGATTGAACGAGTCTAATAACAAAAAAGGAGTGAAAGCATGTCTACTGTCTGGTTGCCCTGCGGTCATTACCATCAAGATTACAAGAAAGATCAGGGTTGGTGGCAGACTCCACTTGTCAAGGTCAAGATGATTGTGCTTTTGCTGATCGTCTTTGTAGGGGCCCCTTTACTCCTGCCCGGCTATTGGATCGGTATTTGCACCATGATCGGTTATACCGCCATGGGGGCCTTGGGAGTGCAACTGTTGATAGGCTATACTGAGTTGATTACCCTGGGACACGGTGCATTTATTGCTGTTGGTGCCTATACCTCAACCATCCTGGTCCTGAATTTTCCATGGCCGGAAGTCATTGTCGATCTCGGCTTGGCCTACCCTCTAAGTATTGTGGTCGCCGCCCTGCTGGGCGGGATTTGGAGCGTGGTCTTTGGTCTGCCCTGCGCCAGAGTCAAAGGTTTTTATCTCATTTTGACCACTATAGCCGCACAATTCATAACCGTGGATCTCTTGCTGACCCAGTACGTTAGCAAAATAGGAGGCCGAGTTCAGTCCTTTTCATTGCCCCCCGGTACAATTCAGGTCGGTCCCTGGAATATGACCGGTGATGTGAAACCTTATTTGTTTATGGCCTTTTTGATGGCCCTTATGGTCATGGCTATGAACAATCTTACCCGATCCAAGGTTGGTCGGGCCTGGATGGCTATCCGAGATAATGATATCGCTGCCTCGACCATGGGTATAAATGTTTTTTATTACAAGCTCTTAGCCTTTTTTGTAGCCGGAGCCATGGCCGGAGTGGCCGGTGCTTTTTGGCTCAGTAACACTGCGGCTATCAGTGCTGAGCACTTTCCCTGGTTTTGGTCCCTGTGGCTGGTTGGGGTTATCTTGATTGGCGGGGTAGGCTCTATCCATGGCGTAATCTTTGGCTCCATATTTATGGTTCTGATTATGGAATTCTTACAAATGGGAGTGATTCCCCTGGCTGATTACTACCCCAAGCTCCTGATAAGCTTTGCTTTTATCAAAAAGGCCATATTTGGCTTGGCCATCTGTGTCTTTTTGATCTTTGAACCCCATGGTTTGGCTTATCGCTGGTGGCAGATAAAGAATTATTTTAACCTATGGCCCTTTTCTTATTAACCATCATCCAGCCCTTTTGAAAGGGCTGGACAACGAAGCATGAAAGAAGATGTTGATCGTTCACCGTTTACCGTTAACCGAAGAAATAAGAAAAACAAGTGTGTTTCCAATTTTTTTCACGGTAGAATACATTCGGTCTTTGTCTCCCATTCTTCGGTTAACTGTAAACGGACAACAGTAAACATTCTTAAAAGGAGGTAAGACAGACTTATAAAATGTATTTTATGGATGGTTTTGGTCTAAACATCGAATAACACATTAAGGCAAAAGGGGGTAGTCATGAAGAGTAAACAAATTTTTAAACCTTTGATTATGATTATGTCAATAGTTTTGTTCTTTGCCCTGGGAACATCAGTCTCAGCTGAGAAAATCAAGATCGGTGGTATCATGGATACTTCCGGGGCTACTTCTGATGTTGGCAAGGATTATGCTTTGGGTATGGTTGATGCCTTCAATTGGTTCAATGACCACGGAGGGATAAATGGTAAAGAGATTGATTATACCTGGTTTGACTATGGCTACAGGGTTCCAGAAGCCATAACCAAGTACAAGCTTCTGAAGAGAATGAGGGTGGTGACCATCATGGGTTGGGGGACTGCTGATACAGAAGCCCTGTCCCCAACTGTTATGCAAGATAAGATCCCCTATGTCTCTGCTTCTTATTCGGCTCATCTGACCAAACCTGAAGAGGCCAGGTACAATGCCTTTTTTGCAGCCGACTACTCAACCGCGGCCAGATGTGCTTTAACCGCCTGGTATGATAAGAAATGGCCCGAGCACAAGGATTATGGCAAGAGAAAACCACGTCTGGCCTGCTGCTATATGTTTGCCTCCCCTTACTGCTCAGCAGCAATCAAGGCTATTAAGAATCAGGCCAAGCTCCTTGGTTTTGATATTGGCCCGGATCAGGATGTATCTTTGTTCGCCCTGGATACCAAGAGCCAAATCAGGTCCTTGAAGGAATACAAACCTGATGTTGTCTGGCATGGCAATACCGTCATGTCTGCGGCTGCGACAATCAAGGATTCTCATGCCCTGGACTTAAATGCAGATTGGATTTTGAATATTTGGGCCTTTAATGACAAGTTACCTAAGCTGGCCGGAAAAGCAGCTGAGGGAGCTATGGGGGCGGCACCTTGTGCTGAATTTGGCCAGAAAGGGGTCAAAAATATGGACAAGGTGGTAGCGGCAGCCAAAAAATATCACCCTGGAGTTGACTTGAAAAAGAGGTTCAAACCCACTGTTCAGGCCTGGGCGGATGCCTTGATTGTCAGAGAGGCCATAAAAAGGGCTGATGAAAAAGGTGAAATTACAGGAGAAACTATTATGAAGCATGGTTTGGAGACCATGGACAACTTCGATATTGGTCTAGGTGCGGCTCCAGTGTCTTACTCAGCCAAGGACCATAGGCCGACTTCAGAGTGTCTGGTGCAGATTTGGAAAAACGGTAAGTTCAGGGATGTGGAAAGAGTCAATCTCAAAAAGAGGTGGCCCAAGAAATGGGAAAAAGATTGGCTTGGCTATTAATATGTTAAAAATTACGGCCAATTGGTCAAAACTAAGCATGAAAGGAAAAAAGCACGTGAACCGTGAACTGTGAACCGCATGACGAAAAGATTAAGAAATGAACTCTTTATTCTTATTTCTTCGGTCCAAGGTTTACCCGGTTAAATTTCTTCCTATTTAACCGGGTCATCGGTTAGAGGCCAACATTCTTTTCATGCTAATGTCTTACTCGGAGGTAAATGTTTTGACTGACGATAATCTTATCCTACAGATAAAAAATATCGAAGTAAGGTATCACGAGGTCATCCTGGTTCTCAAAGGCGTTTCTATAAGCTTGACACCTGGTAAGATCGTGACTTTGCTCGGTGCCAATGGAGCCGGAAAAAGTACGACTCTAAAAGCGATTTCCGGCCTGTTGTCTACAGAAGACGGTGAGGTCACTGACGGGGCCATAGAGTTCGAAAATGGCTATATTCATAATTCCCATGCATCCGATATCTCCAAGATGGGCATTATTCAGGTCATCGAAGGCAGGAAGGTCTTTGAACACCTCTCGGTGGAAGACAATCTCAAGGTCGGCGCTCATTTGAGAAAGAGCGGCTCAGTCAAGGATGGTCTTGAATTGGTCTATCACTATTTCCCCAGACTGTATGATAAGCGGGCTGAAACAGCCGGCTTTATAAGCGGGGGAGAACAACAGATGTTGGTGGTCGGTCGCGCTCTGATGACTGAGCCCAAGCTCCTCTTACTGGACGAGCCTTCCATGGGATTGGCTCCTATGCTTATTCAAGAGATTTTCAGTATTATTACCAAACTAAATCAGGAGCAGGGCATCAGCATTCTCCTGGTTGAACAAAACGCCAAACTGGCCCTTAGTGTAGCGTCTTATGCCTATATTATGGAAACCGGACGGATTGTTATGGATGACTATTCGGATAAGCTATGGGACAATGAAGACATCAAGGACTTTTATCTCGGACTCAGCGAAAAGGGGAAAAGAAAGAGCTTTCGTCAGTTAAAGCATTATAAAAGAAGGAAGAGATGGCTAACTTAAGGGAGGCCTTATGAATAAGAGAATAATTTATCTGGTTATATTAATATTTGGATGCAGTTTACTGCTGACCTCATGTGCTATGAAACAGTGTAAGACAAGTCCTGCGGCACCGGAGCCAACCAAAGCAAATTTCCAGAAACCGCAAATCAGTCTTAAGTCATTTCAAGTATCCCAATACGATGGCTATTGGTACTACTCCAAAAAGATAGAGCCCACAAAAGGCGATGCTGGGAACCACGGGGCACCATTGCCCATGAGTTTCCTGTTCGAGATTGATAATCCCAACCCCTATCCGGTCTTGATCAAGGATATGACCTTTACCGTCAATTTTGAGGGTTTTGATGTCCAAACCGTAAACCTCAATGACGCTTATTGGATACCGGCCAAAAAAACAGATCACATTGGGGCCAACTCTTTTATTACTACCAGGAATACCCTGTTAAGCCTCATGGTTACCGGAAGATTCAAATTAAAGGAGAAGGGCATGAGCCATTGGGAGGCCTTGGAGCGATGGTGGACCAAGATACCCAATCTGGAGATGCCAATAACGGTCAAGGATGGTTCAGCTACATGCCAAGCTGATGGGATTACCAAGATTCAGACTTTCAGTATGACTTACTAAAAAAACTTATTGTAAAATTATCATTACCCCTTCAGGTTTGAAATTAACAAGATCACTAAAAGAGTCAATCAAACAGTGCTCCAGATTTGGTAATAACCAAAGTTGGGGCACTATAATTCTTCTAGCTCTATGTTTATTATGCGAGACATTAAGGGTGGTTATTGTCTAATGTTAAGTTTTCATGGCAAGAAAAAAGAAATGATTTGTCTTTCTTGACCTCTTTCTAATTTTTTCGGTCAATGTCAAAGGTAGACGGCAAACATTTTTTGGACTGGCATTTTTAGTTGTTTCATCAGCAAACAGCAGTTCTAGGAAAGGTACAAGAGGGAGGTAGAGATGAATTTATACGATTTTACTATATATGATATGTATAAAAAAAATGCTATGTTCTACAAGAACAAAACTGCCCTCTTTGAGCATGGTTACAAAATAGGCTTTGAAGACCTCTTTCATCAAAGCCGTTCTCTTAATGCCGGTCTTCACAGTTGCGGTTTGGGGAAAGGTGACCGAATAGCTGTATTGGCCCAAAACTCACATCACTATTTTCCTTTATTTGCCTCAGCCTCGGCTTTAGGTGCCATTTTGGTCCTTATAAATTGGAGGTTATCCAAAGAGGAGATTTCAGATATCCTAACGGATACAGAACCGAAACTCCTGGTCAGCGATCTACAGAGCAGTCAGCAGATCACTGATTTGTTGAACAGTTGCCCTTTTTTGCAGCAGGCCTTAGTATTCGGGGAAAAGACACAGGAAATGAACAGTTTTGATAGTCTATATCTGGATGAGCCCATGACTCAAAAAGAAGAGGTCTTTGGAAGTGATCCTTTCTTGATGATCCATACTGCGGCAGTACAGGGTAAACCCAAAGGGGCTGTCCTAAGCCAGGAAAATGTAATACTGTCCATTTTTCAGCTTTTGTCTACTTTGAGTATAAGTCAAAATGATGCCTACTTGAATATTTTACCCCTATACCACATTATGGACATAATTATCGGATTGGCGGTGATGCAGGCTGGTGGGAAGAATGTAATCATGTCAAAGTTTGAGGCAGATACAGCGCTGCAATCGGTTCAAAATCAAGGTATAAGTATCTTGGGGACATTCCCCCCGATTCTAGATAATCTTCTTTCAGAGATAAAAAAGGGCGACTACAATCTTTCTTCTGTTAAACATGTCCTTGGCCTTGATCAACCAGAAACAATCAATAAATGGGAAGAAAGTACCAATAGCAGATTTTGGAGCTTATATGGGCAAACAGAGACCTCGGGGATGATCTCCTATGCACCCTTTGCCGACAGGCCCGGTTCTGCAGGTAAGCCTGCTTATTTGGTAGATATGAAAATAGTTGATGATTTTGACCGGGATCTGTCTGCCAATGAAAAAGGGGAGATACTTATCCGCGGACCTTTGGTTTTTCAAGGATATTGGCAGGAGCCGGATCTTAATCAGATTATATTTAGGGATAATTGGCACCATACAGGCGATTTGGGGCGTTTAGATCAGGACGGATATTTATTTTTTATGGGCAGAAAGCCGGAAAAGGATCTTATCAAATCTGGCGGGGAAAACGTTTTCCCTGTTGAGGTAGAAAAGGTAATTCTGGAGCATCCGGCTGTATCTGAGGTATCGGTTATCGGTATCCCTGATGCCAAATTCGGAGAAGGGATCAAGGCCTTGTGTGTCTTAAAAACCGGTCAGAGTGTTGAGGAAAAGGAGCTGAGATATTTTGTCGGTTCTAAGATTGCTGGATACAAAAAACCTCGTTATATAAGCTTCATAGATGAATTGCCTAAAAGGGAGGATGGAATTGTAGACAGAGACAAGGTTAAGGAACTATATGGTGAATAATTCCTTTATTCTTATTTCTTTGGTCCACGGCCTAGTACCAGAAAACTATTGCTGCTAAATTAAATTTCATCAGGTACTTGTATGTTTTGGTTGATCCAATTGACGATTTCTTCCAAAGTGGTGCCAGGTGTAAATACCTCTTTGACACCAAGCTGATACAAATGGTCAAAATCCCTTTTAGGGATGATACCGCCACCAATGACTTGGATGTCTTCTGCCCCTTTCTCCTGTAACAGCTCTATCACCTTGGGGAAGAGTTGCTTATGTGCTCCTGAGAGGCAGCTAAGGCCGATACAGTCGACATCTTCCTGCAGGGCTGCATTGACTATTTGTTCCGGGGTTTGATGACAACCTGTATAGACTACCTCATAACCAGCATCTCGAAAGCATCTGGCCAGTACCCTAGCACCACGGTCATGTCCGTCTAATCCAGGTTTGGCTACCATTATTCTTATCCTGCGTCTGCTCATTTGAATCCTCCCCATAACTGATGGTCCAGCAAAAAACGTTGACTGTTTATCGTGGACAGTGAACCGCAAGACAAAGGAGTTAAGAAATAAATACTTAATTCTTATTTCTTCGGTCAGCGGTTGACCCGGTTAAATCTCTTTTTATTTAACTGGGTCAACGGTTCACGGTCAAAATTCTTTTAATGTTAACGGCCATCCAGCCCTTTTGAAAGGGCTGGACAACGAACAATGAAAAGCTCTCGATAACCTTCTAAAATTATGCTTATAAATTTTTTATTCTTCTTTTCGTGTTTTTTTCGTGTGTTTCGTGGGCTAAATTCTTTTCATGTAAAAGTTCTGCAAATGACTTTCAGCAAAAAGATCATCCAGGTTAAAAGAAGCCAGGATCTTGATAACTACCAAATACTTCCCGATAAACATCACATATCTCCTGTTCAGTAGCCATATTCTGGACCGCCTCTATACAATAGGGCATGACATTGTCCCCTTTTTTACAGGCAGAACGCAGGTCATCCAGGCTCTTTTTAAGCGCTTGAGTGCTTCTTTCCTTCTTGATCCTTTTCAAACGTTCCATCTGACCCTTTTCCACTTGTTCATCAATATCCAATAAAGGGCATTCTTCAGCTTCTTCAGTTACATACTTGTTAACCCCAACCATGGTCTTTTCTTTTGATTCAATTTGTTGCTGGAAGTTGTAAGCAGCATCAGCAATCTCCAACTGGGGGTATCCCTGATCAATTGCAGCCAGCATTCCACCCATTTCATCTATTTTTTCGATATATTCCCAAGCCTGTTCCTCCATCTCATTGGTCAGCTTTTCAATAAAATATGAACCGGCCAATGGATCCACAGTATTGGCTACTCCTGTCTCTTCAGCTATAATCTGTTGGGTGCGCAAGGCAATCTGTACAGCATGATCCGTCGGTAAGCACCAGACTTCATCCAATGAGTTGGTATGTAAGGACTGGGTTCCACCCAGTACTGCTGCCAAGGCCTCGGTTGTTGTTCTGATGACGTTGTTGTAAGGTTGTTGAGCAGTTAAGGAACAACCGGCCGTCTGAGTATGAAAACGCATCCACCAAGACCTTTCGTTTTTGGCCTGATACCTGTCCCGCATGACCTTGGCCCATATCCTTCTGGCTGCTCTCATTTTGCAGATCTCTTCAAAAAAATCGATGTGTGAATTAAAGAAGAATGAGAGTCTGGGGGCAAATTCATCAGGGTGTAATCCTTTCCTGTTTATTACATCCTCTACATACTCCATGCCGTCTCTTAGGGTAAAGGCAAGTTCCTGTACCGCTGTGGAACCTGCTTCGCGAATATGGTATCCACTGATACTAATAGTATTCCATTTGGGGACATATTTAGTGCCGAATTCCACAGTATCGCTAATTAATTTGACTGAAGGTTCAGGTGGGAGCATAAAGGTCTTTTGGGCAATGAATTCTTTTAGCATATCGTTTTGAATAGTCCCACCGAGCTTTTCTAGAGGGATCCCTTTGTTCTGGGCACAGGCACAGTACATGGCCCACATCACTGTAGCCGGGGGGTTGATGGTCATGGAGGTGGTTACTTCATCCAGCGGTATGTTGTCTACCAAGACATTGAAGTCCTCCAGAGTGTCTATAGCAACCCCGCACTTGCCGCATTCTCCAATTGATCTGGGATCATCTGTATCGTAGCCCATCAGGGTTGGGAAATCAAAAGCAGTGCTCAAACCTGTTTGTCCGTTGTTTAGCAAAAGGTGCCATCTTTGATTGGTCTCCTTGGCAGTGCCCATGCCGGAAAACATCCGATAAGTCCAAAGCCTGCCTCTGTATCCATTCAAATGTATTCCCCTGGTAAACGGGAATTGCCCAGGGAAGTTGATGTCTTTCTCAAAATCTAAGTCTTTGTTGTCTTCAGGGGTATACAGGCTTTTTATTTCCTTGTCAGAGACAGTTGAAAAGCGCTCTTTCCTTTCACCGAATCTGGCCACCAATTTTCTGACTTCATCTTCCCACTTTTTTTTCAGGCTGCTGCATTTATCTAATAGTTCCTTGCTAAAATACATGGTTGTTTCTCCTTCAAAGGTTTCTGATTATAAACAGCAGCATTTATATTACTATTGTCCTTTTAAGCACTTAGTCGACCCGGATAAGCATGGAGTCACCTTGAGCCAGACCAGAGCATATCCCGCAGACCCCAATCCCTCCGCCTCTTCTTTTCAGTTCATAGGCCAAGGTCATCAAAATCCTGGCTCCAGTTGCTCCAATAGGATGGCCATATGCTATAGCACTGCCGTTGACATTTACCTTGTCCATCATGTCCTGTTCGCTCAGACCAAGAATTTTCCTGGCGCTAATCAGGGCCACAGAAGCAAAAGCCTCATTTATCTCGATCAGATCCACATCCTTTACAGTCATGTTGTTTTGTTCCAGGACCTTTGTTATGGACAGACCAGGGACGGTAGCAATATCCTTGGTCTGTTGAGTAACTTCGGCATAATCCAATAGGGTAAACAAAGGTTTTATTTGCATCTTTTCGGCCATTTCTTTGCTCATTAGCAGGCAGACATCTCCACCATCATTGATTCCAGGGGCATTACCGGCTGTTACACTTCCAGGCTGTCCTGTAACCGAGCTTATATGATTAAAAACCGGCGGTAGCTTGGCCAGATTCTCCAGACTGGTATCAGGCCTTGGTTGCTCATCCTGTTCCATTATCTCAATTTGTTTACCCGCTTTAACCTCTACAGGGAAGATTTCTTCCTTCAATCTGCCTTGCTCTATGGCCTGGGCGGCAGCTTTTTGAGAGTGAAGGGCCCATTGGTCATTTTCTTCTCTACTAAAACCAAATTCGTCACTGGTTTCAGAACCATGTATGGCCATATGCCTGTTATAAAAAGGATCCCATAGCCCATCATAGACCATTAAATCGGTTAAGTCAGCCTTCGGTAGTCCCATCCTCTTGCCAAAGCGCATTTCAGGTAGGGCAAAAGGACAATTGGACATACTTTCCTGACCTCCAGCAATAACTATCTCCGCCCTGCCCAGCTGAATCATCTGGGTAGCCAGGTCAACAGTTTTAATGCCGGAGGAACAAACCTTGTTTACAGTGATGGATGGGACAGAATCAGGTAAACCAGCCAGGATTGCAGCCTGTCTGCTGGGGACTTGGCCGCATCCAGCCGGTACTACCTGACCCATGAATACATAATCAACATCTTCTGGTTTTATTTTATCAGCTACTCTTTCCAGAACCTCTTGAATGGCCAGAGCACCTAATTCAGGTCCGTCATATTGCTTCAGCTTGCCCCCAACTCTGCCATAAGGGGTTCTGCAGGCCTGCACACAGACTACTTCTCTTTGCTGAACATATGTATTCTTTGTTTTTCGCCCCATGCCTTGGTACTGAGCTTTCCTTTCCCCATAACCTGAGGGTTGAGCGTTTTGATAAATCATCCCTCTAGTTCTATGCAATTTTTGAGCTCTTTCTCCCATGGTTCCATCCCCTGTTTAAAGATTTTTGCAGACAATACTGTTTAACAAGTGGCTTTTTCAAAAAATAATAATCAATTTCGACACTACAATAAAATTATCAAATGTCAATATCGCCGAAATCTTA
>CAYUNZ010000013.1:3392-26571 GCA_964446205.1 uncultured Desulfohalobiaceae bacterium | reverse complement strand
TGTTAGGCCAAGTGGGCACTTTCCTGGAATTGCCGAAAGACTGGGAGGTTATTAAATAGGTCCCTTGCCTAAATAAAAATTTCAAAATCTTACAGTGAAATATTGAGATAGGTAAGTTTTCGTTTAGAGACTCAAACCATAGGCACTGTAAAAATAACTGTCTAGTCTAAATCTAAGCCCATAATATAACAAGGAACATAATGTCCCTATGGGCTCTTGTTGAATTAATACCTGGGAGATACAAACATTCTTTGCAATATTTATATGGTAAAGGAGATAACAAGCCCATGACTATCAATGCCGAGAGCCCTGAAGAATTAGGTGAAATGGAATTGGCTAAATTTATCCAGGATATGTTTCATCGAATAGTGGTGCACCATGTCCTATGGTTCAGGGAAGTCGAACATCAAATGGGTTTTCATAAGGCTTTGGATATATTGCAGGAGGCTTATTCAAAGAGTTATGAAAACCAAGTAAAAAGGTTGTCTAAAGAATTAGGTTTTGGGCTGGAAGAAAACAATTTGCCCAAGCCTCTTACGGAGATGCCCAGAGACAAACTGATTGGGCTCATGGATACAATAGCCAAGAATTGGCTGGCCAATGACGGTCTGTGGTTCTTGTCAGTGGAAAATAAATACGGTATGAATGATGCCAAACGCTGCAATGATTCCTGTTGGACCCGCTACTCCCCTTTTGAGGCCTGGTCCATCAAACAATTCCTCGGCTTGTCGGAATCTCCGGGCTTGGAAGGATTGAGAAAGGCCTTAAAGTTTCGAATGTACTCCAGGCTTAATGTGCAAAGCATAATTGAAGAGGAAGAAAATAGTCTCCAATTCCAAATGAATATCTGCAGGGTACAAGAATCCAGGAAAAGGAAGGGATTAGAGGACTATCCCTGCAAGTCCATAGGATTGGTGGAATACGGCTATTTTGCAGAAAGCATTGACCCCCGGATCAAAACAAAATGTATCGGTTGCCCTCCTGACCCTCATCCGGAAGAATGGATATGCGCCTGGCGTTTTTCAATTCCGAAGGAATAAGCTTAAAGCAAAGTATTAGCTTAGACTTATGAAAAAGGCCCTGTCCTTTTTTGATGACATGAAAAGGATGTTGACCGTGAACCGTAATGGTATTTGCATTTAATATCGACTCAAGATAAGATTGTAATTACTTAGCTGGATAAAAACCATAAAAAAGGAAGCCTATGAAAGACATCCTCATTATTCTCGGTATATTCGTTGTCTGGTTTGCCATCAACAGATACGTCTTCCCCAAACTTGGTATTAAGGGTTGAGGCCCTAGTTCCAAGAGCTGCAGTTGGCAGTCAAAAGACACCAAGCCAAAAGATAAATCATCGTAACTACAAATTAACTCCCTGAGCATAAATATAAAAAAAATGATAGTCAGCCCTTTGCTTAGTCTCTTCTAATTTATTCATTCATTGACAGCTTTTGTGTTTATCAATCTGATAAAAACTGATCTCATATCCTCGACAATCAGATATACTGATGGGACCATAATAAGAATAACAACGGTCCCAAAGACCAGACCAAATCCAAGGGACAAGGCCATAGGCACCAAGAATCTGGCTTGTCTGGAAGTCTCAAAGATCATCGGAGCCAAGCCACCAAAGGTGGTTAGAGTCGTCAGGATAATTGGCCGGAACCTTTGTATTCCGGCCAATTGTATGGAACGAAAAATTGTTTCCCCTTGACGTCGCCAACGGTTAGCAAAGTCGATCAGGATCAGGGAATCATTAATGACCACCCCGGATAGAGCGACTATACCGAAAAGGCTCATGATCGATATGGAGTAGCCCATAATCAAATGACCCAGAACTGCCCCGATCATACCAAAAGGGATACAGATCATGATGATCATTGGTTGAAGATAGCTTCTAAAGGGGACGGCTAAAAAGGCATACAAGCTCAGAAAGGCCAACAACATGCCGCTAAGCAAGCTTGAGATGCTCTCTTTGAGATTCTCTTTCTTGCCGGCAAAACGATAAGTCAACCCGGAATACTTGTTGGTCAGCTCAGGTAGAACATCAGCCTTTAAAGCAGATATAATCTGCTCGGTCTTGGACAAAGGGGTAATATTGGCTGTTACATCAGCCACCCTACGACCGTTTTCCCGATCAATAGAAGTATAGGCCTCTCCAGGGACAAGCTCGGCCGCATCTCGCAAAAATATTTCCCGGTCATCATTGGTCTTGAGGACAAGGTCTTCCAGAGACTCCAGGTTTTGCCGTCTGTGGTTCGGGAACCAGACCCTGATAGTCAGCTCATGTTGTCCGCGTTGTTGACGTTTGGCCACCGCCCCATGGAAGGCATGCCTGACCTGATTGGCTATCTCCCTGGAGGTCAAGCCTATACGTTCACCTGCAGGTAAGAGATGGACATCAAACTGCTCCTTGCCCCCAGCTGTTCCGTCATCTATATCGTGTACCCCGGAGAACTCGGATAGTTTATTGGCCAGCTCTATGCCGGCCTGTTCCAGAACATCAGTGTCTTTGTGAGCCAGCTGAACAGTCAGGTCTTTTCCAGAACCAGGCCCACCCATATCCGAGGCAAAACGCATCGACTTGACCCCTGACATAGGCCCCAATTGCCCACGCCACTTGTCGGTAAATTCAGCAGTAGTCAAGGTCCGGACCTTTGGCGGAGTCAAAAAGACTCGCACTGAAACAGTATCCCCGCTGACTCGACTAAAAATCCCTGTGGACAGATCCTTGCCCCCATGCTGGTCTACAATACTTTGAGCTATCCGGGTAATTCTCTCTTCCTTATTTTTTAGATCCATCTCTGAAGTCCCTGGCGGCATAACCACTTCAGCATAGGCAAAGTCAGACTCTACCCTGGGAAAAAGAATCAGACCCATGCGGGTCTGGACATAGCCTATAGTGATCAAAAGTATGGCCACTGCCAGGGCAAGGACTGTATAACGATGAGCCAGTGCTTTGGACAGAAAGACCCCAAAATAGTCATGGACAAAGCGCTCGAACGATTTGCTAAAGCCTGACTGCCACCTTGAGAGTACTGATAATAAACCTGCCTTCCGCTTGGCCGAGACATGCGAGAGATGGGCCGGGAGGATAAACAGGCTTTCAATAAGAGAGACCGAAAAGACAGCTATAACCACCATGGGAATAAATTTGAAGATCTTACCTACAAATCCAGGGACAAAAAACAGGGGCATAAAGGCAACCATATTGGTCATAATACTAAAGACAACCGGCATAGCCACCTCTCTGGCCCCTTTGATAGCCGACTCAAACATACTTTGCCCCTCACGCCGATGAAAGTAGATATTCTCGCCAACTACAATAGCATCGTCGACAACTATGCCCAATGTGACAATAAAGGCAAACATGGTGATCATATTCAGGCTGAAGCTGGTCAAAGACAGGATAAGAAATGAACCCAGAAAGGAGATAGGTATGCCCAGGCTGACCCAAAAGGCCAATCTGGTTTCAAGAAACAGGGCCAGACAACAAAAAACAAGTCCGATACCCAGGTAGGCGTTTTTGATAAGCAAGTCGGCCCGTTGCTGAAAGATCTCCGCTTTGTTCCTGACCAGTGACAAATGCAGATCCCCGGGCATAGAGGAATTCAATTCTTCGACAACCTTGAGGCTCTCTTTGACCACTTGGGTAGGGGTTTGATCCCCAACGCGATAGACTTCAACCAAAATAGCCGGGCTGCCATTGAACTTGGCCCAATTCTCGGACTCCTCGAATCCTTCCCTGACCTTGGCCACATCCTGGAGAAGAATCTGCTCCCCACCGGGCAGGGATATGATTGGTATTTGCTCATACTCCTGAGCAGTGTTGCGGCGATCCTTTATCCGAAGCAGTATATCTCCGCCCTGGGTCTTTAAACTTCCCCCACCCAGATCAACAGAGGCTTCAGCTACCTTTTGAGCCACATCCTGCAAGGTCAGTTGATAACGCCGCAAAAGGGGCTGGGATATCTCAATATGTATTTCGTAATCCCTGACCCCTTGGAGATCGACCTGGGTGATATGAGGCTCAAGCAAAAGGACATCCTTAACATCCTCGGCGACTTGCCTAAGCACTGTTTCCTCGTCCGTCCCATGCAGGGCCAGCTTGACAACATCACGCTTATGTGAGCCTAACTTTACTTCCGGGTCATCGGCCTCCTTAGGGAAGGTATCTATACGATCGACCTCGCTCTCGATTTCCTGCCAGAGCCTGTTGATATTTGCCCCCTCGACAGCCTCGATAGTGACCCTTCCCATCCCTTGCGAGGCAACAGACCGGATCTCATCAACACCGTCAAGGCCCTGAACAGCTTCCTCAACCCCCAAAACCACCCCCTCTTCTACTTCCTCCGGGCTGGCTCCAAGGTACTCCACTGAGACCTCAACCGTGTCCAAGGTAAATTCGGGAAAGACCTCCTGCTTCATGTTCCGGCCGAGGATTACCCCCCCAATCAAAAGAACAGCCATAATTAAATTGGCGGCAACGGAATTCCCGGCCATCCAGGCTATTGGACCTTTCATTTTACCGGATTGACCCTCAGTATTCATCGGTCCTGCCTTGATTGCCCTTGTCGAGCATTGGACCGGGAATTATCACTTGGTGAAGAAGACTCTTTTTTCAAGACCATACCCTGAATAGGTGTAGATATATCCGAAACAATCACCTCTTCACCCTCTTTTAGTCCTGAGCTTATAAAGGCAGACTGGCTATTTTTCCAAACCAGGGAGACCTGGCGCATATCAAGCTTCCCATCCTTGACAAGCCAGATAGTACCTGGATTTCGAAGTGCCTTCCGCGGTACCTGAACAACCTCTTTAAGCAGACGCCCCTGAAAATTGGCCTGGACATAATCATTGATCAATAGATTTGATCTGGGACTTTTTTCTCCTTCCAGGCCCAAAGGGTCTTCCACAGCTATAATGATTATAGCCATCAAGGCAGTTTCATCAACTCTTCCAGTAATTCTAATGGCCTGGCCGGACCACTGTCCTTTTCCGGTCTGGGAGATAATGTCGACTGGGGCTCCTATTTGGGGACCAAATCTTAAAAGGGATAGTCTGTCTATCGGTAGGCGAGCTTCAACCCAATAGGTATCAGTACCAACCAAGGTGGCCAGTTCCTGACCTCGACTAACCTCAGATCCAAGGTTGACCTGACGATCCAGAATCAGGGCATTAAAAGGAGCCTTTATGATTGTCCTAGAGAGATCAAGCCTGGCTTGTTCCAGATCAGCCCGAGCTCTGTCTAGCTCTGCTTTGGCCTTGTTGAGCTGTGGTTTACGCAGAGCCAAAGTCCAATCCTTTCCCTTTATTGATGTTGACTTTTGAAACATACTAAGCTCTTCTTTAGCCGCCTGCTGATTCCCTTTTTCCAGATTCAAATCGGCTTCAGCCTTGTCAACAGCACTCTTCTTCTCCTTTAAAGCTATTTCATAGTCACTGGGGTCCAAGTGAATTATTTTCTGACCTTTTCTGACAACCCCTCCAGGAACAAAATCATCTGAAACCTCGACGATCTGGCCTGAGACCCTTGGACTTAGCTTAATCTTTCTAGATGGGACAACAGTGCCCATGGCTTTGATTGTCGGAGTGGCATTGACCTGCTCAGCTGTTATAACCTTGACCAAAGTAGAGGCCTTCTTGATCGGTCTTCCTCGTTTAACATGGGGAGTCGAGGCCTTAAAATACAAAAATATGGCCAGACCAAGGACAAGCAACAAAAAGGGCAAGATAAATCTAATAAAAAAGGGAAAAAATAATGCCTTTTTCTTTTTCGGCATAATAACAATTCTCCAATAGCTTTTCAGTCACTCCAAGCTTAGGTCAACTGTCCTGGCTAAGTCTACATCTCATGAGTCCAATCATTGCCCAGGGCGCGATAAAGACTAACCCTGTATTTCAGCCTTTTCGCCCTTTCATCGACAAGTCGTATCCTGAGGCTTTGCACGGTTTTGAGTTGGGTCAAAAAGTTCAGGTAATCCTCTTGGCCATTTAGATATCTTATTTGTGTCTGCCGCATAGCTGAGCGAGCTGCATCCAACTGCACTTGAACCTTCCTAATATATTCCATTTGTCCTGCTTCCTGAACTAAGGCGTCCTGAACATCTTTAACTGCCTGAATAACGGTCAGACCATATTGTATAAGGGCTTCCTCCGCCGCCGCCTGAGAACGTTCAACCTCAGCCTTGAGACGACCGGCATTAAATATTGGACTGGTCAGATTTGATGTCATTGAGGCAAGCCAATTGGCCAGGATCGAGTCTATAGAGCTGCCTGAGTAACGACCTGATACAGAGAGGGTCAAATCTGGCAGCCGTTCGGCTTTGGCTACAGCAACTTCCCAGCCAGCTGAGAAGAAATTCAGCCTGGCTGCCTTTACATCTGGTCGAGTAAGAAGCAGATCAACCGGTAAGCCTAGATCAGGCAGAGGGATAGGTTCAGGAAGACTCTTCTTGTCTATTTGTAGTTCCCTGTTATCCGGGGTTTGTCCCAATAAGATGGCCAGACTGTGCTGCTTTAACTTCAGTTCGGTCTTTAGCTTGGTGAGATCAGCCTTGGAAGCAGCCAGAGTCTCTCTTTGCTGGGAGACATCAGTCACCGGGATCATACCGTATATAAATCGCCTTTCCTGAGCCTTGAGAAGTTGCTCATTGGTGTCTATCTGTTCGGTAAGGACCTTTATCTTCTCCCGGAGAGACAAGAGGTCTAGCCAGGTATTAACCACTTCTGCAGCCACCGATATTCCAGCTGCCCAGACATCCTCTTTAGAGGCGGCAACACCGAGTAGGTCGGCTTTTTTTTGCGAATCTATCCGGCCCCATAGATCAAGTTCATAGCTAGCGGCCAAGCCAAATGATATATTGTCAGTAGAACTAAGGAGTTCTCCATGGTAATAGTGCTGATCACGATTCCCTTGACCTTCAATATCAATGGAAGGGAATAAATAAGAACTACTCTTACGGGCTACGGCCCTGGCCTGTTTCAGGCGAGACCAGGCAGTCTTGATGTCCAAATTATCAGACAAGGCCTTTTTGACTAGTCTATTCAGCTTCTGACTGCCAAAGGCCTGCCACCATTTCTCCGGGACCCCTTCCCCCTGAACCTCAATTCGGTACTTATCCGGAAGCGGGACTGGAGAATCTATAGAATTATTCGGGGCAAAAGGGCTGCAAGCAGATAAAACAACCAGGACTAAAAAGATCCCTATATATCTTACCATGTGAATATAACCATCATATTTTTAATCAAGAGCTAGGTCTGAGTGAGATACTATTTTTGGCGGCTAACTTTTATAAAGCAATGAAACAAAAAAAGTCAAATTCTTTTATTTGTCGAATCCAGAGCCTAGACATATGACCAATAACTCCAAAAATACCTTAAAAAACAATACAACCAAGTAGGATCATTAAGAGTAAAATTTTGATCAGGCCCTAGACATATCCAACATAAGGTCTTAGTTAAAGAGTAACCAAATTAAACAATTCTGACTACCCAAAGGAGGATAACCCCATGAAGATCGCTGTAAGTGCTCAAGAATCTACTCTAGAAAGTTTAGTAGACCCCCGCTTTGGTCGTACAAGCGGTTTTGTACTCTATGATACCGAAACAAGGCAAACCAGTTTTCTAAACAACTCCAATCAACAAGGCCTTGCCCAAGGTGCAGGGATACAGACTGCCCAAATGATTACTGAGGCTGGAACAGACGTCCTTATTACCGGTCAAATTGGGCCAAAAGCTATGCAGGCCTTAAGCCAAACAAATATCCAGCTATTTGCCTGTTCTGGTGGAACAACAGTCAATGAAGCCCTAGAAGCCTGGCAGGCTAACCGTCTGCAGCCAATAGCCCCGGAATCTGCAGGACAACCAACCGGCACTGTTGGTGGTAGTGGTATGGGGGGTGGAGGCGGCGGCCTTGGTCGAGGTCCTTCTCAAGGTGGACGCGGCATGGGCGGTGGAGCTAGAGGACGAGGTCCAGACCAAGGAGGACGTGGTATGGGTGGTGGAGCCAGAGGCAAAGGAATGGGCCAGGGAGGACGTGGAGCTGGTGGAGGTGGACGCTCATAAGACAATTTACCTCCATCTCTAATACCTCCCTTAGACATATAGAGGATACATACTAAAGAATGGAAATTGGATAAAAAAAGCCGGAGTAATCAATACTCCGGCTTTTTTCTGTGTATATCTTCAGGATTCAATTTCAATCTTCTTTCCCCTTGACTTTTCAGACTTTGGCATTTTGACTTCTAAGACACCATTCTTGAATTTGGCATTGATCTTATTTTCATCAACCTCTGTTGCCAAGGGTATAGCCCGATAAAAACTACCATAAGTCCTTTCTATCCTTTGATAATTGTCACGATTTTGTTCATCTTCAAATCTCTTTTCGCCCTGCAGTATCAAGTTGTTGTTATTTATGGAGATGTCTATATCCTTTGCTTCCATCCCCGGGAGTTCAGCCTTAACCTTTATCTCCTTCTCATCTTCACTCAGATTGACCGCAGGGAAGTCAAACTCGCCTAAAGAACCGAACTCAAAAGGTGCTCTCCACAGGTCCTCCATAAGATCCATCATCCTTCTTGGCCTTCTAGCCTGAACATCAATGTCTTTTCTATTCTCTGGTAAAAACCTCCTAAACATAAGACATCACCTCCTTTAATTGTTTGTAATCTTTATTTTTTTACTTTCTGATTAAAAATTAAATAATCTTCCAAATCCTTTTGTCAAGAGGACAAAAAGCATTTTTTAATTTTTCCCTCTAAGGCCATAAACGGGCTAGAGAGTTACAAAATATAGATAAAAGCTTAGCTCTTTATACTAGTTTACTGTCTTGAAAAAAGGCAATTCTTTTCATTTAGATCATCAGGCTTGAAGTTTCCACTAACAAGTACAAAGAAGAGACTTTTTTTAATGGGCCAAAACTAAAAAAAAGATAAAAAAAGCCCACAGGACTTTTCCTGCGGGCTGATCTCCTTCAGTCATTGGTCAGTATAAATTTACTTATTCTTCATTTTCTTTTTAAGACTGGAGCCCTTATTACCTTGCTGTTGCATGACTTTTTTTCTGGCATTTGTCAATTCTTCCAAGTAGTCCTTGGTCTTGGGATCCTCTTTTTCCATGGCCTTTAGCATGTCGTTCCTGATGCTTTCACTCTTTTTCTTAAGTTCCTTGTCATTCCGAAGCTTCATCTGAGCCTTAAACTGCTCTTGTCTGCTTGCGTTCTCATCAACATACTCCTGAACCTTCTCTTTCTGCAATTTTTGAAATTCCTCTATCCTGTCCTGAAGCTCAGGATTGTTCTCCAAAGCGGAAGACTGGATATCTTTCAACTTTTGTGAATACTCCCTCATTTTTTGTTGAGCTTTTTGCAAATCTTTGGATTGAGACTTCTCTCCTCCCTGCTCGGCTGCCATGCCTTGAATGCTCCCAGCAAGCAGGAAGAACAAGATACAAAAACCCAAAAAAAGTGAGATTGTGCCTAATCTGACACAATTGGATTCATTAAATCTTTCCATGAAAACCTCCTTAAATCTCTTCAAATAATGTAATCTGTCTTGAAAAGGATTGAATAATAACATGTTTTTCAGGAAGAAAGCAACCCCTTTGCAATCATAAATATAAACACCTGTTTCCCGTTTATTAATCTTATATATCCATCCAGTCTGGCTAAAACCTTACTTGGATCAATATAATTATAAATCTGAAGAAATCAGACTTTTCACTGATTGCCATATCCATTCAACTCTCCACAATCAGGACAGACCCAGGTAATACCATTGCAGGTCATAGCCCATGAATTTTCCTGCATGCATTCCTGACAAATCTTGAAACCACACCGACATCTCCAGCAAAATAGACACTCACGACCACAGCAATGGCAAATCTGATTTTTGGCATCCCGCCACTTTTTCCTATAATTAGAAAGAGTTATACTTGCTGCCATCTGACTACCTCCAGAGAGTTATTATTCAATCCGTAACTAGACTTAATTATAGGCTTTTTGTGGGACTTGTAAACCGAACTGCCTGCATTTTGTCTGTCTTTTGTTTGGCAGTATACAGGGCATCATTGGCCGGCAAAATCCATAACTCCTTGCAAGTAAACAAAGAATGGTATAGGCTTGTGAGATTGGACAAAGTAGATACCTTTCTCCGTGTAAAAATGAGGAAATGACCAATGTTGAATCGCTCATTAGTCAAAGATGCTCCAAGCCAACCTGTCTGTGATAACGACTGGTGGCAGACTATCCGATTCCCTGGTCTGACCAAAGCTATCGAAGAAATTCAAACCCTTGGCCAAGAAATTCCCAAAAGATGTGCTGTTCAAAAACACAAACAACAACAGAATTACCTGTGGATAGTCTTTCTGGGAGGTACTGGTACCGGTAAATCAACTCTCTTCAATGCCCTGTGTGGAGAAGAATTAAGTCAATCAAGCCTTGAGAGACCAAAAACCGGTGGGCCTCTGGCCTTTGTCCACAAAAAGACCTCAATTGATGAGCATCTGCCCTTTTTTACAGCTACTCCTGATCATATTCCCCTTAATCTTTTTTCCCAACCTCAAAGCGGAACACCTGGCAAGTTCATCTTGATCGAGCATGAGATAGAGGCCTTTGAACATTTGGTAATTGTTGACACCCCAGATCTAGACAGTTTAAATGTCCAGAATAGGGAGATGACCGAAGCCCTCTATCTATTGTCTGACGTCGTGCTTTTTGTTACCAGCCAGGAAAAATATGCTGATCAGGTCCCTTTTGAATTCCTGATACGAATCAATCATGATTATAAGGACTGTTTTTTCCTGTTCAACAAAGCCGAGACATCACCATATAATACCAATCAGGACCCTGACCTCAAAGAAGTATTTGCAACACTAAACCAACACGGCCTTCAATTCCAAAATGGACATTGCCTTATTATGCCTGCTGTCCAGGACAATCCCCTTTATTATATTTCTAACCACCCCCTTTTTCATCACTTTTCTCAAAACTTTCTCAATCAATTTTCCAAGAAAAAAACCCCTAATATACTCAAGAAAGAGCTGGACAGACTACAGTCAAACATCCAAGGACAGGCAGCGAAGCTGTACAGCTTGCTCTCTGAAGAGGAGGAATCTGCGAAAATATGGGGCCAGGAGCTTGATAAGATACTGGAAAGTACCTGGCAAAATTTACTCAGCAAACAAGAAGAGACTTTCCGAACAAGCAGTCGGAAACATATCCAGTCTGAAATTAAAAGACTCTTCTCTCGATACGATCTCCTGGGTAAACCTAGACGTTTTATTGCCTCATGTATTACTTTACCTGTCAGGGCAATGACTGGCAGGTTGCATAGAGAAAAACAGAGATCCTCTGACTGGAGAGGGAATGAAGCCGCCTACCTCAATCCGGTTCTGGAATCAATTGATGAATTCAACAGACAGGTATTGGAAAATCTCATGCCCATACATGATTCCTCCCCCCTTGGCAGGCAACTCCAGGAGAGTTCCTTCGCCCTGACCTACAATGAGGTCCAAGAGATGGTCCTTAGTAGACAAAAAGAACTCGGTGAATGGTTGAAGCAACAATTCAAGGAACTCTCACGCGATTTGCCCTTAAAGAAAAAATGGGGGATATACTCGACATCTCTGGTATGGGGGGTTATGCTCCTGTCCCTGGAAGTTGTTATTGGCGGTGGTATCACTATGATAGAAGCTGTCTTGGACTCCGTACTTGCTCCCTTTATGACCAAAGGTTCCGTAGACATTTTTGCCTACAGAGAGATCCAGAGGCTGGCCAGGGAAATGTCCCAGAAATATCAGAACGGGCTTTATGCCATCTTGCAACAGCAAAAGAACCGTTATCTGAAAGTCGTAAATGAAACAAGGACAACCCAAGAGACCTTTTCCTCTCTCTACTCCTTATCAAAGACCGGCAAGCCTGGCCATAATATCTGAATCACACCTCAAGGAGACTGTCATGCCCTTGGATCAAACCCAAAATCTTCACAATCAGCTTTCGGAAATGGAGGCCTATTTAAATAAAGAACCACTTTTGTCCTTTTCTCAGGAAGCCAGGGCCGATCTGTTGAAAAACATAAAAGAACTGTTGGCAAAGATCGACATCCTGGACAAAGAAGTCCTGACCATAGGGCTGCTGGGCGGAACAGGGGTAGGAAAATCTTCACTCATGAACGCTCTGGCCCAGAAGAGGATCTCCACATCCAGTCACAAAAGACCGCATACCGATCAGGTCATTATATACCGACACCAAGCCCTACCCTTACCTTCAGCAATAAAGACAATCTCATCCCCTTATCGGGAAATCCACCACCAGGCCGAAACAATCAGACATATCTTGCTTTGCGATTTACCTGACTTTGACAGCCTGCTTGGCCAACACCTGGATCAAGTAATCGACTTTCTCCAACACCTAGACATCCTGATCTGGGTCACCTCTCTGGAAAAATACGGCGACTTCCGCTTTTACGAATTTCTCAGCTCAGTTCCTAAATCTGGACAAAATTACTACTTTGTATTGAACAAGGTTGATAAATGTTTCTCAACAGGGTCTATTGATCAGGGTCTTGATCACCTGGCAAAGATCAAAGACCAATTGAGCCACTATATTGCAGAAGCCCTTGAAAGCAAGGCCTCACCTGAAGATATCCCCCTTTTTTGCCTAGCTGCAAGTGAAGCCTTCAGCCCAGACCCCATATCAAACTGGAATCAGCTAGACTCCTTCAGGCAAGTCGTGTTTAAGCACCGGGATGAAAAAGAAATCGCCAGGATTAAGGAAGACAATCTTGATGTCGAGGTCCAAAATATATCCAGGATATTGAGAAACGAAATAGATCAAATCCAGTCCTGTTATAAGACCCTGGATAACCTTGCCCAAAATCTGGAAAAGGAACACAAAAAATGGCGGGAGTCAGGGGCCTACATCTTTGATCTCTGGGTCAAGGAGAGTCTTTTCCCCAATTTGGTCTTTGAACAGGCTGATTTGAAGGCTCTGATCGGACCAGGCTATTTGGTTGGCCTAATCATCCAGGAGGTCAAAAAAAGAAAGAAATCCCCTGATGGGAACAGTCAAGAAAACTACCCCATGCTTACAGACAACCAGGGTACAGCACTGAAAAACATGATAGCTCAGATCGAAAACCGTCTTATGTCTGAGCTTATTCGTTATAATATCCCTACTTCGATCCGGGAACAGGTTCAAAGGCAAGTCTCCAAAACAGAGATATGGCCCAAACTTGAAGAGGAGATCAACTCTACAATCTCATTGACCCTTAATCAATGCAGGACACCAAAATACAGGCTGTTCCGTTTCAAACAAGGAGCGAGCTACTCCATTCTCATCCTCATTGCCCTCTTGGCCTTTGGGGGGCAAAAGGCCTGGTTGAATCTAATTAATGACTTTAATCTGAAAAACTGCCTCCACTGGTTCTTTTCCTTAGCCCACTCAATTTTTAGTCCTATCGGTCTGGCCGGACTTATTAGTCTGGCCATAATAGCTTCTCTTCTAGGTATAAGATCTTACTTCCGATATGAAAGATTAATATATCAGAGCTCAAACAGAGTGATCCAATCCTTAAAAAACAGGTTGTCTGACTTATGGGAAGCAGCCTTGGATGGAGTTGAAAAAGACTTAAAAGAGATCCAGACCGAGTTGCAAGATCGGGAAAAGCAGCTCTTATCCATACAAAGGGACTGAGGCCATGATTTATATACTTCTTATAAATCAAACAGTTACTCAATTAATGCATCATTCTCGACCATGTTCCAGATACCACAGGGACAGGCCGCAGCACAAAAACCGCAACCAATGCAACGGTCAGGATCCACGACCATCTCAAACCCGCCATGATTAAGCGTTTGTCTGGAGATGGCTGCCTGAGGGCATATGGCTACACATAGGCCGCAATCCCGACAACTACCACAAGAAGCACACTCCCCGGCACACTGTTCAAGGGAGTCAAAACAAACATATCTGGGATCAAAATATTCCAGAGTTATGCGCTGTTTGTCGATCATCTCCGGTTCTTCTGCTCCGGGATGACGACCAGAAACTATGTCATCTATCAGCAAAGCCACCCGTCTGCCAGCTCCGATGGCCTCAGTGATCAATCCTGGCTTGACGACATCTCCAATGGCAAAGACCTTTGGATCGGTAGTCTGAAAATTTTCGTTTACAGACACAAAACCATACTCTATGGCTACTGTCTCCGGGAAAATGTCGGTCTCAGGCACTTCCCCTATAGCCGCTACAATAGTATCAGCCGGGATAATTTCTCCAGAGGACAGGACCACTCCCTGATCATTGACTTTACTGGCCTCAACCGGCCAACAAAATCTTACTCCTATGGCCTCTGCTGATTCCTTTTCCTTACCAAAGGCTGCCGGCTCCTGAATATCGATCAAGGTAATTTCTTCAGCCCCTAGGCGATTGGCTTCTACCGCCACATCACAGCCGACATTGCCGGCACCTAGGATAACAACCTGCCTTCCCACTTCCTGGATTTGATCCAAATGGGTCTTAGCCAAGAATTCAAGAGCCGTAATAATCCTTTCCTTTCCAGGGATAGGAGGTATTTTGGACACGGATGAGCCTGTGGCCACAACTACAAAGTCATAATCTTCCCTGAGTTGTTTCAGCTCCTCTCTTTTCAAAGGCTGCTGTAAATTGACACGGGGCAAGACCTCTTGAATGCGGGACATCTCTGTTTGCAAAACCTGCTCAGGTATTCTAGTCTTTGGTATTACTTCCCCGATCTTGCCGCTCAGAGATGCCCGGCGATCATAAACCGTTGCCTGGTGTCCTTTGAGCCTAAGCTGCCAGGCTACAGATAGACCGGCCGGCCCACCACCAACAACTGCTACACCAGATCCGCTTAAGGGAGGAAGTTCTGGAAGTCTGGCCTGAAGACTGGCTTGACCAAGTCTCTTAACATCAACAGGGGGCATATCTTGGCTGTTTCGGGTACAGCTCTGCATGCAGAGATTGGGACATAGATAGCCACAGACCGTGGCTGGGAATGGTGTATATAATAGGGCCAGATCAACAGCTTCATCAACCCGTCCTTCTCTGATAAGACGCCAGCGCTCATGGACAGGTACCCCTGTCGGACAGACAGCCTGGCAGGGTGGGGCGTATTTCCTGTTCTCCCAGGCCGGGATAAAGCGACGTAGATCCCCTGTAGTAATCAAGGGTATAAGGCTGCGATCAGCCCTGTTAATATCTCCAATAACCCCTCCGCTACCCAGCTCTTGATCCCAGACCTGCTCTCGAAATGCAGTCATGGACAACCTTGGGGCGCTTCTTTTCTCAAAAGGGCTTCTAGCTACCAGGACCTGCCAATCCTCGGGCTTGGCCAAAACTGGGAACAGGTCTTCCTTGCCCAGACCCTGTAAGTACTCTAAAAGATTTTTCTTGAGCCATTTCCAATCCTGGTCTTCAATAGCTATCTGTTTGCTATCTGAATGACTGTAGCCCTCATGGGGACCCCGAAAAAAGATCTTACCCCCGACCATCCCGACACACGGGCGATAACCAAGGACATTGCTCGGATTCTGAGCCTGGTGACCACAGACAACAGCTACCCCTCCGGCCATGAATTCAGCAAAATAATCACCAACAGAACCAAGTACCCAAAGTTCAGGCGGATCAAAACGGGGATTATGCTTGGTCATGGTCATTCCCCGGGCACCTATATTCCCCCCAACAAAGACCCTGCCCTGGGCCATGGCATTGGCCACTCCATTCCCGGCATGTCCGTGAATAATGATATCAGCCCCTACATTTAACCAACCGACGTCATCCGAGGCATTATTAAAGACCTCAACAGTGGTGTTGGGGAAACCCATAGCCCCGAGCCTTTGTCCTGGAGGACCAAAGACCTCTATATATACAGCATCATCTTTTGCCGACCACAAACGTCCGCCAATACCATGCTGGCCAAAGGAATCAATACTCAGATAATGTTGACCAGCAGCAACAGCTTCCTGAATCCGCGTTTCAAGGTCTCTTGACTCCAATCTCTGCTCGTCTCGCCCACCAGAGATAAAATAACCCCGGCCTGCTTCTTGTCCCATGGATTCGGCTCCTTTATAAATCAGACAACATACTTGATCTTTAGACGTTCAGCAACGTTTGGATCATCTACTCCCAGGGCATCCGACATCCCGATCGGCAAGGAGGTCGATCTGCCCAAGGGGGCCACGATCTTCTTTAATTCCAGATCAAAAGACAAAAAGACATCAACAACCCTCTCAGCCACCTTTTCCGGATCCAGCCTCCTATATATCCTCGGATCTTGTGAAGTAATCCCCTTAGGGCAAAGTCCAATATTGCAGATATTGCACCTATCCGATTCAGAACCTAGACACCCGGCAGCTGCTTGCATAATGTACTTGCCGACTTGGACACCGCTTGCCCCGAGCATGATCAGTGCAGCAGCATTGGCGGCAAGATTCCCTTTTTTACCAATCCCCCCACCGGCTATAAGGGGAATCTCGTTTTGTTGTCCAAGATGAACGAGGTTGAGGTAACAATCGCGAAGATTGCTGGCAATAGGGTGGCCCATATGATCCATGGAGACATTATAGGCAGCCCCTGTACCACCGTCCTCACCGTCAATAGCCAATCCAGCCGCATATGGATTTCTGGTCAAATTATTCAAGACAGCCAGAGCAGTGGAGGTAGCCGAAATTTTTGGATAGACAGGCACACGGAATCCCCAGACCATGGACATGGACTGGATCATTTTGGCTACAGCTTCCTCTATGGAGTACTTGGTTTGATGGGTCGGCGGACTTGGCAGATTTATACCCTGAGGCATCCCTCGAATAGTAGCTATTAGCTTGTTGACCTTGTACCACATCAACAAACCCCCATCACCGGGTTTAGCTCCCTGACCGTACTTGATTTCCACAGCACAGGGATCATCTTTCATCTCCGGCAAGGCATGCAGGATTTCATCCCAGCCAAAATAGCCACTAGCAATCTGGAGTATTATATACCTAATAAACCTAGATCTCAACAACCTGGGTGGACATCCTCCTTCCCCGGTAGACATTCGGACTGGGAGCCCCAGCTCTTCATTTAGGTAAGATACCCCCATCATCAGCCCTTCCCACATATTTGGCGACAAAGCCCCAAAAGACATGCCTCCAATTATCAACGGATATATTTCCCGTATCGGCGGACTCCAACTTTGTTGACGATAAAGCTGCATCATGTCTTCAGGCGGGAGGATCCTTCCCAGCAATGTCCGTAGCTCGAACTCATGACGACCGGCATCCAGAGCCGGATCAGTCAGCATGGAGATCCTAATAAATTTGAGACGGTCCAAAATCCCGTCCGGTGCATTCCTCCGACCTCCCCGTCTTTTTGGCTGTCCTCCTCTATTACTGTGGAAATTGAGTTTATCCGCTTCGTCACTTTTATAAGGCATAATGCAGTCATTGGGACAGACCTGGGTACACATGGCACAGCCAATACAGGCATAACCCGGATCACTCTTCTGACGAATACCGTAATATACTTCCATATCCTGCTCAGGATCCTTATTTAGACCCAATGCAGGAGTTACCTTGCGTTTTCGAAAAACACCCAGCTCAATCGCCTGGACAGGGCAAACAGCTGTGCACCGACCACACAAAGTACATTTTGCAATATCCCAATGTATTTGCCAGGGCAGATCCTTTAGGCTCAATGATGAAGGGTTAATCGATCCACTTGAGAACATATTTTGACCTCCTCTCTTTCATGGCCGACTATGGCTGTATCTAAATGCATTGGTTGGTGATACCCTATTTCACTATCCTCTGGCACAACGGCATTTAAACCACAGAGTTCGGAACAAAAGACATAAAACCCCGGTTTACCACCAACCACTCCGGGCCGAAGCTTTTTCCGGTCTTGAGCCATGAACAGGGTCTTATCCGGCAAACAACCGATAATGCAATTGGGACCATCAATGATCAATCTTCGACAGCTCTGCTTTAATTGACGTAAGAAGTCCCCTTCCTTATGTTCTGCAATCTGCTCATCCGGCAAAGGGGTTATAATGTGTTTATAGTGCTCAATCCCAAGCTGAAGATTTTGAAAACCATAGTGAAGGATATGGGTCAAGACCTCAGAATCTGATTGGTATCCGGTATATCCCTGAAAATTACGTGATGATAGAAATTCTTTTATAGGTATAAAGGCAGTATTTTCTCCATTGGTCATACTGGCAAAGCCTTGCAGAAAAAAAGGATGGCAGGCATAGAGATCAATGGCATAATTGGTGTTTTGTCTGCCCTGTGCAAGTATAATACGGGCTCTTAACTCCTGATGATCCCACTGAAGATACTCGGCCACAGTCTTGGGATCACCGATTTCCTTGATCATGATAACATCAGGCCAGAAGCTGAAGACAATCATATCCTGATTTTCCTGGCCCATTTCTCTAAGAGTCAGCCTGATATTCATCAAACGGTCCCTAATCTCCTTTTCTGAAAAAGACTCCCAGTCTTCCGGATAATCATAGGCCCTGATCAAGTAAATGTCACGCTGCGGTATCCCGGGAGGAGACTCTTTACTCGCTTTTTGGACCGTAAATCTATACTTGGTGGTGAATCCTATCTCCATCATATAGTGATCTAGTCTTTTTAGCCCTTCATGACTGAAGATACCTGAGAGAATAGGTGAATCTTTGAAATACTCAAAAGGTCCACCCAAATCTGTCAAAAGCAGGCCGACGCCCGAACCGTCATGACCTTCTTTCATGGCCTCCATAGCTTGGATAGCCAGCATAGGGGATTGTGGCTCATGGGATGTGACAGCAAAAAGACGACACATTGTCTTTCCTCTCTTTATTTATTTTATTGTATTACACCTAACCTACACAAATCCATTGCCAAAGGGAACGAACTCGTCGGCGAATATTCAGCAATTCAGCCCAGGATCTGACCATAAAGACCCCGGATTCCTCTGGTGGAGGCCAAAGCCCAATATCAAGAAGCAACTGGAAGAGCCTGGGGGAAATCTTGGCCTCAGTCTCATTGTTCAAAAGCTGTAAACGAGCTTCTAATAAACGAAAGGTGATATAAGCTTGGTAAACAAACTGACGGGTCTCAGGTTCAATAGCCAGAATTTCCAGAGCAACAGGCAATGCCTGTCGAGTATTTCTCTTTTGTAAGGCCTCATTATGATGTCCATAGATCAACTGGCAACCCTGGACCAGAAACTCAAGATCCGCAAGACCTCCAGGACCCAACTTGAGGTGGATCTGCTCATTTTTTTCCCCACTTCGTTCCGACTCCATTCGGTATCTTAATTGACAAATCCGAGGCCAGACATGATCCGGATCTCGTGGTTGAAAACAAATATCCCGGACATATTTCTCCAACTCTCGGCCCAATCCCATATCCCCGGCCAAGGCCCTTGATCGGAGCAAGGCCTGAATTTCCCAAATATCCGCTTGTTCTTTGTAGTAATTTTTCCACCTGGTTTTGGTTACAATCAGCGGTCCATAAGTCCCTGTCGGCCTGATTTGAATATCTACCGGATATCCAGGACCCTCCTGCAATGGTATACTCAGAAGACGTATCAGCCTCTGGCATAGACTGATTATTCCTTTGGGAATACTATACAAATCAGCTGAAGGCGGATCAAAAACAAACATCAGATCCAGATCAGATAGAAATCCCAATTCCTGACTGCCCAGCTTTCCCAAGCCAATAATGGCCAACGGCAACTCCCCTGTTTGGTCTTGGGAAGAGATTAAGGCATTATAGGTGTACAAAAGGACTGAGTCAGCCAGATAAGACAGGTGTTCGGTTAGACTTGGTCCATCAATCTCTCCAAAAATGTCTTTTAAGGCATATTTAAAGACCTGCTCGTTTTTCTGACGTCTGATCCTTTCAAAGAGCTCTTCTTGATAGGCCCCTGGTTGAAGCCCTGATTCATTAATCTTTAAATTTCCAAGCCCCGAGTCTTTTCCGGATCTCGATTCCTCAAACACG
Source organism: uncultured Desulfohalobiaceae bacterium (assembly GCA_964446205.1). Taxonomy (GTDB): domain Bacteria; phylum Desulfobacterota; class Desulfovibrionia; order Desulfovibrionales; family Desulfothermaceae; genus CAYUNZ01. Next base: position 6,582 of record CAYUNZ010000013.1, on the reverse strand, counting down.
ACCTCAATCAAACCCGGTTGATACAAAAGGAGATTGGCAACAAAAGAGCTCTTGATCAAACCGTGGAGCACTCTAGACAGGTGCTGGCTGTTAGTGAGAACAAAAGTCTTCAATCCAGGCCGTTTGGAGACATTTCTGAAAAAGCTAATCACTCGGCCCAGATATTCGACCAAGTCTTCTTCTGGTAGTGATAAATATTGGCTAAGGACATCATCGACTATAGCTCCGACCTGGGGACTGAAGTCTTTGCTAATCTCATGAACCTGATCCAGAACCTGTTGACTCTCTTGACTCAACAGGGAGTTAAGCCTGTCTTCACCTGTGTCTTCCTTATATTCCGGGTTTGATCCATTTGAACCGCTTGTCTGAACCCTGTCCTTGAATAAGGCCGTAAAATGGATATGTACTTTGTTTGTTAGCTCAAAAAGAGCCTCTTCAAAGGCCTGAACATCGTCTGGATACCCCAAGGCCAAAGACAATTTCTTTTTCCTATCCATTGAACCGGGAAGCTTTGTTTCCCTTCTGTTTTGATCTAGCTGAATCCAATGCTCTGTCCGTCGCAAAAAGATATAGGCCTCTTTGAGTTCATTAACTACCACTGAATCCAGCAGATCCATCCTTCGAATAATATCCAAGCACCTTAAAGTATTTTGCTCTTCAAGTTCAGGGCAACGGCCACCATAGATCAGTTGAAAGGATTGAATAAAGAACTCTATCTCCCTAATACCTCCAACACCGAGTTTAAGATCATAAAACTCCTCTTTGGACCTTTTTTGATTTTCTTCAAACAGTATCCGATCACGCATCTGCTTTATCTCATCCAAAGACTGAAAATCCAAAAAACGCCTAAAGATATACGGGTGTAGCTCTTGAAGAAAGGCCGAGCCAATATTCCTTACTCCAGCCACAGGCCTAGCCTTTAATAGGGCCTGACGCTCCCAGGCCTGTCCATGAGTCTGGTAATGATCCAGCGCCCCTTCCATGGATGGGACAAGCTCTCCGTCTTTTCCTTGGGGACGAAGACGGAGATCAACCTGAAAAACAATATCCCCAAGAACAACCTTGCTCAATAAATTACTCATTTCCTGGGCAAATTTCCTCAAAAACTCCTTACCTTGCCCCCTCAACTCCGGGTTATTGCCAATAAACTGATGTAAATAAACAAGATCAACATCAGAGACAAAATTTAACTCTCTACCGCCCAATTTACCCAGGCCCAAAACAACCAACCGGCATTTTTGCCAAAAAGATGTCCATACAGAGCAAGAATCTCTTGGTAACCACCATTGAGGACACTCGGCAATCCTTTCCAGTCCCACCTGTAAACAGACCTGGGCAAAGTCAGTCAACTGGGAAACAGTTTCCTGAAAATCAGCCAGTTGCAAAAGATCTCGCCCCCCGATCCTCAAAAAATGCTTCTGCTTTAACTTTCTATAATTTCTGAATAACTCATTGATATCCGATGATTTTTGAGCCACCTCCCTGATATCCGAATACAAAATTGTCAAAGGATATCTTCGTGACAAGTTGTCTTCCTCATAAAGCCAGCTCACATTCTCAGGACGTTGAAGCAAAGTGGTAAAATAGTCTGAGGCTGATCTTAACTTCTCTAAGGGGGATGATGGAGATTGTGGCAACACAGCCCTCCAAATTCATTACAAAGCCAAGTTTATCTGTCTGTTCTAAGCTGAAACTACTTAGAAGTTTCCATCCGGAAATTTTTAATTTCCGGATATGGAACTATTTAAATGTCATAGTAGAGCATGAACTCATACGGATGTGGTCGTAGACGAATAGGATCGATCTCGTTGGCTCGCTTATATTGTAACCAGGCCTCAATGACATCCTCTGTAAACACATCACCTTTAAGGAGAAACTCATAATCCTTTTCTAAAGCATTCAGGGACTCCTCCAGAGAAGCTGGCGTAGACTCTACACCCTCCAATTCCTCAGGGCTTAATGAATAGATATCTTTATCAAGCGGTTCTCCAGGATCCATCCTTTTCTCAATCCCATCCAAGGCTGCCATAAGAAGGGCACTAAAAGCCATATAACCGTTGCAGGAGGGATCAGGGTATCGAACCTCTATCCTCTTGGCCTTGGGCGAGGCTGAGTACATAGGTACTCGAAGTCCAGCGCTTCGATTTCGACTCGAATAGGCCAGATTGACAGGAGCCTCATAACCGGGCACCAATCTTTTGTAAGAGTTTGTAGTTGGATTGGTCAAGGCACATAATGCTCGGGAATGTTTTAGTATACCCCCTAGAGCAAACATAGCTGTTTCACTTAATCCAGCATATCGGTCACCGGCAAACAAGGGGATATTATCTTTCCATATACTTATATGGATGTGCATTCCTGATCCATTGTCCCCAAAAATCGGCTTAGGCATAAAGGTCACGGTCTTTTGATGTTTCCTGGCCGCATTCTTGATAATATATTTAAACCACATCAGTTGATCGCCCATACTGACCAAGGAATTAAAACGCATATCGATCTCTGCCTGCCCGGCTGTAGCTACCTCATGATGCTGACATTCAACTCTGATACCTATACTCTGCATAAGCTGAACCATTTCTGTCCTCAGATCCTGATAGGAATCAGTCGGAGAGACAGGGAAATATCCCTCTTTGTGACGAGGCTTGTAACCTAGGTTGGGAGACTCCTGCCGTCCCGAATTCCAGATACCTTCGACAGAATCAAGATAAAAATAGCTGTATTGGGGGGCAGTATCATAACGAATATCATCAAAAATAAAAAATTCTGCCTCAGGTCCAAAAAAGGCTGTATCACCAACACCGGAAAAATGGAGATACTCCTCTGCCTTTTGGGCTATAAAACGTGGATCCCGGGGATATTTTTCCTTGGTGATCGGATCGACAATATTACAAATAAAACTCAATGTCGGAGTTTTGGTGAACGGATCCATCATTGCTGTATCAGGATCAGGAATAACTAGCATATCACTGGCATTAATAGGCAACCAACCTCTAATACTCGAACCATCAAAACCAAAACCATCCTCAAAGGAACTTGCCTCAAATTCACTGATAGGGATACTGAAATTTTGCCAGATTCCAGGGAAATCAACAAAACGAAAATCTACCATTTGGGCATTATGCTCTTGGGCATAATCCAAAGCTTCTTGTGGGTTCATAGTCTTTCTCCTTTTAAAAGCTCTTATTTTTGT
>CAYUNZ010000013.1:0-3292 GCA_964446205.1 uncultured Desulfohalobiaceae bacterium | reverse complement strand
GCTAACCCAAGCTCTCGAGGTTATGAAAGCTGACGAAATTATTCAATTGGCAAGATTGCTAACCGTCATGGCTAGGTTTACCCCGAGTTGGAACTAAGAGGACTATGTTACTAATCAAACTCGGACTGCAAAGCCCGTCATTGTCAGCAATACGAAGCAATCTGGAAAGGATTAAAATGCTCACCAGGCCTGGTAGTAGATTTTTGCGCGGGATTGTCGATAACCCGTCTTCAAACAATTTTTATCTAGTACAATCTTGTTTCAATAAATACGGCAAACTAATAAGAGGTCTTGATCAAGGCTGGTCAATCCGGTCGGTTTTTCAATCCTTCTGTTGTTTTGTAAGCGGTGAAAAGCGAAAAGAAAAATGACCGGGTTTATGAAAAGACAAAAAAGATAAGTTCAAAATTGTATCAAAAGGGTTTGGAGAAGTGAATCTTTCAATTGCTTATGGAGATTGTTGTCCAGGATCTTGTTGCCTTCCTCTGTAGTAACGTAAAAGACATCTACAGCCTGTGCTCCGGGTGTTGATATCTTGGCAAACTTAATGGACAAACCGAAACTATGCAGTGTTTTGGAAATCATATGTAAAACGCCTGTCCGTTCATAGGTATAGACCTCTATCACTGTATAGAAATCTGAAGCCTGCTCATCAATATAGACCCTGTCCTTAGGAACAGATGTCTTTGACTTGGAAGACAACAAAGGCTTGGGAGTCTTTTTAGCAAGCAAAGATTCCAAAGTCTCTCTTTGTTCCAACAGATCATATAGATCCTTTTTGACCCTGTCCCAAATCTTTTCCGTATGCAAGGGATCAGGTAATTGATCGATCTGCAGGATATCGACCACCTTTCCATATGAGCGGGTTACAAGATCAGCTGAGAGGACATTGAGGCCATTGGCCCATAGTGTACCGGTAATCTCATCAAATAATGCCGGTCTATCGTAACATACCAGGGTCATTTGCCAAATATCGCTTTTGATTGACTGAAAGACAAATTGAGGCCCAGATTCTTCCAATTTTTGCTCCAGATGGAAATGGTTCAAAATGTCCGACAAAGAGTGGCTCAAAAGGTACCTGAAAGACAAGGAGCCTATCCATAGCTCTATCTCTTGCCCCCAACCACGCCTTGAGGCCTCATCTCTGAGCCTTTCCTGTTTGATTAAGACCTGGTCCTGTAGCCTTTTGTTTTTCCAGTTATCCTCTTCAAGTATATGCTCAATCTTAAGGAAGAGCTCAGCTAAAAGGGTAGCCCGCCAGGTATTCCAGACCTTTGGTCCTGTAGCACGAGAGTCAGCCACACTGAGGAGATAGAGCATGTACAATCTTTCTAATCCCCCAATCTCAAGGGCACATCTTTCAATTGGACGCTCCTCTGATAAATCACGCTTAAGGGCCGTTTCTGGCAAAAGCAGGTGATTTTTGATCAAAAAGAACAAGAGATCAGACTCATGACTCTCCAAAGCCAATCTTTCAGCCAAGGCTTTGGCTTTTTTTGCTCCCTTTTCCGCATGACCTTTTCCAGCTCCTTTGCCGATGTCATGTAACAGTCCGGCCAGAAAAAGGATTCTTCTCTGATCTATTTGTTGAAATAAACGGGAAGGTGAAATTTCACCAAGATAAAAGTCTTCTCTTAGATCCTGTTCCAGCTTATGTAGCTCATCAACTGTTCGCAAAAGATGTTCATCAATAGTATAGAGATGGTAGACATCATATTGAACCCTATAGCGGACAGCACTGAATTCTGGCAAGAATATTTCCAAAAAACCAGTTTCCATCATCCCTTTTAAGACATAAAAGGATTGGGCCTGGTTGCTCAAGATATCGAAAAAACATTTTATGACTTGAGGATCCCTAGCCCATTTCCGGGTAAAGAACATAAGATTTTCGCGTATAATCTGACCAGTATCATGATAGAAATGGGCCTTTGACTCTGAAGCCGTCCAAAAAAATTTCATCAACAAACCCGGATTGCTTTGGATAAGATCTGGTTCATAAAATTGAATCCGACCGTTCTGTAAGACAAAAGGGCCGGGCAGCACCTTTTCTCGAACTTTCCGTAATTTGCTTGTCCAAACAACCTCCTGAAGGTACTCCAGGGTAAAAGTGGTCATTCTCCTGACCCGTGCCGTATGACGATAATACAAGCGCATAAAGGCCTCTACAGCCTTAACACCTTGGCTGCTATCAACAAACCCCAGTCTTTCGGCAATCCTTTCCTGTTCTTCAAAACGAAGATGATCCTGATGTCTGTTGGTTAAATAGTGGAGCTGAAGTCTAACTCGCCATAAAAAATCTTCAGCTTGTTCAAGCCAATGCATTTCCTGGGTGGAAAGCCACAGCTTATCTTTTAGGTTGGCCAAGCAATGATCGCCTAGAAATACCTTGGCCAACCAGTGAAGGGTGTGAACATCTCTTAGCCCACCTAATCCCTCTTTTATATGTGGCTCTAAGAGATAAATGCTCTCACCATAAAGGCGTAAACGTTCTTGTCTATAAGCAATGAGATTTTGGAAAAAATCCTTCTGATTCCTTTTCCCCTTCTTTTGTAAATTAAAATTTACGAGCTCTTCCTGAAGACTTTTGTCTCCAGCAATAAACTCGGTGATCAAACAGGCTGTCTGCATTGAAAAATCCTGGGACAAAAGTTTCTTCAATCCGGTCAGTGAGCTAACCACATGCCCGGTCTCAAACCCTACATCCCAGAGGGCTGGGATCAAAGTCTCGATAAATGTTTTTAACCAGGGTAAAAGACGTTTCCTATAGACCAAAAGGATATCTATATCAGAGGCAAAACTGAGCTCTGCCCTACCAAAACCGCCAACTGCTATCAGGGCCCAATCAGTCTCCTGTAGAGCATAGTTTTTTGTTAACTTACTAAAGTTGTAAAGAAAATCTTTGGCATACGTTCTGGCCCCTATAATTCCCGGAACATCTTCAGAACACTCCCACCGGAAGTTTTGACAACTTTTGCAAATCTTTTGTAAAAAAGGGTTGTTCAAATCCATTTGCATCAGATATTAAATACTTGGCAGATTATAAATTGAGTTATTATAAGAGATGTATCTTACAAGCAGCCTAGTTGGATAAAAAAGGATGACCCAGAATAGTGAAAAACAAAGATAATAAACTTGAACTGGCAATCAAAAAACAGAGGTTAACAAACGACCCTTTGACTCAATGTTTATAAGGCTTGAAGACCACGTTCTCCGGTCCTAATACGAAGGCCCTCCTCAACAGGGAAGATCGGAAGAGCACACGTCTGAACTCCAGTCACTCCGGAGAATCTCG
>CAYUNZ010000012.1:0-28168 GCA_964446205.1 uncultured Desulfohalobiaceae bacterium | reverse complement strand
ACCGTGAACCGCAAGACAAATGAGTTAAGATATAAATACTTAATTCTTATTTCTTCGGTCCACGTTAAACGGTTAACGGTCCACATTCTTTCATATTAATATCCAAGTAATCAAGGAAAATGAACATGACTGATACAGATGTCTTAAAACAAATATTGGATTCAGATAGTTTGCCCATTTTGCCTCATGTGGCATCAAAACTCATTTCTATGGTCTCCCGAGAAGATACCTCGGTCAAGGAGATAGTAAATCTAATTTCTAAGGACATTTCCCTATCAGCCAAGTTATTAAAAGTTGCTAATTCAGCTTTTTATAGTTTCCCCAATAGAATAAGGACGATAAATCAAGCAGTTTCCGTTATTGGTACTAATGGGATGCTTAGTCTGGCCTTGTCCTTCTATTTTTTACGTATCAACCGGAAAAATCAAAAGGACAGTTTTGATTATGAAAGGTTTTGGGAGAAATCATTAGGCTCAGGAGTAGCTGCTAAACTTATCAAGACAAAAATTGATGGAATAGATGTTGAAGAATTTTTTGTGGCTGGTCTTTTGCTTAACATTGGAGAATTGATTATTGCCAGAGTCTTGCCCCATGAATTTGCAATACTATGTGATAGAAACCTCAATTCCACCGAAGATATATTGGAGGCGGAAAGAGATTTGTTAGGGGTTGATCATACCCAGATAGGCTATGAGGTTGCCAAAAAATGGAATTTTCCTGAATTTCTTCTCTTACCTATTAAGTTTCATACCAAGCCTGACGAATATCAAGGGCAGAAGAAAAATTTAGAACAATTAATTGAGATAGTATATCTTTCAGAATTGTTAGCCAACATTCTATACTCCAATCAGCCCCAGAGGGCTTATAAAGAATTTCAGTCGAACTGTGAAAAAAGATTGGGATTGGACTCAAAAACTATTCAGTCTATATTGAATAAAGTAGATTCAGAAATTGCTGATACTGCTTCCTTCTTTGGTTTGAAACTTCGAATGACCAGATCAATTGAAGATATCCTTATTGAGGCCAATACAGCCTTAAGTGTTATGAACTTGAGCTACGATCAAATGAATAAGGAACTGATCTCTACTAAAATCCAATTACAAAAGATAAACAAGGAATTAAAGGAAAAAAATAATCAACTTGAAAAATTGGCCTATTTGGATGGGCTCACTGGTATCTATAATCATAGATATTTTCAGGAATTTTTGGACAAAGAGATAAGTCGAGCCAAGCGAAAACAAACCAATCTTAGTTTGATCATGGCTGATGTGGACTTTTTTAAAGATTTCAATGATAGGTATGGGCATCAGATTGGTGATTGGATCCTCAAACAAATCTGCCTTCTCATAAAAGAATATGTACGAGAGTATGATATTCTTGCCCGTTACGGGGGTGAAGAATTGGCCATCGTTCTACCTGAAACTAGCCGAAAGCAGGCTGAAACTATAGCTGAAAGATTCAGAAAAATTGTTGAGGAGCATACTTTTATAAGTGAATATAAAGAATATAAAGTCACTCTAAGCTTTGGGGTTTCTACTCTTTCTTTGATTCAAGGTCAATCTGTAAAAGATGGACTGATCACCTCGGCTGATAAGGCTTTGTATAAAGCGAAGAAAAAAGGTAGAAACAGAGTGGTACTGTTTCAGGCAAAAAAACAGTTGTTTGGCAAAGAATCTCCGGATAAGTAATTTTTTGAGATAACCTGTCAAAGTATTTTTGTTTAAATAAACATAAGTTGCAAAAGCAAGTCCATGTTTCAACGGGCTGAACTGGTAGGCTTTGTTTTGCTCAGAAAGAGGACTTGCCATGATCAAAACTTGTGGATACTTTGCATCTAATAATATAATTTTATTATAGATCATATTACAAAGTAGTGATCTGGGCAATTGCTTTATTGGCTATTAAGTCTGAATTAGAGAATTTTATTTCATCAACAAACTCTATATACTGAATAAGGAGCTATCTTTATGGCTAAAGGTGACTACAGCCATCATTTTGATCCTGCCCGTCTTAGAAAGTTGATCAATCAAGGTAAGACAGCTTCTGAAATTATGAGAGAACTAAAGATATCCAAGTGGTCTTTAAAGGAACACTTGTTGCTGCTTCAGAGACAAGACAAACAATATTATGAGATCAAAGAATTATTTGATCAGGATGACCGTAAAAAGCAGGCCCCTGCTTTTAAACAAGAAGGCCTTGTCTTTTCTCCAAAGATGCTGGAAAAATCAGGCTTTGCCCCTGGGGATGAATTTGAAATGATTGTTGAAAAAGATAGGATTATTTTGCATAAAATTCAGAAATAATCTTTAGAAAGGACGATTACAAATTATGAAAAGCGATTATAGTACAAAATTTAAGCCTGTTAAGTTGAGAAGCCTTATCAATGAGGGTAAAAAGCCCAGGGAAATTATGCATATCCTTGGTATTTCACCCCATACCCTAAAGGAACATCTCCAACTCTTGAACCGAAGAGACAATATAGAATACACCATAAAGGGATTTAAAGATTTTGAACAGGAATTCAAAAGGATTATCAGACGCAGGAAAGGATATATTTGTGCCTTTAATTCTAATTGTCTACCGGATTTCAGATTTACTGATACCTTTGAAATGCAGGAATCAGGTGATAGGGTTATTTTAAAAAAGGTTATTTAATTTCCATCCTGAAACTGCCTTTTTCCCGTTTGAGTGTGTCAATCTGCACAATTATCCGTCAAGGTATTAAGATAAGCCTCCTCATAATTTATTTACTTGTTAAACGAAAAAATTGGTTTCCGAATTAAAAACTTTTTGTTTCCATTTCCGGAAATTAAAAATTTCCGGTTGGGAACTGGTTAAGGCTTATATTAAATTTTTGTAGGTCAACTAAAATCAAACCTATTTGCGGATAGCTGATTAATGAGCTTTGTACAGATCGCAATATCCTGTTCTTAGTAATTGGAGGCTAGAAGAAACACATTCAAGGAGGCTACACATGTCAGTAGATTCGAAGACAACAAAAGCTCAAACTAGAACAAAAGGGACAATTAAGAATTTGGAAGCCAAGGTCTTCAAATACGATATTCATCCCTGGGTCTTTTTTGGAGGTGCAACAATAATAATCCTGGGCGTTGTTTTTTCCTTGGCCCTTGGTAGTACAGCAGAAACCATATTTGGAAATATACAGTCCTGGATTGCCAATGCGACTGGTTGGTTTTTTGTTCTGGTCATGAATGTTATTTTGATTTTTTGCGTTATTTTAATGCTCAGTAAATATGGAGCGTTGCGAATAGGTGGGCCGGATGCTGAACCGGAATTCAGCACTTTAAGCTGGTTTGCCATGTTATTTAGTGCAGGCATGGGCATAGGGATTCTTTTTTATGGAGTAGCTGAGCCCATGTTTCATTTTGCAGCCAATCCTTTTGCTGAACCTGGGACTGCGGAATCTGCACAAAGAGCTATGGATCTGACATTTTTACATTGGGGCTTTCACCCTTGGGCTGTTTATGCTTTAGTTGGTTTGGGGCTAGCTTTTTTCGGATTTTCTGAGGGTCTTCCATTGTCTATCCGTAACGTTTTTTATCCTTTGTTAGGTAATAAAATTTACGGTCCGCTGGGTAATCTTATTGATATTTTAGCAACAGTTTCTTGTCTTTATGGGGTAGCTACCTCCCTTGGTCTTGGAGTTCAGCAAGTCAATGCCGGCTTATCTCATTTATTTGGCCTACCTCAAACATCGGTTATTCAATGTATACTTATTGCCGGTATAACTGCCATGGCCACTTGGTCTGTTGTCCGGGGATTGGATGGAGGGATCAAATTTTTAAGTAATATTAACTTGGCGATAGCAGGACTACTGCTTTTTTTTGTCTTTATTCTGGGACCGACACTATTTATCTTAAATGCTTTTGTCGAGAATATTGGACACTATTTTCAGGTCTTGCCAAGTTTGGCCTTTTGGAACGAATCTTATACTGCTGGGGACTGGCAAAACGGTTGGACTGTATTTTATTGGGGCTGGTGGATTGCTTGGTCACCGTTCGTGGGTATGTTTATAGCCAGAGTCTCCTATGGACGTCGCATTAGGGAATATTTAATGGGGGTACTTTTGGTCCCAACTGTAGTCACTTTTTTTTGGATGACAGTATTTGGAGACAGTGCCATTTACACCGAACTCTTTGGCGTGGGTGGACTATCCAAATCAGTACAGGAAAACATTCCTGTTTCTTTGTTTGTCTTTTTGGAACAGTTTCCTTTGAGCCTATTGACCTCTATAATGGCAGTTATCGTAGTAATCAGCTTTTTTGTCACCTCTTCTGACTCAGGTTCCATGGTGATTGACATCATAACTGCTGGTGGCAATCCAGATCCACCTAAACCACAAAGGCTTTTTTGGGCAATTACCGAGGGAGCGGTAGCAGCGATTTTGCTTTTAGGTGGAGGCCTTGTTGCTTTGCAGACTGCAGCCATCACTACAGGATTACCTTTTGCAGTGGTAGTTTTGATGATGTGTTGGGCTACTTGGGTTGGATTGAGGCAGTATGTGGAGAAATACGGTTGGGATTAAGGACCAATTAGCAGCAACCCTCAAAATATACATATAATATTTAAGGAGAATTGTTATGCTTTTTAAAGAAAGAATCAAGATAATAATCCCGGGTATCTGTTTTTTACTTGTTTTTTTGTTTGTCATTTCGGGTAGTTTAATGGCTGGTTCAAAAACTGTCAAACTGGCCTATGTGGAATGGTCTTCAGCTATTGCTACCACCAATATGGCCAAGGCAGTTCTGCAGGAAAAATTGGATTGTAATTGTGAAATGATCCGCATGAAGGCGGATCAGATGTGGCAGGCCATAGCTGATGGTCGGGCTGATGCTATGATGGCTGCCTGGCTGCCTGAATTGCATGCCCATTACTGGCAGGAATATAAGGATCAGGTAGAAAACTTAGGTCCTAATTTCAATGGAACCAGGAGCGGCCTGGTGGTCCCCAATGTGACTTTGGGGAGACAAACTGCTGCAACCGGATTGCGGAATAAACCATATATTACAGTCGATTCCATCCCTGGAATAGAGAATCATGCAGAGAAATTCCACTATACAATTGAGGGAATAGATCCGGAAGCAGGAATCATGAAGAAAACTGAAGAGGCTATGGAGGCGTATGGGCTGCATGAATTCGATCTGGTCAAAGGCAGTGAAAAGACAATGACCAAGGTCCTATCTGAAGCCATAAGGAAGCAAAGATGGATAGTAGTTACCGGTTGGGTCCCACATTGGATGTTTGCCCGCTGGGAACTGAAATTTCTTGAAGATCCCAAAAATATATACGGTGACAAACCAGGCCATATCGATACCGTGGCCCGAAAAGGTCTTAAACAGGATATGCCCAAGGTCTATAAGTTCCTGGATAAATTCAGGTGGTCCCCTGAACAATTAGGTCAACTTATGATTTGGATCCATGATGGGGGGGTAATGTACCCTTATGAGAAAGCGATGCGTTATTTACGGACCCATCCGGAACAGGTTCAGAGCTGGCTGCCGTGATCAATAGACTTCAGGCCAGCCAAATCTCGTCCTCTTGGCTGGTCTAAGCCGAAGAATTGCTATTGATGACTGTTGTCCGTTGACTATGGAATGTGAAATAGTTTATTTATATTCCCGTACCTCCATAAAGGTGATCTCTGGCCATTCTTCCTCGGCCTTTTCCAGCCTATATCTAGAGGAAAAGAATAGAGCTGAATGCCCTTCAAAGTCTTCTACTGCCCATCTAGGGTATGTGCTTATCAGCTCTTTTAACTTCTTGCGATTCTCTGAAGTGATCCATCGTACGGCAAAAACATTCACAGTTTCATAACTGGCCTGGACCCCGTATTCCGACGCAAGTCTGGCTGCCGTGATATCGAACTGCAGTGCTCCAATAGCCCCGAGGATGTAATCTGGGGAGTGCAAGGAGCGAAAGACCTGAATCGCCCCTTCTTCTGTTAGCTGGGACAAGCCTTTTGCTAGTTGTTTGGCCCGGAAAGGGTCTTGCAGGACAACGCGCCGGAAGAACTCCGGGGCAAAGTTGGGAATACCCAGAAACTTCAATGGTTCTTTGCTGCTTAAAGTATCTCCTATCTTTAAGGTCCCGTGATTGTGAATACCGATGATATCCCCGGGCCAAGCCGTATCCGTCCCTAAACGGTCCCGGGCCATAAAGATAATGGCATTGGAGAGGTTTATGTTCTTTTGTAAACGGTGATTGCGCACCCGCATGCCTTGCTTGAATATACCGGAGCATATGCGCAGAAAGGCAATTCTGTCCCGGTGTTCCGGATCCATATTGGCCTGGTTCTTGAAGACTACACCGGAAAACTCTGTTTCCTCAGGGTAAACCTCCCTGCTTTCAGTTAGGTGCTTGCGTGGTTGGGGGGCGTAGTATACAAAGGTATCAATCATTTCCTGAACACCGAAGTTGTTGACAGCGCTACCAAAAAAGACCGGGGTCTGTTTGCCTTCCAGATAGGCCTGGATGTCAAAAGGGTGTCCTGCCCCATCAAGGAGTTCGACATCTTGCCGGAGAGTGTCGGCCGCAACTTTGCCCACCAGTTCATCCAGCCTGGGGTCGTTAAGATCGTTGATCACGACCTTTTCCTTGGGCAACTGATCTTTATTCTCGGCTGGCTGGAAGAAACGGATTTCAGACCTGAGCAAATCGTAGATACCCTGGAAGTGCTTACCCATACCAATGGGCCAAGTCAAAGGAGCTGCCTGAATACCCAGACTTTGCTCTATGTCGTCCAAAAGCTCAAGTGAGTCCCTGCCTTCACGATCGAGTTTGTTGATAAAGGTCATGATCGGTGTAGAGCGCATGCGGCAAACCTGCATCAGTTTTTCGGTCTGGCTCTCTACGCCTTTGATGCTGTCTATGACCATTAGGGCAGAGTCGACAGCTGTAAGGACTCGATAGGTGTCTTCAGAGAAATCCTCGTGGCCTGGGGTGTCCAAAAGATTTATCTCAAAGCCTTTGTACTCGAACTTCATCACCGAGGAGGTCACTGAAATGCCTCGATCCTTTTCCACGCTCATCCAGTCCGATTTGGCATGGCGAGTGTTTTTTCTAGCTTTAACCGATCCGGCCTTTTGAATGGCCCCACCGAAGAGAAGTAGCTTTTCTGTTAGTGTGGTCTTGCCAGCATCCGGATGGCTTATAATACCGAAAGTGCGTCTTTTTTGCACTTCTTTATATATTTGACTCTTGCTTAAAGTATTATTGGACATAAGGTTTGCTACTCAAAGAAATCATAATCTGCTTTTTTATTAAATGGTTATTAGGTAAGATGTCTTTTTACCCTGAAATGATCCTATTTAGGGAAAACAAGGAACCTATATCCAACTCAATAGAAGGTCAAGACCTACCCTGATTATGACAAAAAGGAATAAGTACTGAGGAGCTTCTTGGTCCAAGATATAATGAGACCCTAGCTATTAAGCAGTTTTTGGTGGGATTGTCTAGGCAAGATTATCTGTTTTCACGGTCCAAGAATCTATAGTTCATAGCCTCTGCAAGATGATTGACGGTAATATCTTCAGCCTCTTCCAGATCGGCAATTGTCCTGGAGATCCTTAAGATACGTGTATAGGCCCTGGCCGATAGTCCCAGTCTGTAGACTGCCTGTTCTAGGAACTCGTGCTCTTGTTCTGAAAGAGCACAAAATTGCTGGAGCCATTTCCCTGAGAGTTCACTGTTAGTCCTGACTGGTGTCTCTTTATACCTATGCGACTGAAGATCTCGAGCTGACTGTATACGTTCTCGCATTGACTTTGAATCTACAGTGCCTTGGCTTTGTTTGAGGTCTTTATAGGCTACATTGGGTACTTCAATTTGGAGATCAATCCGGTCCAGGAGAGGGCCGGATAAACGTGAGCGGTAGCGTTGTATCTGTCTGGGGGTGCAGGTGCAAGTGTGTTGATCATCGGTTAAATACCCGCATGGACAGGGATTCATGGCGGCTACGAGCATAAAATCGGCCGGATAGGTCAGGGATACGGCTGCTCTGGAGATGGTTACCCGGCCATCTTCTATAGGCTGGCGCAGGACTTCCAGGACATGTTTTTTGAACTCCGGGAATTCGTCCAGGAACAGGACACCTCGATGGGCCAATGAGACCTCACCTGGTCGAGGATATTGTCCACCCCCAATGAGTCCGGCATCAGATATTGTGTGATGAGGTGCCCGGAAAGGCCTTTCTGTGATCAATGGTTCCTGAGATTTCAGCTGGCCGGCCACACTATAAATTTTGGTCACTTCTAGGGCCTCGTCAAATTTTAGTAAAGGCAGAATAGTTGGGATGCGCTGGGCTAGCATGGTCTTACCACTACCAGGTGGACCCATGAACAAGAGATTGTGCCCTCCAGCTGCAGCGATTTCAATGGCCCTTTTGGCATGGTCCTGTCCTTTGACCTCATTGAAGTCGAGTTGGAAGTCTTGACGTCTGTTCCAGAGCTCATCGATATCACAGATATAGGCCGGGATATGTCTGTCTTTGTTTAAGAACTCAACGGTTTGGCCCAAGGTGGAAACAGGATAGACAGAGAGATCTTGGACAACTGCTGCTTCAGCCGCATTTTCTTTTGGGATAATCAGTCCCTTGGCCTTTTTTTCTTTGGCTTTAAGGGCCATAGGCAAGATACCTGGAATCGGTTTTAAGGAACCATTGAGAGAGAGTTCTCCGGCAAGAAAATAGCTGTCCAATGAGGAGGCAGGGATTACTTCAGCTGCTGCTAATAAGCTCAGAGCTAATGGGAGATCATAGCTGCTTCCTTCTTTTCTTATGTCAGCCGGGGCTAGGTTAATGGTGATTCGAGATGCCGGTAGCCTCAAACCGCTATTCTTGAGGGCTGTAAAGACTCGCTCCTTGCTCTCCTTAACAGCTCCTTCGGCAAGTCCGACCATTATAAATGCCGGCATGCCAGATCTAGTCAGGTCAGCTTCCAGGTGGACAGAAAAAGCGTCAATGCCCAAAAGTGCTGATGTAACGACTTTGGCCAACATACTTCTACCCCGTTAAGTAATAGCAATACATTTACTCATATACTAATTGATTATATCCCCTATCCGATGCCAACGAATATTGGTGATCCCTTCCCAAGACCAATATATGATCCAGGCTTTGCCCAATATTTTGTCTTCATTGACAAATCCCCAAAAGCGGGAGTCATAGGATTCATCCCTGTTGTCGCCCATGACAAAATATTTCTCCTCTGGTACTTTTATGGGCCCTAGATTGTCCCTGACTCTTGGATCGAAACGATGCGGAGGCCAACGGTCCATTGGATATTGACCTGGGATAACCTGGTTGCTGGTATGCTGGACATAGGGTTCATTTAGTTTTTCCCCGTTTCTGAAAACCTGTCTATCCCTAATAGTGATGGTATCACCCGGCAGGCCTATGACCCGCTTGATGAAGTCTTTGGACTCATCTTCCGGAAATTCAAAGACAATAATGTCCTGAAAATCAGGCTGAGATACGGGTATAACTGTATAGTTAATAAAGGGGAGTTTGACCCCGTACAAAAATTTATTGACCAAGAGATGGTCACCAATTTGAAGGGTTTGAAGCATTGACCCAGAAGGGATTTTAAAGGCTTGAACAATAAAAGATCGGATAAAAAAAGCCAAGACTAAAGCGATGATAAGAGCTTCTGCATACTCTTTAAAGGTTTTTTGCCATGTTTTTTTCTTCATGAGGTATCCTTGGTTTTCATCTCTTGATTGTCTTTTAAGGGGACTAGAGCCCATTACCTGACAAAACTTATTGATTGTCCTCTTTTTGTAAAGCGGCTAAAAAGGCTTCTTGCGGCAGTTCTATATTACCCATTTTTTTCATGCGGCGTTTTCCTTCCTTCTGTTTTTCCAACAGTTTTCTTTTTCGGGTAATGTCCCCACCATAGCACTTGGAGGTGACATTCTTTCGAAGGGGTGGAACACGTTCCTTGGCAATGACCTTTTGCCCGATACAAGCCTGAATAACGACTTCAAATAGTTGGCGGGGGATAATATTTTTTAGTTTAAGGGCCAAGTCACGTCCATAGCGATAGGCTTTTTCTCTATGGACAATAGAGGACAGAGCATCGACGGTCTCCTTATTGATAAGAATGTCTAGCTTGACAAGATCACACTGACGATAATCCTTTAGCTCATAATCTAAGGAAGCAAATCCCCGGGTTATTGATTTGAGCTGATCAAAGAAATCATAGACGATCTCAGCAAAGGGTAGTTCATAGGTAATAATGACTCTGGAAGAGGTCAGGTAAAGCAGATTTTTTTGGATACCCCGTTTTTCTTCACAGAGTTTAAGGACATTGCCAACATAATCGTTGGGTACGTATATATCCATTCTGACAAATGGCTCGGCGATGCTTTTCAATTGACCGGGTGGAGGGAGTAAACTTGGATTTTCTATTCTCAAGGTCGTCTGGTCTAAGGTTTGGACCTCATAAATTACTGAAGGGGCGGTGGCGATGAGTTCGGCTTGGAACTCTCTCTCAAGGCGTTCTTGAATAATTTCCATATGAAGGAGACCAAGGAATCCGCACCTGAATCCAAAACCCAGGGCTTGGGAGGTCTCAGGCTCAAAGGAAAAAGAGGTATCATTTAACTGGAGCCGTTCCAAAGACTTTTTGAGAGGATGGTACTTGGAAGGCTCAGTTGGATACAACCCACAGAAGACCATGGGCTGGATCATTTTGAATCCCGGACAGGGATGAAAACATGGCTGTTCAAGCCAGGTAATAGTGTCTCCGACTCGAGCATGACTCAAATCTTTGATATTGGCATACAGAAAACCAACTTCCCCTGGGCCGATCCAGTCCCGAGTTTTAGGATCAGGGGCAAAGATACCCAATTGTTGGATTTCAAAGTTTTTACTGTTGGAATACATCTGGATACTTTGACCTTTGGCCATAAACCCGTCAAAGATCCTAAACAGGACCACTACACCTTGGTATGGGTCGTACCAGGAATCGAAGATCAAAGACTTAAGAGGATTTTGGATATCGCCTTTCGGGGGAGGTATGTAGCGAACAATATGGTCCAAGAGGATGGATACATTTAGTCCTGTCTTGGCACTGATCATGACAATATTGGAGCAATCAAGGCCAACGGCCTCTTCGATATCTTGGATGACTTTCTCCGGTTCGGCACTTGGGAGATCAGTTTTGTTCAAAACAGGGATAATCTCAAGCTCATTGTCCAGGGCCAGGTAGGCATTGGCCAGAGTTTGGGCCTCTACGCCTTGAGAGGCATCTATAAGCAAGATAGCCCCATCACAAGCGGCAAGACTTCTGGAAACCTCATAATTGAAATCAACATGCCCGGGTGTGTCAATAAGGTTTAAGATATATTCCTGTTGATCATTGGCCTTGTATGGGATTCGCACTGTTTGGGATTTAATGGTGATCCCTCGTTCTCTCTCTAAGTCCATTCTATCTAGGAATTGATCTCTTCGTTCCCGTTCCGGGACAAGATTGGTCAGTTCCAGAATACGGTCAGCCAAGGTTGATTTTCCATGATCTATATGGGCTATTATACTGAAATTTCGTATTTTGTCTAATTGTGTATGCATATATGTATACCATTTACAAAAAGGATGAGGAAGTAATTATATATACCAGCATTGGGTTTATTTCTGAATCAGGTATTAACAGTATCAGGGCAAGGTTGTTTTTATTTCATGTTTGTCTTGCTTGAGTCAAGATATCCGATTTAATATACTATGTCTAATGGATATTTGGGGCTGACAATCTCAGTTCCCTTTTAGGAGTGCTCTCCATTTTCGATGTTCCAGCCAAGAAAATCCCCCGGGATAGCAAGGCCAGATAGAGTTGTTCTGATAAAGAGGCTCTTGCTGCAGAGGGTAAGGGGAGCTCTTCTCAGCGACAGGGAAAAGCTGTGTGCCCGGTATGGGAGTATACTCGGCCAGATGGGGACGTATTCCCCATTTTTGAACAAATGAGATAGCTTGTTCGATCTCTGTTTTGTCTTGCTCAGGTAGGCCAAACAATATATAAGCCCCTATTTGATCCGGTTGAAACCCAGCTTGGTAAAGGGCTCTTAGACCGTATTGCCACTCTTCATAAGTCAGTTTTTGGTCATTACGATTATGGAAGTCGGCTGTTTCAAGTCCTAGACGAACAGTTTTCAGACCTGCTTTTTTGAGTAGCCTGGCCAAATCAGTACTTAGATATCGAATGTGGAGTGCGTTTGGGGCATGAAGGGTGATGCTGTTTTTATTCCTTTGGGCTAGGAGCTTTAATAGAGGTAAAAGCCAGGTTTGAGGACGAATAAGGGCGGCATCATCATAAAATGCAAAGTTTTGAACCCCACGTCGAAGCTCTTCTTCGAGATTGTCCCAAAGATGATCAAAAGAATCTTGAAAAAAATGTGGGTATAGGCATTTATTGGCACAATAAGGACAAGAAAAAGGGCAGCCTCTTGAACCAAGAATCATGGAATACTTAGGTGCGGGGTATAGATCCCTGGCCAAAACAAAAGAGTTGTTTTCAGGTAGTATTGGTGGAGTATGGCCAAGAAATTGCCAAAATTTTTCCCAGTTACAGGGGTTCTCCAAAGGACCCTGAATAATCAGATCAACAAGATTTTGCCCTCTGGCATGGTCATTGCAAAGGGTAGCATAGATTCCACCGAGGACAATCGGCACTTTGGGCCATATTTCTCGGATAAGATACACCATGGCCATAACACCTGGATACCAATAGGTCATGATAGATCCGAGAACAACACAGTCTGGTTTTGGTTGCAGACGCTGGAGGGCACCTTTCACCGCTTCAAAAGGCAGACCGTAACGGCTGTAATTTCGGGGAATATCAGCATAACATCGGGGCTTGGGGATAGGAGTTTTGAGATAATGTCCCTGACCATAGGGTAGAGGATTGGGCCAGACAATGTCGGACCAGGTTTGATCAAGGCAATCAAGTAAAGCGATATTGGCCCCGGCTTGTCGCAAAAGATCCAGACAAACAAGGAGACCAGCCGGTCGAGACCAGAAATTATAGGCTGCGAAATCATAAATCCAGGGATTGATTCCTAGAATATAGGGCTGGCCATCTTGAGCAAAATGATCAAGGGGCGAGGATGTCCATGTAATCTTTGGCCATTTGGGCAATTTTTGATTTTGGTTGCAGGGCCATGATTTGTTTGAAGTTGTCGATGGCATTGTTAGTTTGACCTAAACGTAGTTGATTTTCAGCTAATATAAATATGAGCTCTATATTCCCTGGGTTGGCTGTGACCCCTTTTTTGACCCAATTGGTGGCTTTTTTTATCTCGTTTTCCTGGAGATAGAGATTTGAGAGCAGTAAATAGGCCGGGATATACTTTTGATTGTAAGTAACTGCCTTTTGTGCAAAGCCTATGGCTGTTCGAGGTTGATCTTGTTTTTTATATATCCTGGCTAGATTATAGGCAGGATATTCCGGTGTCAAATAGGTTTGGATGGACAAGGCCTTTTTAAAGGAATGTATTGAATTGCTTAGTTGACTTAGTTGATAATAAGTCTGGCCCATATTATTCCAAGCCTTACCATTGTTCGGGTTTATTTCAACGACTTTTTGGAAATGTTTAATGGCCTTTTTAGGTCTGTTTAGCTCGGAATAGGTCAGGCCCAACAAGAAGTGGAATTTTGAGCTATCAGCGACCTTGTCCTTTACAGTCAAGAGCTCTTTCAGGCTCCTGCGGGGTTGATCCTGGGCCAGGTAAGATCTAGCCAAGTCAAATCTAGCCTGTATACCCTGGGAAAATTGCTGAGGTGATTTATGAGTAGCTATACACCCCGTAGTCAGGATCAAAAGCGAAAGATATAATAGACATGGCTTACAAAAAGGTTTTTTTTTCATGATCAGTCGGCTACTGATTTATAGGTATCCTAAATGACCTTATTAAGGGCATATTCAATTATCCCTTCCACCCCGAAGCTTTGTAATTGAGGGATAAGATCCCTGACAATGGATTCCTCGACGACAATCTCCACCGAGGCCCATCCCTGCTCATGGAGATGGGCTATGGTTGGCGAGGTAATACTGGGCAAAAGCTCAATAAGCTGATTGAGTTGAGAGTCTCTGACATTCATCTTCAGGCCGACCAGCTTTTCAGCCTTCAGGGCTCCTTGAAGGAGTGTGTTCATCTGTTGGATCTTGTCTTTTTTCCAGGGATCATTCCAGGCAGACTTGTTGGCTATAAGTTGGGTCGAAGTTTGGAGGAGTTCGGCGATTATACGCAGACCGTGAGCTTTGATCGTTGTGCCTGTCTCAGTGACCTCCACAATAGCGTCAGCCAGTCCGGAAACAACCTTTGCTTCAGTGGCTCCCCAGGAAAACTCTACGTCAATAGGGACTTCTGCCTGTTGAAAATATTTTTTTGTAAAATTGACTAGTTCAGTAGCAATTTTTTTTCCGGCTAGATCTTCAGGTCTCTTGTAAGGAGCATCTCCGGCTACGGCTAAGACCCAACGAGCAGGCCGGTTACTGGTTTTTGAATAAACGAGTTCTGATACAGTTACAATATCAGCTTCATTCTCTAATATCCAATCTTTACCGGTCAGGCCGACATCGACTGTTCCGTCTTCAACATAGACAGGCATTTCTTGGGCCCGACAGAGTGTACAAATTATCTCTTGATCATCTATATCCGGGAAGTAATTTCTGGAATGTAGACGAATTTTCCATCCTGATTTGGCAAAGAGATTGATGGTTGAGTCTTGCAGTGAACCTTTGGGTATGCCGAGTCTTAAGACTTGCGAAGGTGTCATTTATTTATAGACCTCCTCTGGCTCAAAGATTTTAGGCGAA
Organism: uncultured Desulfohalobiaceae bacterium; assembly: GCA_964446205.1. Taxonomy (GTDB): domain Bacteria; phylum Desulfobacterota; class Desulfovibrionia; order Desulfovibrionales; family Desulfothermaceae; genus CAYUNZ01. The sequence continues at coordinate 13,340 of CAYUNZ010000012.1, read as the reverse complement.
CATTCTATAAAGCCTGATTGGCTGAGTTGGAGATAAAAACAGCTCTCATAACCCTTATGACAGGCAGCTCCTCCCAACTGTTCGACAAAAAGTAAGATTGTATCTTGATCACAATCCAATCTGATGGCCTTTATTTTTTGAACATGACCGGAGGATTCTCCTTTATGCCAGAGGGTTTTTCGACTGCGGCTGTAAAAATAGGATTCTTTTTGTTCCAGGGTCATCTCCCAGGCTTCTTCATTCATATAGGCCAACATGAGGACTTTACTACTGTTATAGTCTTGGACAATGGCTGGCAGTAGTCCATTGCCCTTGGCAAAATCAGGTCTTAGCATAGGGTCTTATCCTTTATGTTGATTTTTGTTTTGTGTATTTATCACAGCTTACTCATTGAAATGACTAAACCTTTATTGTTTTTCCAAGATAGATAGAGCGGAATTCCAGTCATGCATTTTCAGGCTTAAGGGCTACTTTTCCTTCTGAGTGTTGAGCACGTAATTGTCCACAGGCAGCCTGTATGTCTTCTCCTTTGCTCTTGCGCAAATTGACTGTCAGGCCTTTTTCCCATAAAAAGTTTTCAAAGGCAAGGATATGTTCTTGATCCGGTGCTTGATAAGGTATGTCCCTGCCAGGGTTGAAAGGAATCAGATTGATCTTACAAGGCAAAGAGGATACAAGACGGTTCAAGGCCTTAGCCTGATCAAGAGAATCGTTTAAACCACCAATAAGGATATATTCAATAGTCACCCTTTGTCGAGACCTCAAGGGGACATTTTTTAGAAGTTTTATTAGGTCTTCTAAAGGGATGAGAGATGCGGCTTTAGGCATCAGCTGTTGGCGTAATTCCTGGGAAGGTGCATGGATTGATAGTGCTAGAGAGGCATATTGGTTTATGTTATATTGCTTTAAAATATGAGGAATGCCAACAGTAGATACAGTGACTCTGCGGTGGGAAAAATTAAAACCTCTGGGGTTGTGCAGAGCGGCCAGGGCATTATTGACATTTGGCCAGTTAAGCAGAGGTTCTCCCATGCCCATAAAAACAATATTCCTAAGGGGCAAACTGATCTCATTCCTTTTTATATAATCTTGGGCAATAAGGATTTGGCTAAGGATTTCCCCTGTACCCAGATTGCGGATAAAACCCATTTTACCTGTACTGCAAAAGGTACAACCCAGTGGACATCCTACCTGTGAGGAAATGCATAAGGTAAAATGGTCTTTTTCTGGTATAAGTACGGTCTCAATGAGGTTTTGATCCTCCAGTTCTAGGATTAATTTGACGGTTTGATCTAGTTGGGATCTGTATGGAACAACATGCGGCCACTGTATAAAATAGTGTTTATCCAGGTCATTACGGAGTTTTTTGCTCAGATTGGTCATGGAACCAAAGTCGAGGTTGCCTTTTTGCCAGATCCATTGCCAGATTTGGTTGGCCCGATAGGGTGGCTCATTAATTGTCTTTAGAAAATCTGTTAGCTCTGAGAGAGATGTGTTGAGTATATTTGTTTTGTCAGTCATAAAGGTACAATCCTCTATTTAAAACGAACTCTTATCAAAAGAATTGGATATGGTCAATTGTCTATGACTATGTCCCTTAAACCAAGAGATTGACATATATTTGATAATATATCCAGAAGGGGTTGTTCTCTTATGTCTTATCTTAGAGACAATATTTAGTATACATTCATGGGATAGGAGGTTATTTATGAACCAGTCTAGTAGATTGAGTACAGCCAAAGCACAGTCTGAAGTTCTTAGCTCATTTATGCGGGGGGTTTACAATTGGATGGCTGCCGGCTTGGGCCTAACGGCAGTGTCTGCTTATCTTACTGCTTCTAGCGAGACCCTAATGCAAGCTGTTTTTGGTCAGTCTTTTGTTTTGATCCTGCTGATTGTTGCCGAGCTTGGCCTGGTTATTGCGATTAGTGCTGGTATAAGCAAGATGAGGGCAGGGACGGCTACCTTATTGTTTGTCATATACAGCCTTCTTAACGGAGTAACCTTGTCTTCGGTACTAGTTGTTTTTACCGGGGCTTCGATCTTTAGTACATTCGTCGTCTGTGCCGGGATGTTTATTGCTATGAGCATCTACGGTATGACTACGAAAAAAGATCTGACCTCATGGGGTAGTTTTCTGTTTATGGGTCTTATAGGGATAATTTTGGCTGCTGTTGTCAATATGTTTTTGAGAAGTCCAATGATTGAATTTATTATCAGCGGGGTTGGAGTGATCGTATTTTTAGGGCTTACCGCCTATGATACCCAGAAGCTACGTCAGATGGGAGGAACTGCTCCGGTCGACGATCGTGGTGCTATTCAAAAAGGGACAATCCTGGGGGCCTTGACCCTGTATTTGGACTTTATCAACATGTTCTTGCTCCTGCTCCATTTTATAGGACAAGTTCGGGAATAACCCCTGATGAGCAAAGATAGACTTGAACTATGGCAGAGACGTCTCTATAACGGACTTGGCCCTTTGGCTTTTGTATACAAACGACTGATGAGAATGAGATCTCTGGCTTTTCAAAAAAGACTTCTCTCTTCATGGAGACCACCAGGTATTTGTCTTTCAGTAGGCAATTTATCCTGGGGGGGTACTGGTAAGACTCCTTTGTGTCAGTGGCTGACATCTTTTTTTCAGGACAAAGATCAGCGAGTTTGTCTTTTGACACGAGGTTATAAAGGGCAAAAAAGACTTTTCCCATACCTAGTTTGTCCTGACTCACCGGTATCCCTGTCAGCAGATGAGCCCTTGATGTTAGCCAGATCAAACAGGCAGGCTTATGTAGTTGTTGATCCAAAGAGAACACGAGGTGGCAAATGGGTGGCTAAGGACTACAACCCGGATGTCTATCTCCTTGATGACGGTTTCCAGCATCAAAGGGTACAAAGGGATATTGATCTGGTGATTCTTGGACAGACGGACTTGGGTAAACAATGGAACCAGGTCTTGCCACAAGGGCAATGGCGAGAGGATCTTTCTGCCTTATTTAGGGCTTCAGCTATTATTCTCCATCTATCTTCGGATATGTTTCAGCATCTTAGTCCAGAGATTGCTGGACGTTTGTCTTTTTTACGTAAGCCTGTATTCAGTTTTTACCTAAACTGTTGTGGATTCCAAAGAGTCTTTGATCAGAGTTTTATCTCAGAGCCTTTGTCCGAACCATATCTATTGGTAAGCGGGGTCGGAGATCCAAAACGGGTTGAATTAACGGCTAATCAAGCTATGAGACAAAAGCCTCAACGGCATCTGGTCTTCCCAGACCATCACTGGTTTTCTTGGTCAGATTGGGTGTCTATTAAACAAGAGGCAGATCGAAAAGGCTGCTCTACGATTCTTTGTACTCAGAAGGATGCTGTTAAACTCGAGAAATACGCTGATTTAAGTCTTTGGAGCATTAATATGGAGGTCAAGTTCGGTCCTTATTTAGGTAGCCCCATGTCTTTTTCTGATTGGCTGGACCATAAAATAAAGACCACTATTAGACCTGCATCTAACTAGCCCTTTTATAGTCATCCGAGATTGTTTTCTCTGGGTGCTATCCCCTAGTTCATTGGCTATTGCCACGGATTGAAATTTTGGCCCTGGGTTTAGAGCATGAGAACATGGAGTAAGAATAGAGCAGTCTATATAGCTTGAGCCCGATTACACAAGAATCGAAAGTTGGGTTGTTATTATTGACAATATTTGAATAATAGTTTTGTAAGGGCAGTGGATTTGTGAGTTAATTTCCTAGGAAGAGTTGGTTTGATCTAAGGCTTTATGTACTAGTTGGGTCAAGGGGAGTGTTTGCATTGATTTATCCCAAAATATAGTCAGGTTATCCTTTCTTTTGGCTATCTTTTGAAGTATTGGCCTCAGGTCGTCTTCTCTTGTCTTGAGATTTGTGAAGGCCAGGCAAAGATAGGCATATATTTGAGGGCTGTTTTCAAGTGATAGAGCCTGAATGAGCAAGGTAGAATATGGTTGGATCAATTCCGGACGGGCTTGTGACAAGCGGGCAATACCCCAATAGACGCCTTCTCGGAGTGGCTCGTATTCAAGATAATTATCTGGACCGTCTCTCAAGATAATATAGGAAAGGAACACCCTGTAAAATTCTTTAGCCAATTGTTGATGATTGGCCATGATTTCAGCTTGGGCTTCCGGAGATCCCCAACCAATCCCCCCTGATTCGTCGTTTAGATTCCAGATAAGGCGGCGCATAATTATCCGGGCATCTTCAAGGTTGGACTTGGCAATTGTCGGTACAACAATGCCAAAGCAGGAGATACCTCGTGACTTGATTTCAAAAGACTTGGAATACAAGGTTGAAAAAAGTGGAGAAATCAATTTCTTGGGCAAGTCTGGCTTGTCTGAAAGCGTGCTAATCTTTTTTTCCCAGTCCGCTTCTTGCAGGATCAAGTGCAGTTGTTTTTTTATTTGGCGTTGAGATTTTGGATTGATTAGTGAATTCAAAAAAATCTCCTCAAAGGAAGCCCATGGTAAAGATGGGCTCCCTATTTTTGTTTATCCTTCTTTGCTGAATTCGTCCTTACTTGCTCCACAGACAGGGCAGGTCCAATCTTCAGGTAAGTCTTCAAATTTTGTCCCTGGAGCTATGCCATTATCAGGGTCACCTTCGGCTGGATCATAGATATAACCGCAAACATTACACACCCATTTCTCCATTGTAGACCTCCTTGATCAAGAGTCTAATATCTATATCAGATATTTTTATTAATAGATATTCGGACAATAACGATTATGCCTTCCACAACCCATGTATATTACAATACTCTTTTGCTGTTACATTTGTAGCTTGGATACAAAATTCCGCTTCAGGGGTCTGACCAGGTTTGAGAAATTCCCTGTAACATTTACCGTCAGCAATGAGTTCGATCCATTCTATATAGTGTTTCTCTTCCATAGGGTGAGCAACTGAGCCGACTTTGACCTTAAAGCCGTTTTCTGTTTTTTCAATGACCGGGACATGTTTTTCTTTGGCTGCATCTACAGTTCCAGCCTCAATCAATTGCATGGCCTGGCCGCAACAGACAAGTTCACCAGCTCCTCCATGGAGAACTTCGACAATATTGCCGCAGACATTGCATTTATAGATCTCTAATTGTTGAGCCATAACTCCTCCTTGTTGTAATAACATATAATCTAATCGTATTCTAAGATTATAGCAATTCAGCTCGAAAAGTCAATAGTAACTATTATTTACGATTGGGTTACATATTTTTTGGAACAACCGAAATTGGAGTATTATGCAAGTGTATATAAGCTTGCAGAGGGCAAAAATGTGTTGTTAGGGTATGATGAGCTGAGAAAGTGGTCTATTGATAGACTTAATTGGTATATTGAATATTTCGTCCGGAGATCTTTATTTGTCGTTGAATCAAGGTGGGGTCTCCCCCATCAAATAAGATAAGAAACTCTACTGCTTTATCACTAAAAAATTCAAAAGAAAGCCTTGTTTTCAATTAGTTGCAAAGGACTGAAGAGTTACGGTTGATCTTATTTTGCGCCTGCAATATATTTGCAGGCGCACTTGGCTGAAACAGGTTGTTGACCGTTGGCTCCTACCCCCAAATAAGAAATATTTGAGGAATGTTTGTATCAGTATAGTTATGGTCTGAAAGGAGCTGTCAACTTTTGACCTCTAAACCTCTTCAAACTTGTCTTTTCCCGCGTTGCACCTGGGGCAGGTCCAATCATCGGGCACGTCTTCAAAGCTTGTGCCTGGTTTAACTCCATATTGCAGATCACCGTTTTTGGGGTCGTAAACATAACCGCACATTGTACATTCCCACTTATCCATACTATCCTCCTTTCTTTTATAATATTTTAAAAAAACAAGAAACCATTTTGATTTTATTGTAGTTATGAAAGATATATAAAATTATTCTCTATTTTTGCTATGAAGTCAAGAAGGGAAATGACAATTTTCCTAACAGATTTGTCTGGAAAAAGCTTTTTTGTGGTAGTAAACAAAGACATACTTTACAAAATAAACCATTAAAGCTAACCAATCATATATTCAGAGCTGTAACTATAATCGATATTTAATGACTTTGCATCCAAGTCCAACATCCACTATGCCGGACAGACAAAGCAAGACATGTAGGCAACTTAGATTTACATCTTGTTGTTAAGATTTTTTCTTCTTAAGTAAATTATATATCCAGTGATTTGAATGCGCAAAGAGTTATCTTTAACTCTGTTTAAATACATATCTTCTCATTGATACATTTAAGGCAATTCCAAGGAGACAGAAACTCATGACCGTTGATGAACCGCCATAGCTAAGTAGTGGTAAAGGCAAACCGACTATGGGTATAAGCCCTAAGACCATGGAGATATTGATAACCACTTGCCAGAAAAAGTAAAAGAAGATTCCAGTAACCAGGAATTTGCCAAAGTCGTCTTTAGAACCTTTAATAACATTTATAAACTGATTCAACAAAAGACAAAAAAGGGAGATAAGTAAGAGTGAACCGATAAATCCCCATTCTTCACCAAAGACAGCAAAAACAAAATCAGTATGTTTTTCAGGTAGAAAACGAAGCTGGCTTTGAGTACTCCCCAAGAAACCTTTTCCCCATAACCCTCCTGAACCTATGGCTATTTTTGACTGCAAAAGATTATAGCCAGCCCCTAAAGGGTCGCTTTCAGGGTTTAAAAAAGTAAGGATTCGTTTTTTTTGATAATCTTTCAAAAAAAACCAACTTTGTGGAAGTATGAACAAGGAAGAGATGAAGACAGTCCAAAAGACACGAGAATCCAGGCCCTTGTAAAGGACCATGCCGCCAACCAAGAGGAGGATATTCATTCCTGAGCCAAGGTCAGGTTGAATCATGATAAAGAATACTGGAATAGCCACCAGAAAAATCAATTTACCTAGTTCTTTCCATCTTAAATTCTGGGATAAATTTGACAGGAAATAAGCTGTGACTATAAGGATGCTCAATTTAGCCAATTCAGTTGGTTGGAAGTAAAATAGTCCTAGATTGATCCACCTGGTTGCCCCACAAATATTGGTTCCTAAAATCAAAACAGTAATTAATAGGCTAACAGTGGTCCAGTACAAGGGCCAGACAATATTCTTTAAGTGTCGATAGTCAAATGCCATGAAAAAAAGCAAGGCCAATAAACCGACAACTCCCCAAATAAGCTGTTTTTTATAGTAAAAGATAGTTGTTACCCCCTCTTCTATTCGCAGAGAACCGGCTGAATAAAGGTTCAATATACCCATAGCAAATATGAGTATGGCCAGCATGAGAAGGGTCCAATTACAATTGGAGAAGTAACGGCTATTATGCATTGATATGTCTCAATAATAAATATTTATCTTTAGTAATTAGCTGGATTGGGGTTAACATGAAAGAATGTTGACCGTGAACCGTCTGTTATAATTGTTCTTTAGCACAGCCCATGGAGAAGTAGGTCTTCAGGGAAGATTTTCTGGACCACGGAATTATCCAAGTGGAATGAAAAAAGGTTTTGCTAGTCTGTTGAAGAAATTAGCTAATAAAGAGCATCTTTGCCCTACAAGAATATCCCCTTGAATAGTAGTTACTTTTAGTTTTTTTACCTTATAAGAGCTTAGTTTATGACCAGAGTAAGTATGATATTGAGATCTTGTCTTATATCCCATCTAGGCTTACTTGATCAGAATAAGTAATCATAGATCTCTTTTACAATTGGACCTGCGCCGGAAGAGCCATGTCCTCCATGCTCTATAAAAGCAACAACAACATATTCCTTGTGTTTTTTCCAGCCGAAGCTGGTCATCCAAGCATGATCCCTAAATTTGTAAAGGATCTGATCCAATTCTTTTTCTTTTCGGTCCTTAGTCAGTTTTATGACTTGTGCTGTTCCTGTTTTCCCTCCGATGGTTGCTTTTTTTGTCCTTAATCTCCAGGCTGTCCCGTGTGGTTCTTCGACGGTGTCAATCATAGCTTGAACAATAAAGTCTAGCTCCTTGTCCGATAAGGGTAGTTGATTTTGAATCTTCAAGTTCTTGGTAAGAAGTAATTGTGGTTTTAAAAGCTTTCCCCCATTGACCAAAGCAGCAGTAAATCTGGCTATCTGTAAAGGGGTGACCAGGGTATAACCTTGACCTATGGCCATGTTAATTGTTTCACCACCCTGCCATTTTTCCCCAAATCTTTTATGTTTCCATTCCCTATCCGGGATAAGACCCTTTGATTCGTTAGGTAGATCAATATGGGTTTTTTTGTTAAAGCCATATTTTTGGGCAAAACTACTGATATAGTCAACCCCCATTTTTTCTCCAAGCTTATAAAAATAGACATCACATGATTCCTTGATGGCGGTTCTTAGATTCATCCAACCATGCCCCTCTTCCTTCCAGCAGTGAAATCGTCTGTTACCAAGACGGTATGACCCTGGACAATAAAATTTTTTTTGAGTCGAGACAAAGTCATGGTATAGATTACATCCAGCCATAATCAGTTTGAATACAGAACCTGGTGGGTAGGCACATTGGATTGCACGGTTCTGCAGTGGGTGCCTTATATTAGAGATAAGATCTATCCATTTTTGTTTTTCAAGGCCCTGTACAAAGACATTGTTATTATAACCCGGTTTGCTCACTAAAGCAAGGATGTTGCCATTTTGTGGGGACATAACTATAACTGCCCCGGTCTTGTTCTCGAGCTGATCCCATATATATTCCTGCAGTTCTAAATCTATAGTCAGATATATATTGTTACCAGGTTGTGGTTCTTCGATTATGCTTGACTTCAATATTCGACCCTGAGCATTGACCTCTATCTGTTTTTGACCCTTTGTCCCCCTGAGTGTGTCTTCAAAGATCAGCTCTAGTCCTTGTTTGCCGGTTTTATCTCCTAGTTGAAGGTTCTTATTTTTATTAAGCTCTTTTTCACTTGCTTCCCCGACATAACCAATAAGATGGGAGAGCATAGAACCACAGGGATAGTATCTCAGTGGACGAGCAATTATTTGTAATGATGGCCATTCCATGAGATGTGGTTCAATCATGGCGACTTTCCGGAAAGGAATATTTGAGACGAGTAATTGACGTTTAAAGGGTGGGATACTTTTCTGGCCATGCTTATATTTATCTTTTAAAGTGGGCAGGGGAATTTTGCTCCATTGACTGACTTGGGACAATGTCTTTTCTATATCGGCACAATCTTCTCGGATAATAGCCAGTCCGTATGCAGGCTTGTTTTCAGCCAGGATATGACCGTTTCTGTCTAAAATAAGGCCTCTTGGGGCATATATATATTGCTGGCGCAAGCGATTCTCTTTAGCTTTTTTTGAGTATTTTTCTCCTTTGTATATTTGAACATACCATAATTTCAGGACAATAAGGCAAAAAAAGGTTAAGAGTATCAATTTCAGAAAAGAAATCTGTCCAGATGACTTATTGAGTTTCATTGACAACTCCGGCTCAATTTAACCATTAGGCCTTATCATTGAAGCATGAAAAGATTTTATAAAATAACTAGTTTTCATCCGGAAACTGCCCTTTTTACGTTTGACTGCGTCAATAAAACCTTTAAATAAGAGTACAAAGGGGGCAGAATGATTCCTCCAGTACAAGCCTAAGAAACCAAGAGTCAAAAGGTATTAAGTACCACAGGTTCTTGTTTATAGTGTCGGACATGATCAAAAAATTTGTAAGACTCCATGTGCTTTGTTTTTTTGTGTTAAATATTTTGAGGAGTGGTTTTGTCTTGTTTTATATAAAGATGGTATAAGAAATAGAAAAATACCCAAATGAACGGAAAAAACAAGGCCATATGTATGCTGTTAAGTAACAATTCTTGAGGGTTAACTACAATTTCCTGCAATTTGGTCATGGTAAAAAGGATAGCCCAGTGCCAAATTCCGGAAAAAATAGAAATAGTTATAAAAAGCAGGGGGCTTTTTCTGGGGATATACCGACACAAAAACAGGAAGAAAAAAAGCAGACCACTATACCATAGTATGGAACTGCCAAAAGCTAATGAACCCGTACCTTCATGTATACTTATGCAGAGTAGTCCCAGAAAACAAGCATAATTGTATTTTTTCTCTTGCAGGCTGAGTAAAAAGATCGGGGCAAAGCAATCCACTCCTGGGAGAAGGCACTGTAACCAAATCAGGACAAAGATGGATAGTAACCACCAAAATATTTCCGGCCTTATCACTTCAGTTAATCTTTGATTGAGAGATTTGAGATTTATATAGCAAGATAAATGTTTCTTCCAGACGTTTCATGTTGACTAACGGCTTGGCATAAACACTTTTGAATAAAGAAAGGTTGTTATGTTCAATCTTTTTTATTTGGGCAACAGGGAGACCTTTGGGGAACATCTCGGCCAGTCCGGAGGTGACTAAGAGCTCATTGTTGTATAAGGGTGCATTTTGAGGGATATAATTCACTTTGAGAAAAGATTGGTTGCCTTGACCGATAAGGATGCCTTTGGTTCGACTTTGGTTGGCAATGACCGGGATGTGGCTATTTGGATCTGTTAGCAATAATATAGTGGAATAATGGAAACTGGTTTTGTAGACACGCCCGATAATGCCCTGTGGTGTCAAAACCGGCATGTTTTTACTGACCCTATCTTTTTGGCCCCTATTGACAAAAAGGGTCTTAAGCACAGCATTGGCACCCAATCTATGAGCCATTATCCGGCATCCCAAGTAGTGCCATTTTTTAGGAGGAGAAAAATTAAGCAACTTTCTCAATCTTTCTGCTTCATTAGCCTCCTTCTTGAGTTCAAAGAGACGTATTTGAATATTTTTTAGCTTCTTTTGAAGTTGTTCATTTTTTTCTTGCACATGGACAAGGTCGATATAGCCATCCCATATTTGAATAGTTTGGTGTTGTAACCATTTTCCTGGGAAGAGGATCCAACCTACAACTTCCATTCCAGTGTAAGAAGACAGTCTATCTAGGTATCCGGTTTTCCAGTTCCAGGTAAAAATAGCCAAATAGAAGAAGAGTGGCAGAAGTAGTCCAAAGATAAAAAACTTTGTTTTCAAGGCCTTGTATTACTCTATCGTGACTTCTTTTAAGATGTCTAAATTGTCCAAAACCTTACCAGAACCTTGAACCACGGTGAATAACGGGTCATCGACTATGGTTATTGGGAGCATAGTCTCTTCTCGCAACAACTGATCAAGCCCTTTTAGCAAAGAGCCTCCTCCGGTCAAAACAATACCTCTATCAACAATATCAGCAGCTAATTCAGGTGGGGTTTGTTCCAGAGCTATGTGTAATGCTTGGACGACACTGTCGATTTGTTCGGAAATGGCCTTACGGATCTCTTCGGAATTAACTGTAATGTGTTGAGGTATTCCTGAAACAAGATCCCGGCCCTTAACCTCTATCTGCTCATTGTCATAAGGCCCGGGATAGGCTGAGCCTATTTTTTGTTTAATTATTTCAGCATTCCCTAACCCAATCAATAAATTGTATTTCCTTTTGATATGTTGGAGAATAGATTCGTCCATTTTGTCGCCACCTACCCGGACAGATTTACTGTAAACGATTCCTGCCAGAGAGATGACCGCCACCTCGGTTGTCCCACCGCCTATATCGATAACCATGTTGGCTGTTGGTTCTGTAATCGGCAAATGCGCCCCAATAGCTGCTGCCATAGGCTCTTCAATAAGATAGACTTCCCTCGCCCCGGCACTTTGAGCAGATTCTTTGACAGCTCGCTTTTCGACTTGAGTGATCCCTGTCGGGACGGAGATGATAATCCTGGGGCGAACTAATCTCCGGCTATTATGTACCTGTGTGATAAAATAACGGAGCATGGATTCAGTAATCTCAAAATCAGCAATGACTCCGTCTTTCATAGGGCGAATAGCTACAATGTTTCCAGGCGTACGTCCTAACATTTTCTTGGCTTCATTGCCTACAGCAAGGACCCTGTTGCTTCCTTTGTTGTCACTCTTAACAGCGACTACTGATGGTTCGTTTAAGACTATACCCTGTCCTTTGACAAAGACACAGGTGTTTGCAGTCCCTAAATCAATGGCCAGATCATTTGAAAATGCCCCTAAAAATGAGTTGAAAAAATTAGCCATATTTCCTCACTTCAATTGAAATGGATTTTTAAAAAAAATCTCCTTGCTAGCAATAGCAAGAAGTTATTTGAAAACAAAATAATTTTTTGAGTCGGTGCTGATCAATTATTATTAACAGGGTGCATTAAAAGTTTTAAATATATTTCAGTCAGTAAATTACAAAAACTCGTAATGCTCCCTTCAACAAAACCCTTATAATCTAAAGAAAAGCAGATAGCAACGGGGTATGTTTGAAATCCTGTTTGATCTTCTAATTCCAGGACAAAATTTTTAGAGCTGTGCAATTGCTATATTAGCAACTTTACGTTGACCGTTCACAGTTAATCGTTGACCGAAGAATTAAGAACTAGAAGTTTTTCCTTTTTCTTTTTCTTACTGTAAACAGTCAATATGTTAAACCGAAGACCAATAATACAAGCTTATAAAATCTATTGTACAGGACCAAATTTTTTGGCTTCACAAAGCAGTCAATGATAACCAACAATACTGATACCGGCTTGATTGGCCATTTGGATGGATTGGTCTCGATCGAAGAAAAGGCTTTTTCCGGATTCAATGGCTAGACAGGAAGCTTTGGCTTGTATCATTGTCTCTATGGTTTCTTTACCAATAGCCGGTTGATCGACATGCTCCTCTTGACCTGGTTTGAAGATCTTTAAAACCACGCAATCCTGACCGACTAGTTCACCGGCTCTTTTTATTGTCGAATCAGTACCCTCAATTGCTTCGACAGCTACAACGATTTGTTTTTTTATGACCAGACATTGACCTATGTCCATGCTTCCGAATCTTTTGGCCAAAGGCCAACCGAATTCAATATCCTTATTTTCTTGTAATGTTGGAGACCTATGTGTCAAAATACCGCTAGGTGTTTTTAGTTCGGGGATGAACTCAAAGGGTGAGATTATTTGAAATCCTTCCTTTTCCAAGGTTTGAACCAACAATTGTAAGACATTATTGTCGCTTTTGCTATGGGTCTGAAAAAGGAGCTTGGCAGCTTTGAAATCAGGGCGCAGATGAATGACTTTAGGCTTATTTATCCCGCCGGCAAAGATTATATATCTAACTGACAATCGTTTGAAGAAACGAATCATTTTCCCTAGTTGGCCAATTTGTAACCACAGAAAACTATTTGATAATCTAGAAATGTTGTCTTGGGTATGGCCTTTGAATCCAACAGCGACTACATTGTGTCCAGCTTGCTGAATCCCCTGAACAACGAGCGAGGGGAATTGGCTTTTCCCAGCAATTAATCCTATTGTTGATTGTGACT
>CAYUNZ010000011.1:28345-29688 GCA_964446205.1 uncultured Desulfohalobiaceae bacterium | reverse complement strand
TATCTTAATACGTCGACGAATAATTTTGCAGACTGACGCAGCCAAATGGAAAAAGAGCAGTTTCCGGATGAAAACTAAATAAACAGCAATTATAAATTGACTCGCTCCTTTAAGGTTCAAACATGGATCTGAAAAAGAAATACTGGTTACTGGCCATTCTATTCTTTTTGATCATTGTCTCCTTAACTGGATCTGTCCTGTTTTATTCCTGGCAACAACTGACAATAGAAGCTCAAAACAGTGTTAGAGAGAGCTTCCAAGAACATTTTGACATAATCTTTTTTGGAGCTCTTTTCACTATCATCTTCTTCTTATTGATCCATAACGAAATCTTCCACAATTATATCATACCTCTCTACAAACTCAATGAAAAAGCAACACTGATCACGACCTTAAATCCGGGTCATCAAATCGCAATACACGGCAGCAAAGAGGTTGTCCAGCTTTCTCAGCGAATTGACGAGGCAGCCAACATCATTATGGAGCTAAATAATAAGCTGGCCGCAAAAGGGTCTACTGATTCAGATTCCGAGAAAGAAAAAACGACCTTTGCGGCTGTTATGGCTGAATTCCCTCAAGGTATTATAGTCTGTAATCAGACGGGCGACATTGTCCTTTATAACAAGCAGGCTCAGAAAATGTTTACTCCTTATGAACATCAAGACCAGTATTGTTCATTGTCTAGTTGTTTCATCGGCCTGGGCCGGTCCATAAAAACGCTGATCCACCCAGCTATAATCGATCAGGCCTACAATGAGCTCTCAAGGCGTATTGCCAAAAAATCAGAACTGCCTAACTACAAATTCTTCCTCCCTGAGATTAATGACAAATTTCTCAAAGCAGAAATGGTGGCTATACGTGACAATCAAGGGGACATGTCCGGCTTTTTCTTTATTATCAATGATCTCTGTCAACTATATGATTTCGGTAGACAAGTATCTGATCCAGGGCAAGTACTGAGAGATCAGATAAATATGTCATGGCCCTTCGAACCAATAAAGTTAGACCAACTCTTAAAACAAACAACAACTTTAGGCTCTAGCCATCTATTGCCTTATGTCTCTCTATCCTTGCCCTCAACTACCCTTTATACCAAAGGCGAAATAGCCTCTTTGAGGTATATCTTTAACTTTCTATTTACCCTGCTCTACCAAGAAGGTGGCTTGGAGAACATTGATTGTCAATTGTCCCGCGCCAATTCAACAATTACCATTGTCCTCTCTTGTCAGAAAAAGACAATCTCAAAAAGAAAATTTCAAGACTGGCTAAAAATCCCGGTCCTAACAATAGGAAAAAATTGTCCTTTACGACTTAAAGACATTTTTGAGCTAAACCAAGCCTGT
>CAYUNZ010000011.1:17923-28245 GCA_964446205.1 uncultured Desulfohalobiaceae bacterium | reverse complement strand
ATATCCATTAGTGCCGTCCGTATCGTCAATAACCATATTCTGGACGAAGAAACATTTCAGCACCTGATCAATCCAGGCAGATCAATACCTGAAACTTCCATCCAGATCCACGGCATAGAACCGGAACTGCTGCGTGAACAACCCAGGATTGAAGAAATCCTGCCACTTTTTCACAGGTTTGCCCAAAATACGGTCCTTGTCGCCCATTGTGCTTACTTTGACACCTGCTTTATCAGAAAAAGAGAAATCAATGCCGGCCTGACCTTCGACAATCTGATCCTGGATACTTATGCCCTGTCAAAGATTGTCTTTCCACATCAAAAAGACCATCGCCTTGAAGCCATTGCCAGGAGGCTGAATGTCCCGATCCTGGGTCGACACACCGCTTTCGGCGATGCCTTGACCACAGCCGAAATATTCTTGAAGCTAATCCCCCTGCTCATGAAGCGAGGGATAACCACTCCCGAACAGGCCTGCCTAGCCTGTCAAAAGCAATCCCCCTTGTTGAAGTCAAGGCCGAAACAATACAGAGCAAATCAGGTCTAAAGTTTTGTTTTTCAATCTCTTGATTTTCCCAAGAACGCACCGGTCACTGATTCTTTATCTTCCCGAATTTCTTCTGGGGTACCCTGAGCTACTATTTCGCCACCGTATTCCCCTCCTCCAGGGCCGAGGTCATATACATAATCCGCAGCCATGATAACATCCATATTGTGCTCAATGACAATTACTGTAGCCCCTTTATCGACCAACTCCTGAAGGACCTGAATCAATTTACCTACTTCATACATATGCAGACCGGTTGTCGGCTCATCTAAGATATACATTGCCTTTGGTAAACTTTTCTTGCCCAACTCTCGTGAGATCTTCAAACGCTGCGCTTCACCGCCGGACAAGGTTGTCGCCGGCTGCCCCAAGGTCAAATACTCCAGACCGACCTGCTCCAAGACTGCCAATTTTCTTTCCAGAGCCGGGTAGTGCTGAAAAAATTTTCTTGCCTGCCGAACAGTTAGATCAAGGACTTGAGAGATATTCAATCCCTTATATGTAATATCCAGGGTTTCCCTGTTGTACCTCTGACCTTGACAAACATCGCAAGTCACATAAATATCAGGTAGAAAATGCATCTCCACTCTGATCTGCCCTTCTCCCTGACAAGCCTCACAGCGCCCCCCTCTGACATTAAAACTAAACCTTCCCGGCTTGAAACCCCGCCTCCTTGCCTCTTGAGTTGCGGCAAAGATCGTCCGGATCTCATCAAAGACCTTTGTATAAGTAGCCGGATTGGAACGTGGTGTTCTGCCAATCGGGGCTTGATCAATAGAGACAATCTTATCAACCTTTTCCAAGCCCTGGATACCATCCAAGATACCGGGAGAATCGACCTTAATCCCTTTAGACAAGGCCAGATGCTTATACAATGAATCAACGACCAAAGAGCTTTTTCCGGAGCCGGAGACACCGGTAACACAGGTAAATGTTCCAAGTGGAATTTCCAGATTCAGGTTCTTGAGATTATTGGTCCGAACATTTATCATAGGCAAAAAGTCTTTGGGGCTTCGCCTGATTTGTGGTTTAACAATAGACAAATCTCCCCGTAAATACTTACCGGTCAAAGAATCGACAGAGGAAACAAGCTCAGAGACAGCCCCCTTAAAAACCACCTCTCCACCCAAGGCCCCTGATCCTGGTCCTAACTCGATAACAAATTCAGAAGCTCTAATAGTGGCTTCATCATGTTCGACAACTAAAACAGTGTTCCCTCTTTCCTTTAGTTGTTGTAGGGATTGAATTAGTCGGGAATTATCCTTGGGATGGAGGCCAATACTTGGTTCGTCTAAGACATAAGTAACTCCGACCAATCCTGAGCCTAGCTGTCCGGCCAAACGAATCCTTTGAGCCTCCCCTCCGGACAAGGTAGACATATCACGATGAAGATTGAGGTATCCAAGACCTACATGTTTAAGGAATGTAAGTCTGGACAAAATCTCCTTGATAACCGGTTCGGCAATTTCAGCCTGTACACCTTGAAAAGCAAGATTGGATATCCATTCTCTAGCCTTGGCTACCGACCAAGTACAGAACTGATGTAGATCAACGTCGTCAATAAGATAAGCCATTGCCTCAGGTTTCAGCCTGGCACCTCTACACTCCGGGCAAGATCGACTCTGTTTGAATCTAGAGATTTCTTGGTGCCAAAACTGTCCAAACTCCAGACCGGATTGAACAAGAGGAATTACCCCTTGCCATCCGGATTGACTGTCCCCGTAAAACAGTTTTTCCCAGGCTTGTCTAGAGAATTCCTTGAGTGGTGTTTCCAGATCAAACTGCCATTTTTCACCAAGTCTTTTCAGGCTCTCTTGATAACGATTCAGGACCTTACTCTTTTTTAAAGGTATGATACCACCTTGCCCCAAGGAAAGGCTCTTGTTTGGGGCAAGAAGGTCAGGTTCGAAATACTCGACCTTGCCTAGGCCGGAACAAAAAGGGCAAGCTCCTTGAGGGCTATTAAAAGAGAAGAGTTGAGGACTTGGTGAGGGCAGACTGATTAGACATTTTGGACATACTGCCTGAGTACTATAGAAGTATTCCTGCCTGTCAAGTAGGCTCACAATGACCCTACCTTGTCCCATATTTAAGGCTAGTTCCATAGAGTCGGCCAGCCTCTTCCTAATACCCTGTCTCAAAACCAAACGATCAACAACAACTTCAACGCTATGAGTAGTGTTTTGATCCAGGTCAGGAAGCTGATCAACGTTATAGACTACACCGTCAACCCTAACCCTGACAAAGCCTTGGCTTCTGAGTCTCTTAAAGACATCTCTTTGACTACCTTTCTTATGCTCTACTAGAGGAGCGAGGAGAATGAACTTTGACCCTACAGAAAGATTTAAGATTGAATCCAAGATTTCATCAGAGGTCTGAGCCTGAATATCTCTACCGCACTTTGGACATTTTGGCGAACCAAGCCTGGCAAAAAAAACACGTAAAAAATCGTATATTTCAGTCACAGTACCGACAGTTGAACGAGGATTTCTGGTCGAGGTATGTTGTTCCAGAGAGATAGCCGGTGACAAACCCTCTATCTTTTCCACATCAGGTTTGTCTAATTGAGGCAAAAATTGGCGGGCATAGGCAGACAAGGACTCAACATAGCGACGTTGTCCCTCGGCATAGACAATATCAAAAGCCAGAGTCGATTTTCCGGAACCACTGGGACCACAAACTACAACAAAAGTGTTCCTGGGGATCTCAAGATCAATATTTTGAAGGTTATGATGTCTGGCCCCAAAGATGGCAATCTTTTCTTTCATAGGAACTCAAAGATACAAACACTTGTGAAAACAGTTATGAAGATATCTGGCAGGGCAACCCGATAGGACAACGAAACATAAAGAAGCAGGTAGCAAATAGCTCGAAGAAAACAGACTACATCTTTTAGGTTTTGCTCCGTGCTATTTCATCTACTCCTGGAGTTGTTGGGACCGGTACTGAATGTAGGCGTTTCTAATAGAGATATAAGGATCAATAGCCCCGTCTTTCATGTCCTCATATTCGCCAAGATGGAGGGAAAAAGAATTGACCTTTTCTTCAGCTTTCAAGCTATAATCCAACCAATTCGGCTCTACATAACTAAGAGGATCAAGACAATAGTCACCGACAAAGCCGACACTAGAACGAAGAGTCTTAGGTCCCAGAACCGGCCAGACAATATAAATCCCTTCTCCAATGCCCCAAGTCCCCAATGTAAGGCCGATGTCTCTATCGACCGGGGGAGGCTGTGAGTCTGGAATATTTTCTGACATATTAATAAACCCGAGACAACCGAATATGCTATTGACTATAAAGGCAGCCGTTTCCCGAACAGCATCATCGAATCTGGCAGTCAAAACATCGCTTACAAATCTTATCGGAAAACGAACATTATAAAAGGCATTGTCAATACCTTGCCGAAGATCTTCAGGAACAGCAAAAGCATACCCTTGAGATGCCGGTTTAATAAGATATGTATACAGCGAATCATTGACCCGAAACATTAACCGATTGTAAGGTTCAAGTGGATCAGCAATTTCCCCTGGTTGATCTTGACTTGTATATTCCTTTTCCAACTCATCGATCAGTTGCTGATCATAATTTGAAACCGTTTTCTGAGTATCCTGATCATGCCCTTGATTCTTCTGGTTCTGGACCGGACCAAGACGGACCAGAGAATGGTCTTGAGCAACTATTTTTTGACAACATAAAAACAACAAAAACCCGATCACCAGACATACCAATATAGGTTTCATAATCAACCCAACCTTAAAAATTCCGTCTGAATCATCATACACGTTGCGGACATAACGGTTCATGAATCTTTTCTTTGTTCTTGTATCTTTTTTCGCAAGTACTCAATGAGTTCCTCAGGAGAGTTTTTCATCATAAACTCTCGAAATTGATCACGATAATTTCTGACCAAACTCACCCCTTCCACAGAGACATCATAGACCTTCCATCCCGATGAAGACAAAACCAGTCTATAATTTACCGGAATGTCTTTATCACTATACTTTATTCTAGACTTGACCTCAGCCTTATGAGAGGAAAAGAGAATTTCATCGGTAATGGAAATATTTTGTCTATCAAGATCCTTTATCTCACTGATATACTCTTCGAGTTTGGCAAAGTAGTTTTTTTCCAAGAGCTTTATGAACAAATCAAAAAACTCCTTGTGTTGCTGTTCATTTAGGGCCTTCCAATGAGTAGCCAGAATCATTCGGGACATCAGTCTAAAATCAAAGGCTTCTAGGGCAATCTGGGACAATTTTTGTCTCAGCTCACTTTTTTCAAGAGACGACTCCTCCGCCTTTTTTGATTTCAAGAGTTCATAGACCTGATCAATATATTTTTCAACTGTCATTTTGGGTTCTGCAGCCTGACAAATTCCGGCAAGAGACAAAAAAAGAACAAAGATTAGACCGATTACAATTCTAGACATATCTATTTACTCCAACATTAAGATCTTTCTGAACAACACCTCATTCTTTACCTTCGACACCACCAAAAACATATTTACTGACCAATTCTTCAAAATCTAAGGGTGATTGAGTCTCAATAATCATATCTCCAGGCTTCAGAATTATCCCAGAACCTCCCGGTGAGATACTAACATACTTGTCTCCAATGAGGCCACTGGTCTTTATGCTGGCCAAAGAATCATCGCATAACTCAATGTCATCACGGAGCTTAAGGGTTACAATAGAGACAAAATATTCCTTATTTAGGACAATCTTATCTACCCTGCCTACTTTAACGCCGGCAATACGAATATCATTACCCTCTTTTAGACCGGCTACAGAGCTAAAACGAGCCTTGAGGGAATAATAGTTGTCTCCTAACAAACGCAATTGCCCCAATTGAATAGTCAGATATCCGACACACAAAAGGGCGATAAACACAAAAACCCCAACTGTAATTTCGATAATTCGATTATTGATCATAAGGTCCTCATTCTTACTTGTCTTCGCCACACAACAAGCTTGCTAACACCATCTGTTCTTTTTGGGCCTTTTCAACCAAATCAGGCAATTCCATATTTTGAGACCCTTGGGCTAGTCCGGCTGTGATCTCAAAATTAACACAGCTTCTAGGATATTTGGATCTTTGGACAAATGATTTTTCTTGCAGTTCTGTAGAAATTTTATGGCAAAAACTCAAAGCTGTCTCTTTGGTTGTTTTTGGTAATATACACAGTATCCTATTTTGTGTATATCGGGCAAAAATTGTCCCCTCTACCTGAATATATTTATAGAGCATTTCGGTCAAAGTGGAAATAACCTTTTGAGAGACCAAAAATCCGACTCTCTCCATGATCTGTTCACAGTTCTCAAGAGTCAAGAGCAGGACCAGGAATGAATCATCTAAAAAAGACGACTTAATTGAACTTTTATAGGCCCGTTCTAGATCTATTCTAGTCCTTAGCCCGATGATTTCATTCTTCATGATCTCCTGACTATGTATAAAATCATGGACATTTTGATCCTCACTTTGTTCCAAATCCATAGGCACACCTTGAAAAAGGATCCTGCCTTGATCAATAATAGCCACCCTGTTGGAAACAAAAAAGACATCCGGTATGTCGTGACTGACAATTACCGCAGTAAAACCAAAATTTTTCTGGTTATGGGTGATCATATTCAAGACACTGTTCTTACGTAAAGGATCAAGTCCTGTTGTCGGCTCATCAAAGAGAACAATCTTTGGCTCGGTAATCAAAGCCCTGGCCAAGGCTACACGCTTTTGCATCCCCCCTGACAATTGCGAAGGAAACTTGGATTCTATACCTGATATATCCAAGTCAGACATCTTCTCTTCCACCCTTTCTTTGATTTTGCTTGATTTCAAGCTAGTTTTTTCTTTCAAAGGCAGGGCTATATTGTCAAAGATGTCCATAGAATCAAACAAGGCGTTATTTTGGAACATAAAATTGACCTGATTCTTCATCTCCTTGAGCTCGCGTCTGGACATCTTGCTCATTGAGGTGCCCTGATAAAAAATTTCCCCTCTATCAGGTTTCAACAATCCTATAATGAGCTTTAGGGTTACACTCTTGCCCACTCCACTTTTACCTATGAGCGTGGTAACCTCTTCAGGGTAAATCTCAAGATCAATTCCCTCCAAAACAATTTTGTCTGAAAATCTCTTGGTCACATTCTTAAATTCAATTAGTGGTTCTGAACTCATACTACTTCCGACTTGGTTAACCTGTTCAAGCATTAGCCATAAACCAAACAGGCAGACTACAAAAGAAATGAAGTCATAATGTAGTCAACTACTAAAACAGAGACACATGAGAGGACAACAGCATTTGTTGTGGCCAAACTTACTCCCTTTGCTCCAAAACCTTCTCTTCTCTTGTGGACCACATATCCCTGATAGCAACATATAGTAACTACGATAATACCAAAAACAAGGGACTTGTAAAATCCACTCATAACATCGTGAAAATCGACTAGGCTCTCCATCCTGGAAAAATAGATACTTGAATTGACGCCTAAAAGCATGACTCCGGTCACATAACCACCAGCAATGGCCACAGTATCAAATATAGCCGTCAATAAAGGAAAGCTAACCACTGCAGCAATCATTCTCGGACTAAATAGATAGTGGATCGGATTGATATCCATTGTATACAGGGCATCAATCTGTTCTGTGATGCGCATAATACCGATTTCCGCAGCCATTGAAGATCCACCCCGCCCAATAATCATGATAGCCGAAAGCACGGGGCCCAGCTCTCTAATCACCGATAAAGCCACCGCAGCCCCTAACATACCCTCTGAGCCGAATTTGACTAAAGTATAATATCCTTGAAGACCTAAGACCATACCGGTAAACATACCGACCAGGAGAATAACAAATATAGACTTGACACCAATAAAATAAATTTGATCAAGAATTTTTCGAAATTGGAAAGGGAAGGTAAGGAATAGACCTTGCGAAAAAAAGAAAAATATTGAACCAAGTTCTTGGATCAATTCAATAACAACTCTACCAAGCCAGGCGAAAAAATTCAAAGGACTGATAAGGTATTCTCTCATAACAGGACATCCCCGGATTAAGTAAATTTATTTTAGCCAGACTTTGGAATAAGAAAATTATCAAAATTGATTGACCTATTCTTTTTTACATTTTTTATAAAATTTGGTCAAACAGTTATTATCCTCGTGCAAATATAAGTATAATCACCAGTTTGGTCCTTTCAGACGGCAATGAAATACGTTAGCATTATTCAGATTAGAGCGTTTAGTCCAGAGCAGGGAATAAAAATAGAGCTGTGCAATTGCTATATTAGCTGCTTTACGTTGATCGTTCACCGTTAACCGTGGACCGAAGAATTAAGAACTAGAAGTAATTCCCTTTTCTTTTTCTTACTGTGAACAGTCACCATGTTAAACCGAAGACCTATAATACAAGCTTAGAAAATCTATTGCACAGGTCCATAAAAAGCAGGGAGGATATAAAAAATCACATATAATTATCAGAATTAGAGTAGATAACATTTTTTATATACACGAATTTTTCTTGACATCCAAGCCAACAATCAACTATAGGGAACAGGTATTTAATCTTATCCAGCACATTTACTATCTTTTCACCTTATATTTAAAAAGGGTTTTATAAACAAAAGGTGGAACCAATGTTGAGAAAACCTTCCCTACCAAGAAGACAATGTTTAAAACTAGTAGGTGCTTTTAGTCTTGGTTCTCTAGTGCCTTGGTCTCTCTATTTTAACCCAGCCTACGCTCACAAGCATCTGCAAAAGACAACCAGGACCATGGCTATGATGGGGACAACGGTCACTATAACCATCTTTGATCCATCTAGAGAAAAGGCCACTGAAATGCAATCCAAGGCCTTTCAAACAATGTCTGAGCTTATCCCTGTATTTAATCGGCATGACCAGCAAAGTCACATCAGTAGCCTAAACCAGAATGGACTTTTAAATGATGTTCCCCCAAGTCTAAATACAGTAGTAAAAGCTTGCCAGATCTTACACAAAAAGACCCAAAAAGCCTTTGATATTTCTATTTTGCCTCTTCTGGAACTGTATCAAAGAACCCTCGCAAGAACCGGACACCCTCCTAGTTATTCTCAGGTCCAAAAAAAGAAGGATCTTATAGGATTTGATAAGGTAAGGTTAACTTCTGGAAAAATATCTTTCCAAAGAGCAGGAATGCAAATAAGCCTTGATGGTATTGCCAAGGGCTTTATTGTCGATCAAGCAGCAAACCTGCTCAAATCTCATGGGATTCATTATGCTTTAATTAATGCCGGCGGTGATATCCGGGCCATTCGAGGCAAAGGTAGTTCACCCTGGCTCATAGGTCTCGAAGACCCCTATGGCGGAAAAGGGTGTATTCAAAAGATAGGTCTTACAGATATGGCTGTAGCCACATCAGGTAATTATGAAAATTACTATGATCCTTCTGGCCGCCACCATCACATTATTGAGACTAGTCAAGGTGACTCCCCCAGACGAACTATCAGTGCAACAGCCATAGCTCCTTCAGCTATGTTGGCCGATGCCCTGTCCACAACAGCCTTTGTTTTGAATCCGGTAAAAAGTAGTCAATTGGCCAAGCTTTTTCCTAAGACAGAGACTAATGTTATTGTCCATGGCGGCAGGAGTTACAGCTCCCCAGGTTGGAATAACTTTGTACTCTGAGTATTCTAAAAAACAGATTAACATGAAAGAACGCGGACAGTGAACCGTTGACCGTTAACCGAAGAAATAAGAATTAAGGAGTAATTTCTTAACATCTTCGTCTTACGGTTCACATTCTTTTCAAGCTTCGTTGTGCCACTAGGATATGAGAGCAATAAAAAAGGCGAATACTCTTCGCCTTTTTTATTGCTCAAAGACCTTTAAAAATAACCTCTCTGCCTTATCCATCTCATCAAGCCTATAAAACCATAGGCTCTCACTATCCTTTATCTGATAACCATCCAAACAGATCGAAAGCTGATCAAAAATCCAAGGTAAGTTATGACTTTTCAACCATTGAACCCACTGAGACAGGCTCAAAAAAATTCCCCTTCCTAGCAACAGTGTATCAAGTTCCTGAGCAATAAGATTAAAAAGCCTAATAGTGATAAGTCCTTGTTCAGATATTCCTCTGATTTCCCAATCTTCAGAGGAAATTGAGTCTCTCAAACCGGCAAAGGTGCTTTTGCAGCGAAGGCTTGCACCAACTAGACCAGGCTGAGCAGAGGACAAGGCCAGTCTATCTCCTGCTTTGATAATAACTCTTTCAATCTCGTCTACTGGTCTACCATTCAAAAGAAGTGTCTGAATCCTGGAATCACAATATTCCTGTTCGATACCTAATTCATCCTGGAGAAAATTTCTCAGACTAATATTGACTTTGGTCAAGACCTGAAATCCCTGTCTCAAAAGCGAATTAAATAGATTCATACTATCCTTGGGGCAGGTTATAAGAACCTTATGAGTTACTTCTGTCATAAGCCAAGACCTCATCAATCAGTCTGAAAAGACATAAGGACATCTCGAGGAACTGCCATGCCCAGGACCGCTTCCATGCCTTTGAGTATGGCCACTGGCACAGGACACGAAGGATGTAGTTTAGCCTTTCCAGCAGCTATAAAGATCGGATTGTTGCTAACCGGTAAAAATAAGTCCTTAAAGGATACTATCCCCAGAAAGTCCGGGATATTTTGGATTCTTTCACACTCACTATCCAAAGACCCCAAAACGGCCTGTCGATCTTCATGTCTTTGAATGACAACAGTTGTCACCATCCTACAAGCCCCAGGGTCAA
>CAYUNZ010000011.1:15924-17823 GCA_964446205.1 uncultured Desulfohalobiaceae bacterium | reverse complement strand
AGGAAAAGGAGGAAAGGAAATTTATGCGACGTTTAAGTATTCTTGCGCTTGTGGGTGTATTCCTGTTTGCAATGTCCACAGCTGCCTTGGCCACTGAGTTTAGTAGCTATGGTCGCTACTTACTTTACGGCAGTTTTATCCCCAATGTAGGATTCAACGATCATGATGATGGAGATGAGTTTGCAGTTTCTCAGCAAATCCGACAATATTTCGATTATGCAGTTAATGAGAACGTCAAGCTCCATATGGGCCTTGAGTACGACACCACCTGGGGCGATGTCTATTCAGGTGGCGCTCTCGGTTCAGACTCCAGTCTCGGTGATTTCCAGTTCAGGCACGCCAACCTTCAATTCACCTGGCCTTGTACTGAGCTCCAGTTCAAGGCTGGTATCCAAAGCCTGTCCTTACCAGGCGGCTCTTCCTATAGTCCGGTCCTGGCCGGCGAAATGACCGGTCTGACCATGAACATGCCCATCAATGATATGATGAGCCTAACAGCCGGTTGGGTAAGGCAATATGATCAGCACTCCAACCTCAAAGCCGGAACCAGCCCTTCAGATGACGCTGATGCCTTTTTCTTGTCCCTGCCGATTAGTATGGATGGATTCAGCTTTAACCCCCACTTTGCCTATGCCCATTATGGCGAAGACGCCATGAATCAAGATTATAATGCTGACGCCACATATGATCCTAATACCACCAATTTGGTTAATCCAAATAATGCCTTTACCCAATATGTTGCCCCGGGTGGATTCGGTGCTGCCAGTTCTTGGTATCAGGATGTCGGTACTTTTGATCAGGGCAAATGGTCCTGGTCCAAATATACCGATAGCGTTGATGCCTATTGGTTGGGGACGAACTTCAAGTTCACTACCCTTGATCCCTGGGTATTCACAGGCTTGATGATCTACGGGGAAGTGGATGCGGACAAGAGTGAACATGATCGCGAGGGATACTGGTTTGATTTCACTGCTGACTATAAGATGGACAATATGACCTTTGAACTCTTTAGCTTGTATGCCTCAGGCGATGATGATGACCTTGACGACGGCAGTGAGACCTTTCCCAGGATCTTTAGCGATGGCTGGATCATGACCCCGACCAGTCTCGCGGTTGGATTTAATGGCTTTGCCGGCTATATTCAGCCCAACTATGCCTTGGCCCAGGAGGTGCCTCATGGCCTCTGGAAGGCTGGTCTGGCCCTCAAAGATATCAATATATTTGATAAATGGACCCATATGATCGCTGTATCCTATGGACAAGGGACCCATGATGATGAACTGCCGGAACTAGTTTCTGCTCAAGGCGGATATTTCGGTTCCAGTGGCTGGGGTTGCGTTGAATTTACCGAAGAGGACAGTTTTATTGAAGCCGCATTTCACAATACATATCAGATCTATGAATGCTTGGCCTTTCACGCTGAATTTGGTTATGCCTCGCTGGATATGGATGATGATACCTGGGAAGATGCCGGATATGGCAATGACTATCTAGACGATGATGCCTACCAAGTCACAACTGGCCTAGAATATAATTTCTAGCACCACCCCCCAACCTTTATCCTGACGTCCCAAAAGGCCGAGATTACTAAATCTCGGCCTTTTTTATTTTCATTTCTATTATACAAAGATAACTCCCTTGATCTGTAATAGAAAAGGATTTATCATTCATTATAATATTTAATTGAGACAATAGGGTAAAGGCCAACTATTAACATGAAAGAATGTTGACCGTGAACCGTTGACCGTTGACCGTAAGAGAAAGAAAAAAACGAAAAATCAGAATCCAGTTGAAATTTATTTTACTTATCTTCTCTCTTGCGGTTCACAGTTCACAGTTCTCGGTTCACATTCTTTTCCTGCTTCGTTGAGCCCATAAGAACATGATGATTAACATGAA
>CAYUNZ010000011.1:10054-15824 GCA_964446205.1 uncultured Desulfohalobiaceae bacterium | reverse complement strand
TTCACATTCTTTTCCTGCTTCGTTGAGCCCATAAGAACATGATGATTAACATGAAAGAATGTTGACCGTGAACCGTTGACCGTTAACCGTAAGAGAAAGAAAAAAACGAAAAATCAGAATCCGGTTGAAATTTTTTTTACTTATCTTCTCTCTTGCGGTTCACAGTTCACAGTTCTCGGTTCACATTCTTTTCCTGCTTCGTTGAGCCCATAAGAACATGATGATTAACATGAACATGCCTCCAATCTGGGCAGAGATTGATCTTCAATCCATAGCGCACAATTGTCAGGCCATTCGAAGACTCATTGGGCCTGATACTGAAATTATGGCTGTAGTCAAGGCTGATGGCTATGGACATGGGGCCGTTCAAACAGCACAAACCGTTTTGGAGAACGGGGCTAGTCAACTCGGAGTAGCTAGAGCCCATGAGGGAATTGAGTTACGAAAATCCGGTATAAAAGCCCCTATTCTAGTATTTGGCTTTACCTCTCCTCAAGACACAAAACAACTCATTGATTATGATCTTATCCAAACACTTTACGACCTGAAAATTGCTTCTGCCTTTTCCCAGGCTGCTGTATCTCTAAATAAGTATCTCAAGGTCCAGATAAAGATCGACACCGGAATGGGCAGGCTAGGTCTAATGGCTATGCCTATTAACGCAAAGGTAAAAGAGCCTGTCAATCCTCGGTGTGCCCAAGATATCCAGAAGATATATTCTATGCCTGGACTAGTATTCCAAGGCATTTACACCCACTTTGCTAGGGCCGACCATATTGACAAGAGACATGCCCAAGAGCAGCTAGAATGTTTCCTGCATCTTACCAATTATTTAGAAAAAAGTGGCTATCCAATCCCAAATAGACACGCAGCCAATAGTGCCGCTGTTTTAGATTTACCTGAAACCTATTTAGATATGGTCAGACCAGGCATCATTCTTTACGGTCTTTATCCTTCCAGGCATGTTGATCACTCTAAGATCCAGCTCCAACCGGCCATGACCCTCAAAACTCGCATCGCGCAATTAAAAGATGTCCCCAAAGGCTACCCCATCAGTTACGGCTCCACTTACACTACACGATCTCCTACAAAACTGGCAACCTTAGCTGTGGGATACTCCGATGGATACAAACGTTTACTTTCCTCTCGAGGCGAAATGCTTGTTCATGGACAACGTGCTCCTGTAGTCGGTCGGATCTGTATGGATCAGGTCATCCTTGATATTGGCCACATTGAGGGGGTGACTGCGGAGGATGAGGTGGTTATCTTTGGGAAACAAAAAGGCAATGAGATCTCTGTCAATGAGATAGCCGAGGCCTGTTCGACTATCAACTACGAAATTGTCTCAACTATCATGGCCAGAGTACCTAGAATATATAACAAAGATCAAATAAAAAAGCCCGGTCTCTAGGACCGGGCTTTTTTATTTGATCATCAAGGTATTACCTTTACTTGGCTGCAGCCCGGGCTTCACCTAGCCAAAGCTCCCATTGCTTCTTGTTCTTTTTGATCCAATCCTGAGCATGCTTTTCTATATCCTCCTGGCTGTCTTCGCCTTGGAACATCTTGGCATTCTGAGCAGCGATATCAGCCAGAGGCACAGACATGACCTCAAATAGCTTCTTGGCCGCGGGATTCTCTTCCAAGAACTCGTCATTGGCCACACACCTGATGTCATTGGCCACAAAGCCCATCTTAACCGGATCAGTGACCGCACCCTTGACACCGGAAGCAACCATAGCCCCTTCCAGACCTTTCTGACCAGGTGTTGGTTTGATCTTAGGGACATTGATCCACATGACATCCTTGCCAGGTCTTAGCTTATAGACCGTCCAGTTTGGGGTCCAGGTATAAAAGAAGACCGGTTCGCCGTTTTTATGTCTGGTTACAGCATCAGCCATACTGGCAGAATATGCTGCTTTAATTGGATTGATGTACTCGCCCATATTGTAGTAATCAAAGTGATGACTAATGACCTTTTCACAGCCCCAACCCGGAGGGCAGGCAACCAAATCGGCCTTTCCGTCACCATTGGCGTCAAAGGCCTTTTTGACCTCTTCCCGCTTGAAATCGGCAATGGACTCGATATTATATTTTTCAACCGCATCCTTTGAGGCCAGATACCCCTGCAATGCTCCCCTCTTGACAACATAACCAACTGTACTTGCCTTTTCTTCAAAATTATCAGGCAAGGCCTCATTATGTAGTGGAAACCATCCATTAGCCCAAAAATCAACATCCCCATTGACAACAGCCTGATAGAAAATTGGGTTTGAGAGTTCCTTGTAGTGCCTCACTTCATAACCTAAGTCCTCCAAAGCATCGGTATAGATTGCTTCCAAGATAAATCCAGTTGTCCAAGAAGCTCGGGCTGGTTTAACAGTAACTCCTTCACCCGGATTTTCATCATAAGCCGCTCCGTTAGATGCAAAAGCCAAAAGCAAAAACATAGGAATAAAAAGGGTTAGAGCCAATTTCCTAAAACATACATCCTTAAACATACTAAGCCTCCTTTGTTGGAATTTAACTGTGTCCCAATTTTCAAAAAACAATTTGAAGTTTAGTTTGATCACTTAACCAAAAGTAATTAATCAAACGACACAGTATGTTAAAAAGTTTACTAACACATAATTTCTTATACATTAAACATTTTTTGGAATTTCTAAAACTGATTACTGTATCCTTAATTCTTCAGTGAACGTTCTTTCATGTTAACCCTCATCCAGCCCTTTTGAAAGGGCTGGACAACGAAGCATGAAAAGACTTTATCCGGAAGCCAAGACAAGTCTGCTTGATTCTTTTGTTCTTCGGTCAACGGTCAACGGTTCACGGTCAACATTCTTTCATGTTAATAGACTAGAGCTTATTTATAAAACTTATCTTTTTTTCGTGTGTTTCGAGGGCAAACTCTTTTCATGTCAATATAAACAACTGTCCAGCTAGAAATCCTTTCTAGTCCCTCTTAACCTTGCCCAATGATTGGGTTATCCGGTCCAGGACCATAGCGATCAAGACAATACTCAAACCACCTACACCGGCCAAACCAACCCTTAGACTATTGACACCCTCAAAGACCAATAAGCCGAGCCCTCCGGCACCAATAAGAGAAGCGATAACCACCATGGCCAATGAGAGCATGATGTTCTGATTCAATCCAGCCATAATAGTCGGCAAAGCCAAGGGGATCTGAACCTTGGTCAAAATTTGTTTTTGTGTCGAACCAAAGGCCTTGGCCGCCTCTATCAGTTCAGGATGGACCTGCCTGATACCCAAATTGGTCAATCTGATAACCGGAGGTATGGAAAATACTATTGTGGCGATTACTCCAGCTACAGTCCCAATACTAAAAAGCATGACTACAGGGACTAGGTAGACAAAGGCCGGAGTACTTTGCATAGCATCCAATATAGGTCTAACTATCGAATAGGCCCGGTCATTTTGAGAACAGATAATACCTATTGGTATACCTACAACAGTACAAAAGATAAATGAGCTCAAAACCATGGATAGTGTGGTCATTGCCTCATCCCAGACCCCGATTAGAGCGATAAGCAATAGAGATATAAATGAGAACAGGGAAATACGCCAACCGGCAAGTCTCCAGGCCAACAGAGCCACTACAATAACGATGACTATACCAGGCACCCACAAAAGTAAGCTCTCAATCCCATTTAGAGTTAGTTCTATCGGAACCTTAATAGCCTGAAAAACCTCCCTGAAATTAGCAACTAACCAATCAACAGCTAGCTCAATCCAATCATCCAAAGGGATATACTTATGTTCAAAGAGATCTAGCATAACTCCTCCAATATTTTTCCAATTCAGTATGAATAGATAGAAAGCCCCTGCCAAAACTACAACAGTTCAGTATTTACCAGGTTAGGTCTTTATTTAGGATCTATTGAGTATCTCGTTCAAGTGTTCTTAAAAAGACATTCTTGGAAATAGCCCCTTGATAGACATTATCCTCATCCACAACTGGTACTGCCCAGGAGCTTTTTGTTATTATAGGCAAAATATCCTGAAGGGAATTTTCTGCATTTACTGTCTCCACCTCAGGCAAAAAAGCTGACTTAAGGGCATTCTCCCCTTCACTCCCTGCATCTATTGCTGATCTTAGAGAATTTACAGAAACAACCCCCAGAAAACGACGCTGTTGATCCAAAACATAGCCGTAGTCACGGTCATTCTTCATGAGTAGTTCAAGAGCTGAACGCGGTCCTTCCCCACGGTGTCTGATGATCCTGACCTGTGTGTCACGAACAATGTCCCCAGCTCGAAGGACATTGGTCGGATCGACTCCTCTAAAAAAGGCCCGGACATATTCATCGGCCGGATTCTTAAGGATTTCTTCCGGTGATCCAATCTGAACAATACGTCCACCCTCCATAATGGCGATTCGATCACCAATACGCATAGCTTCATCCAAATCGTGGGAAATAAAGATAACAGTTCGTTGGCTCTCTGCTTGGAGTTTTATAAGCTCATCCTGCATTTCAGCACGGATCAAAGGATCCAAAGCAGAAAAGGCCTCATCCATTAGCATTATACTCGGATCAACTGCCAGTCCGCGTGCCAGACCTACCCTTTGCTGCATCCCACCGGAGAGCTCACTAGGATAACTCTTGGCATTGGCCTTCAATCCCACCTGTTCCAAGGCCTTTAAGGCCCTTTCATTCCGTTCTTTTTCCGGTACATTTGCAATCTCCAGCCCATAAGCCGCATTTTGCTGAACTGTCAAATGCGGCATCAGGGCAAAAGACTGAAAGACCATGCTCATATTTTTACGTCGCATATTTATGAGTTCATCCTTATCCATATGAGCAACATCCTTACCTTCCACATAAACATGGCCTGATGTAGGCTCAATGAGCCTATTGAGCATCCGTACCAAGGTCGACTTTCCTGACCCTGAAAGTCCCATAACAACAAAAATTTCACCAGCATAAACACTAAAACTTGCGTTATTAACCCCAATAGTCAGACCTGTTTGTTCAAAAACGGCGTCTTTCCCCATACCTTGCTCAATACAGTCAAAGGCCCTCTCAGGATTAGGACCAAAAACCTTATAAAGTCCTTCTACTACTACTTTTTCTGTTTGTTCAACCATACATCCAGCCTTTGTCTTTGATTTTCATTAATTCGCCCGTCTTAGGCCTAGCCCATAAGAAAAACAATACAGTGCGGTAACTTCCAAGATGATTGGGAATATTTTGACTACTTGAGTCCAAATTGAACGATCTTTCCAATTATAATTTTGGGTTAACCATTTTAATTCTCACGCTACAAAAAAGTCATCTGAGTTATTATTGAGTTGATGTTTGCTCCTGGTATGTTTTTATACTGTTAAACCAGATTATTTTTTTTCTGTCAACCAAAATTTAAAAGATCCAATAACATGCTCCGTTTGCTTCACAAAAAAACTAGTTTCCGAATTGAAAACCTGTTGTGTCCATATCCGGAAATTATAAAATTCCGCATAAGAACTAATTATTTGAATAAGATATTTTTTCTAAAAGGTCAAAAAGATATAAGCTATCCTGGATTGTCTGTCTGAAAGGGAAAATCATGAGGTTAGTAATTGCAAGAACCCTAAAACAGACTTTTGAAACACGTGAGGATTGATAGGAAAAAAATCTACAGGTGCTCCAATTTTGTTTTTTTACAACTGGTTAGATGTTATTCAACTAATTAAAAAGGGGCTTTATTTTGAACTTTGTAGTGGTAAAGCAGTAGAGTTTCTTATCTTATTTGATGGGAGAGACCCCAC
>CAYUNZ010000011.1:0-9954 GCA_964446205.1 uncultured Desulfohalobiaceae bacterium | reverse complement strand
TGGATCACAACAAAACTGGACCACAAAACGGGTGGGGCATGGGATTTATACACCCTATGTTATCAAAACCCAAATAGGGGTACAAAAGGACTCAAAAAGGACAAACAGCCAGCAGATTGACTGAGTTATAATTATTGCCCGGATCTTCTGCATACCTGCATCCCATAAACCGATTTGCATCTCCTTTGTTTTCAATGTCGTTTGCAGAATCTCTAAAAAAAGGGCATTTATTGTTGTTACAAATCAAAAGAATACCCCAACCTGTATCTTGAGGAGCCTCCCATTCTTCAAGAGGTTGCTGACAATGAGGACAGTAGCGTTGTTCAGACATAAGAATTCTCCTTATTACAAATGTAAGTGCTATGGGTTCCTACTCTAATAATTTGGCGGAAAAAGTCAAGAGAACACTTTTTCTCGGCGAATTTGCCATATAAAGAATAGCTGATAATACAAAATTAACACCCCATTATATATAGGATGGGGAATGCTCCTAATCTGATTACAGCCCCTTAAAAATATAAAGGTATTTCCAATCAAATAATCCATTAAATATATCAAAACGAATAAAGTAATAATTTCTTAACTTGACATCTTCGCCTTACGGTTCACGGTCCACAGTCAACCGGCAACGTCTTCTTCATGCTTAAAAGAAAATTATAGCACCATTTTTTAAATTTTTTCCTTGACAAGCTTAGAAGTCTTTGTTTAATATTAATCTATGACCCAACAAAAAGGCCTCAACTTCATAATTAGTGCTTCTTATTATACCCCTTTTTATTTTTGGTATAGTCCATATGGAGTCTGTGGTCTGTGAAGTGCACAATGAAATATTAATCCCGTAAATTGTCACAAAAGGCCGCAGGCTCCAAGCTTGCGGCCTTTTTTTTCTCTATTTTTTAAATCAGCGGCGTCTCATAAATAACAAGGAGGGGAAAATGCATCTAGGCAAATCCATCCGTTTGGAAAGAATTTTCAATAGGAACACTGAGCGAACGATCATAGTTCCCATAGACCATGGAGTAACTATTGGTCCGGTTTCCGGCCTTGTGGACTTAAAAAACACCGTCAATAATGTCAGCGAAGGCGGGGCAAACGCTGTTTTGATGCATAAAGGCCTGGTCAGATGCGGACACCGGGAACACGGCAAAGATCTGGGACTAATTATTCACCTCTCGGCCAGTACTATACTCTCACCTTACCCAAATGCCAAAACTTTAGTCGGATCAGTCGAAGAGGCTGTTCGACTTGGGGCTGATGCTGTCTCTGTCCACATCAATCTTGGCGACGAAACTGAGCGGGAAATGTTAAAAGACTTAGGAGAGATAACCAGCTCAGCCACACAATGGGGTATGCCTGTCCTAGCCATGGTCTATGCCCGGGGACCACAAATATGCGACCGCTTCGATCCCGGTATCATTGCCCATTGTGCCCGGGTGGGAGAAGAGTTAGGTGCTGATGTTATAAAAGTAAACTATACAGGTGATGTTGATAGCTTTAATCATGTTGTCCAATCCTGCTGTGTCCCTGTAGTTATTGCCGGAGGACCAAAACTAGATAACAAACAAGACCTTATTCAAATGGTTCATGATTCGATTCAAGCTGGAGGAGCCGGTCTTTCCATAGGCCGAAATATATTCCAAGACAAAGATCCCACCAGCTTAGTTCAAGTCTTGCATCAAATCGTACATGAAGATTATTCGGTTGAAAAGGCCCTTACGCTTCTTGGTGAAGAAATGCCGGTCTAAATTTTTATTACCAGAACCGGAGGTCTTCCTTATGAAAAAGCAAATCTTTGCCAAGGCCATACCTTATGAAAAATCATTTGTTACTATGGCCTTGGAATCAGGTGTCGACGGCATTATTGTCGAGCAAGATCATATAGAATCCGTCAAGTCCTTAGGACGTACCAAGGTCTTGCCTGTCAATGACTTCTACAGTATATACCTGAAGACAAAAGAAGATGAAGAACAGGCAGCCCTTTACTTGAAAGATGGTCAGTCCGTAATTGTTTCTCCAGGCTGGGAAATCATCCCTGTCGAAAACCTAATCGCCCAGAATAAAGGCCTGCTCGGACTCGAAGTAACCACCTTGGAAGAGGCTCAACTGGGAGGGTCAATCTTGGAAACCGGAGTCAACTTCCTGGTTGTCCCTTCAGAAGGACAACAGGAACTGAAATCCATAGTTAAGGAGATGAAGCTAAGTGAAGGGCTCTTGGAACTGGAAACTGCTCAAGTGACCAAGATTACACCGGTTGGTCTGGGACACCGGGTGTGTGTCGATACTTGCTCTATTCTTCAAACCGGCCAGGGACTTCTAATCGGTAATTCCAGCAAGTTCACTTTCCTGGTCCATGCCGAGACAGAGGCCAATCCCTATGTAGCCGCCAGACCTTTTCGCATCAACGCCGGAGCTGTCCATGCTTACATTTTGGGGCCTTTGGATTCGACATCTTATCTAGAGGAACTAAAGGCTGGGCATGAGGTACTGGTTATCGATGCCAATGGTAATACATCCATAGTCACTGTCGGAAGAGTCAAAATCGAAATCCGACCAATGCTCCTTATTAAAGCTCAAACCCAAAATCAGACCGGAGAGATATTTCTTCAAAATGCTGAAACAATTCGACTTGTTCGATCTGATGGTACACCGATCAGTGTCGTTTCTCTTCAAGAGGGCGATACAATAGTCTGTAGGACAGATCAGGCCGGCCGCCATTTTGGTATGCGGATCAAAGAACATATTGAGGAAAAATAATGAATCATCATCCAGATCAATCCCCAATAGAATCCGGAGCTCCACTGACCGACCTGCGCGAGCGGATCAATAGCCTTGACTCTCAAATCGTCAGGCTGTTAAACAAGAGAGCTGAGATAAGTATCAAAGTCGGACAGATCAAATCAAGACAGCAGGATAGCATCTTCAAACCCTTTCGTGAAAAGGACATCCTAGAAACTCTGGTTCAAGTCAATCCGGGTCCCCTACCTTCAAAACACCTCCAAAACATATACAGGGAAATACTTTCCTCCTCCCGGAGCCTGCAACGTCCTCAACAGGTAGTTTACCTTGGTCCTGAAGGAACTTTTTCCTACTTTGCCGGACTGTATTATCTAGGCAAGTCAGCAGATTTTTTCCCATGTCCGGAACTGGGAGATATTTTTAAAACTGTGCGCTCAGGTCAAGCCGATCTGGGAATTATTCCCCTGGAGAACTCCCTCCAAGGAACAGTCGGTCAGAGCCTTGACTTGTTTCTTCGATATGAGGTCTTTATACAAGCTGAAATATATTATAAGATTTGCCACTCCCTTTTGACCTCTGATCAGGATCAGGGACAAATTACGATAGTCTATTCCCATCCGCAGGCTTTGCAGCAATGCACCTACTGGCTCAAAAGCCATCTCCCTGAGGCCTGTATTGTTCCGGTAGAAAGCACAGCCGCAGCGGCCAAATTAATACAGGATCAATCAGACGCTGCTGCTATCGCCCATCCGGCTCTGGCTCAGAAATATGGTCTCCACATTTTCAAACAGAGTATAGAGGACCTGCCGGAAAACTGGACCAGGTTTTTAATTATTGGTCCTGAATACTCATCTTCTGAAAAACGGGACAAGACATCGCTTTTATTCACTCTGCCCGATCAGCCAGGTTCTTTGGCTAGGGTACTGGAACTGTTGGCTCAGGATGATATCAACATGAAAAAACTTGAATCTCGACCACTTAGGGGTGAACGTTGGCAGTATGTCTTCTTTGTCGATGTCGAATGTGACCTAAAAAGTCAGGCCTACTACAGACTAATGGAGAACATGAAAAAGAACTGCCATTCACTCCGGTTATTGGGCAGTTATCCCAATGGGCCACAATTGGATGTCAATTGTCTAAAATCCTATAATGAGATTGGCTATGCCGAATAAAATAACTGTTCCCCCCAGCAAATCGCTTTCTCATCGAAGTGCTATTGCCGCAGCCCTTGCCCCGGGAACTTCCAGAATTAATAACATCCTGGAAAGCGATGATACCTTAAGGACAATTGATTGTCTAAATCACTTGGGAGCCAAAATCAAAATAGATAATAGTACATTGTCTGTGCAAGGCATGGATTTAGACAGCCCCATTAACCAAAAAAGAAGCGATCCTGTCCCTCTGGATGTCGGAGAATCAGGCACAACCAGCCGATTGATTGCCGCTGTCGCATCTCTGAACAACGGTCAATTTCATATCTTTGGTCAGGGCAGAATGCACGAACGTCCTCTGGGTGAACTGATACAGGCCCTGGAACAGCTTGGAGCCTCATTCACCTGGCTGTCCAATCCGGGATATTTGCCATGTATCCTCGAATCAAAAGGCCTTGAAGGGGGGCATGTTCAGATCTCCCTTGAACAGAGTAGTCAATTTGTCTCTGCCCTTCTCCTGGCCTCACCTCTAGCCAGTTCGGATACTACCATTACCGTCTCGAAAGGGCCTATCTCTTCTTGGCCCTATATCCTGTTGACCCTGCAGGTCATGGAATCCTTCGGTTGTCCGGTAAATGTATCAATTCATGACTCAGGCTCATGGCAATCGATTCATTGGAGACAACTAAACTCAACTGTTCCTGAAGCCATCCGGTTCTTCATTGAGCCAGGTCAGTACCAAGCAACTATGACCACAATTGAAGGTGACTGGAGCAATGCCTCCTATTTTCTGGCTGCAGGGGCTATTATATCGCCAGGGCTTACCATTTCTGGACTCAGTCCTGAGTCAAGACAAGGTGATCGAGCTATTCTGGATATTTTGACCCAGATGGGGGCCAAACCGGTCTGGGATAACAAGGAACTGACAATCTTTCCCCGGATATTGACCGGAGCTGACTTCGACATGAGGAATTGCCCGGATCTGGTACCTACTGTTGCCGTCCTGGCCAGTCTGGCTCAAGGGACAACCAGAATAACCAATGTGGCCCACCTCCGACTAAAAGAAAGCGACCGACTCGGATCCTTGGCCACCGAGATCGAAAAAACCGGTTCTAAAGTCTTTCTTCGAACAGACGGACTGAAAATTATTCCT
The DNA here is from genome assembly GCA_964446205.1 of uncultured Desulfohalobiaceae bacterium. Lineage (GTDB taxonomy): Bacteria > Desulfobacterota > Desulfovibrionia > Desulfovibrionales > Desulfothermaceae > CAYUNZ01. The sequence goes on along the minus strand of CAYUNZ010000011.1, from coordinate 4,914 downwards.
GGATCACTTATAAGAGATCGAACTATCTACTTCCAAGTCCATAATGATCACCGGATGGCCATGAGTCTGGCTCTTTATAGACTTTCCGGTCTCAAAACCCAATTGGACACACCTGAATGTGTCAGTAAATCCTTTCCCAATTTTTGGAGATTATGGGATCAACTCAAAACATGAAACCACAAACTGTAACCATTATTGGATGCAACGGTGGTATGGGCAGTTTTCTACAACAAAGATTCAAGTCCTGCCGACACCGTATTTTTCCTTGTGATCAGCCATTGGAGGAAAATTTGCTGTCAGAGGCGATGACAGAGTCTGGAATTATCCTTCTGGCCATACCTTTAGAGGCCTATGAAGAAGTACTGGAACGAATTGGTCCTTACATAAATGATGATTCAATCCTGATGGATATCTGCTCAGTCAAAATAAAACCCTTGGAAATGATGCTTAGACATCACAAAGGTCCGGTAATCGGTACACATCCCCTTTTCGGACCTGAACCGGACAACCAGACTCCGCTTCGGGTTGCCCTTACTCCTGGACGAGGTAATGACACCCTCCAGTTTGTCCATCAACTTCTAGAGTCGATCGAGCTCCGTCCTTTTCAGACTACGGCCCAAAAGCACGATCGATCACTGGCTTTTATTCAGGGCCTCAATTATGTAACTACCCTTTCTTATTTGGCCTCCTTTTCCCATGACCCTGAAATCGAACAATTTTTGACCCCTTCATTTTACCGAAGACTTCAGGCCGCTCAAAAAATGCTGACCCAAGACACCCAGATGTTTCAAACCCTGTTCGAGGCCAATCCGTACAGTCAGGAAGCTATTCGAAAGTTCCGATCTTTTCTAAACCTTACTTCTGCCGGTGAACTGGACCTTGTATTGGATAAAGCCAACTGGTGGTGGGATAGAGATCTGGAAGGGGGAGGAATGTAGTTATATCCTTATATATCTTGAGCGACAAAAAGCCGCATTCCTCCCCAAGGAATGCGGCTTTTTTGTGGACCGTAAATGATAACAATTTATAAAGGACAGAAAGTATGGATAAGATAACAATCCAGCAATTTGGTACGATATACCCGGCCGATACCCAGACCCCGATCAGTCTATACCTGGATTTTGTCGGCCATCAGCCGGGCATTCTTTTGGAAAGCGCAGAAATAGACAAAAGATTCGGCAGATACAGTCTGATAGCCTGGGATTTCCGTTTCATCCTCGAGTACAACCAAAGTAGGGTCAAGTGTCAAGCCTTTGATCCGCGCCTTGATCCAATATCGGTTTGTTCCGATAGTCGCAGCCTCTCTTGCCTCAAGTCGATTTTGAAACAGATAGAGATTAAGGCCCCCACGAACATAGAAACTCTACCTGCTATTACCAGATCACTGCTTGGCTTTTTTGGCTATGCCTTTTCCGGCCTACTTGAACCCCGGCTCAGCCAAAACTTTGATTCAGATGATCCACATTCAATTCTGTTCCTGGCCGGACAACAAATCCTATTTGACCACTTTTATCACCAATGCGTCTTCTTAAATCTTGATCAGGACAAGCAACAGGAAAATACCAGAGCAGACAGAAACCACCATCTGACTCCAGAAATCGGCAGCATCAAAACCACTCCAGAAAAAAAATCCTTTTGCAGCCAGGTCGCTTCCATAAAAGACCTGATCCAGGAAGGAGAAGCCATCCAGGTTGTCCTGTCCAGACAACACCAGGCCGATTTCTCAGGAGATCCTTTTGTTCTTTACCGGAGGTTGAGGCAGTTCAATCCTTCACCATACATGTTCTATATTAATTTGCCGGAAATAACACTTGTCGGTTCTTCTCCTGAACTACTTGTCAGATGCTCTGATAAAAATCTCCGGGAACGACCGATCGCCGGAACCAGACCACGAGGTAGAACATCAGAAAAAGACAGGGGTCTGGCTGAGGAACTACTCAAGGACTCAAAGGAATGTGCCGAACATGTCATGCTGGTCGATCTTGGTCGCAATGACCTTGGCAGAATAGCCGTCCCGGGAAGTGTCAAAGTCGACAAATTCATGCAGATAGAAAGATTTTCTCATGTTATGCACATGACCTCGTCTATTTCCGCCCATCTATCTCCTGACCTTGACTGCGTTGACATCCTTCAGGCTGCCTTCCCGGCCGGGACTGTCAGTGGAGCCCCCAAAATCAGGGCTATGGAGATCCTGGCCGAGATTGAAGACCTAGACAGAGGCCCATACGCCGGGGGCATTGGTTGGCTGGGGCTGGATTCGGCAACGGTCAATCTGGATATCGGCATCACCATCCGCAGTCTCTGGATCAAAGACAATACAATATATTGGCAGGCAGGAGCAGGAATCGTCAATGATTCAGAACCGTCCAAAGAATGGCGGGAATGTCAAAACAAAACCATGATCATTCAAAAAATTATCAAAGAATCCGGAGGGACTGATGCTTTTAATAATCGATAATTATGATTCCTTTACCTACAATCTGGTCCAATTGTTCCAGCCAACAGGAATTGATCTCTGTGTCCTTCGCAACGACGACCAGGACATAATGGCCATGGTTCATAACTCAAATATCCAAGGGATAATTATTTCTCCCGGTCCAGGCAGACCGGAAACAAGCGGATGCTGCCTATCTCTTCTTCAGATCCTGGCACCTGACATCCCGGTCCTGGGCGTTTGTTTGGGACACCAAATACTGGCCTTTTGGGCCGGACTCGGCATTAGAAAAGCAGACCAGGTAATCCATGGGAAAACTTCACAAATCTTCCATAACCAGACAGGCTTGTTTAACGGCATTGCCAATCCATTTCCAGCCACCCGTTACCATTCCCTTATTATGTCCAAGGAACCCAAGGAATTATCCCATAGCCTGATCAAGATCACTGCCTACAGCGAAAATGGGGAACCCATGGCCCTCAAGTACATAGATCGTCCCTGGTTTGGTGTCCAATTCCATCCGGAATCTATCCTGACTAGAGAAGGCCCCAAACTCATCGAAAACTTTGTCGGCTTTATAAAAAATAAAGAATATCCTTCAAAACCAAAAGGAGAGAATTATGTCCATCAATCTGTCGCTTGAGCTTCTGTCTCAAAAGCAAAACCTTCACGAAGATAGGGCTTATAGAGGTTTTCAACAACTTTTTTCCCAGGAACTTAGCCCGGCTCAAGCCGGGGCCTTTCTCTTGGGTTTAAGTACAAAGGGTGAGACATCAAGAGAGTTAAAGGCTGCAGTCAGGGCGGCCCTGGACCATTCTCGACTCTGTCCCTACTCTGACGGGCCATGTATAGATACTTGCGGTACCGGAGGTGACGGCCGAAAAAGCTTCAATTGTTCGACTGCTGTAGCCTTATTCCTGGCCGACATGGGTCATAAGGTAGTCAAACATGGCAATCGGGCTGTATCAAGCAAATGTGGCAGTGCAGACATCATTGAGTCCCTAGAGATACCCTTTCTCACAAATCGAGATCAGATCTTTTATGATCTTGACAAGACAAACTTCGTCTTTCTCTTTGCCCCATATTTCCATCCAGCCTTTTCCCACCTGTCCCAGATACGAAAAGAGCTAGGCATACCTACACTGTTCAACCTCATGGGGCCACTGCTCAATCCAGTCCGTCCGACACACCAATTGATCGGTGTGGGTAAAAAGAAATTACTGCCCTTGATGGCCAATGCCCTGGCTCTGGACAAGGATATCAAAAATGCTGTTGTCGTCCATGGGGCCTGCGGCTTTGATGAAATCACCCCATGCGGCATTTCGCAAGTCATCTATGTCCATAAGGGCAAACTCACCCATGACACAATAGACCCAAATGAATTTGATATCCCCAAACATGCGTCAGGAGAACTATCCTGCAGGGACAAAACACAGGCATTGGAGGTAATGCGGTCAATTTTGCGCGGACATGGACCACAAGCAATTCAAGATATGGTCATCCTCAACCTGGGTCTGGCCCTGTCTCTTCTCGAAAATGACAAAAATCTGCAACAATGTATACAAAGGGCCAAAGAACACGTCCATAATGGCCTGATAAGGAGCAATCTTTATGCTTGAACAAATCCTGGAATCGAAGTCATTAGAAATAAAAAATCTTAGACTCGACCGGAAAAGACAAATTCGATGCCCCAAATCTCGCGAAAATGAAAAAACATCCTTTATTCAAGCCCTGAAAAGTTCTCCAGCTAGAAAAGTAATTGCTGAATATAAACCTGGTTCACCGAGTCTGGGACAAATCAACTCAACTATGGCCCCAGAAAATATGGCTTCTGTATTTCAGACCGGACAGGCTGCAGCCATCTCCGTTCTGACTGATAGCCTCTATTTCCATTCCAGCCTGGATCATCTGGATGCTTTCTCCAAAACAGATCTCCCGATTATGCGCAAAGACTTCATTATAGATAAGCTTCAGATCGATCAGACCGCAGAAACACAGGCTTCTGCTCTTCTATTGATTGCCAGGCTTTTTGACAAGGCCCCGGATCATCTTCCTGAACTGGTTTCTTACTCATTAGGACTTGGGCTGGAACCAGTTGTGGAGATCTTTGACTTCAAGGATTTGCAATTGGCCAGAAGAACTAAGGCCAGATGTCTGCTGGTCAATAACCGTGATTTAAAAAGCCTGGCTGTTGACTTAAACGTCTCCCAAAAGCTCATTGCTTATAAGCGTCCGGAAGAAATCTGGATCTGTGCCAGTGGTCTGAGTAGTCCTCGGGAAGTTCAAGATATGCATGAGATTGGTTACAATGCCTGTCTTATAGGGACATCCATTATGAAAAGCCAGGATCCGTTAGAGACCTTGAAATCATTTGTCAGCGGATAACATAACAGTTTGAAAAGATATTGAAATACAATATCAAATATACTTAGTTCCCATCCGGAAATTTTTGATTTCCGGATATGGAAATAACAAGTTTT
>CAYUNZ010000010.1:16136-31279 GCA_964446205.1 uncultured Desulfohalobiaceae bacterium | reverse complement strand
GAGGCCGGCATCCGGCCGGTCAAAAGATCGAATAACCGCAAAAAGGCAGTGGCTTCTTCGAATAAGGACATAAGTCCCCTGTCGGCTATTGTTGCCTTGATGTATCTGGGATGGTTAGGGGAGACAGTGTTGAAAACCGCCTGGATGTAAGGGACATAGCTATCTATGTCCGGAACCAGGACAAGGATGTCGGATGGCTTTAAATCAGGATTATAGCAAAATTGTTGGAGCAGGAACTGGTGGACTTCTTCCACTTCTCTCATTGGACTGTAGCAGACATGGAACTGGATGCTCCTGTCCTTGGAGGCAATTTTTCTTTGTCCCTGCGGCTTGTCCATATACTGGATATCGGTTTGGATTTGTTCAAGCAGGCTGGAGCAAGACTCCCCGGGGTCGGGATAAAGGGCAATATCCTGAAAATCTGTCTTTTCCAGCAAAATATTTAGGAATTCCCGGTTTTGGCTGCCAAGGGAACGAAGCAGCGAGTTGCCGGCAATATCAAGATCCTCTTTTATTTTTAGCATGACCTTGTCCGGGTACTGATCGGTCCAGTATTCCTGACAGGGGTTCAGGAAAAAGAGATTGACCTCAATATGCCTGGAGATCATCTGCAGGATGTCGATAAATAAAGGCGGCAGTGACGAGAATCCAAAGACGAAGATACGATTTTTGTCCTTGAGGACAGGGAGAAGGCTTTTGACCTCCTCTGCCCGGATTGCCGTCTCAAAGTGCCTTACAAGCTGAGGGAAGGTTTCTGTCCGGCTGTCTGAGACAAGGCTCTGCCAGATCTTCATCTGCCAGAGGCCCTCCTTGTGGTCCTGGAAAGGGTTTTGGCCCTGGATCCAGGAAATTATCATCTCCGGCCTGAAGATAAGGTAGTCGTCAAAAAGCCTGGCCAGTCTCCTGGCCAATTGGTAGACATGGATATCCCCGTCAGTTTGGCTTTGATATCTTTTGAGCTCCGGTATGGCTTGTTCAGGATCAGTTCTTTTTAAGATCTTCAGGATCTGCCAGGTCAGGGTCAAGGGGGTAAATGCCAGCTGCGGATCAAGGCTGTCAGGGTAGTTACTCAAAGGGAGCAAGAAGTAATCCCAAAGAAAACCTCTTAGAAAGGGAAAATCCATATTGGCGCAGATACCATTATAGTGAGCAATCTGAAGCTGCAACCAATGAGCCATTGGCTGGCCAGGGACAATGACAGTTTCTTTTTTAAAGATGTCGTTATTTTCATTTCTTACCAGTTCGGAAAGCTTAGCAGCCAGGACTTCGGACTTGTTGCTATGATAAAGATTGATATTCATAAAGGATATAGTCGAATATAAAGCAACTTATTTTAGAGGATTTTAATAGATTACAAGCAGATCTAGGTAAGATGTTTTTCCCGCTTAACATGAAAAGAACTTAGCCCACGAAAGACACGAAAAAACACGAAAAGAAGAATGAAATTTATAAGAATAATTTTAGAAAGTTATCGGGAGTTTTCATTATTCGTTGTGGGCTGGTTGCGCGGCCCATGGACGTTAACTTGACGGACGAGGTGGATATAATATAGTAAAACTAGATTCTGTATAAAACATACCTGTTTAGATACAAAGTCAATAATAATGAAATAAGGATTGTTATGAAAGAGTATACTAGCTCAAAAGAAGAACTGCTGCAAGAAGTTTATTCTTTGAGACAAAAGATTCAGGAAGACGAGTCAACGATTTCAGAGCTAAGATCGAATGCAAAATTTCTTCAGAGTATTTTCAATTCTATACAAGATGGTATCAGTGTCATTGATTCTTCCTTGAATGTTATTTATGCCAATCATGTTATAAAAACAAGGCATCCAGATATGATTCCCATTGAGGGCAAAAAATGTTATTATGCTTACCATAAACGGGATATCCCTTGTGAATCGTGTCCTTCGAAAAAGGCATTTGAGACTGGTACCTTTCAACGGGATGAATTCTCGACCCTGACCCCGGAAGGAAAGATTGTTTGGAGGGAAAGGAATGTTCATCCGGTCAAAGAAGCAGAAGGAGAGGTTAAGAGAGTTGTTGAGCATGTCTGTGATATTACTGAACATTTAAAAATAAAACAGGAACTGGAGAAATTTAAGTTTATTCTCGATAACACTATAGAAGAGTGCTACCTTATAAGGCCGAATGGTCAAATTGAATATGTTAACGAGGCTGTTGCCAAAAGCCTTGGATATAATGTTCAAGAGATGATTGGCTTAAGTGTTCAAGATATTGACCAAAAATTTGCAAATAAAGAGTATGCCTATCATTTTAAGAAACTGCAAGAAAAGGGTGCTATGTCCTTTGAGTCTTATCAGACTACTGTTGATGGGAAGGAGTTGATCAAAGAGATAAGATCAACCCATTTGACCATTGGCGATAGGGAGTTTGTCTGTGGTTTTGGCAGGGACATAACAGACAAAAAAAGAATTGAGGCTGCTTTACAGGCTTCAGAACAGAATTATCGAGAAATATTCGATAATGCCGGGGATGGTATTTTAATTCATGATACCGGGTCACTAGATATTCTTGATGTAAATCAGGCTATGTGTGAAATGTTCGGTTATACATATAATGAACTACTTGATTTGACTGTTGATGATATAGATGGGGCTTTGAACAGCGAATCAAAAAGTGTCAAGGAAAGGTTTAAAAGAACATTGTCTCAAGGACCACAGTATTTTGAATGGCTTGCAAAAAAGAGAGATGGAAGTACTTTCTGGGTTGAAGTGACCTTGAAGAAGGCAAGAATTGGAGGAGAGGAGAAGATTTTGGCCATTGTCCGTGATATCACCTCAAAAAAACAAACCCAAGAAGAACGAAAACAACTAAACAATGAACTTCTGGACAAGAACAAGGAGTTAGAACAGGTACTCTATGTAACAACCCATGATCTTAGATCTCCATTGGTCAATGTTTTGGGATTTAGTAAGGAGCTTTTGGCCTCCCTTCAGGAGATGCAGTCTATTCTTAATAGGGTTGATCTCCCCCAAGATAACAAGGATCAGCTAGTCCCTCTATTAAATGATGATATTCCTGAATCAATCGAATACATTCTGAATGGAATTTCTAAAATGGATGCCCTTATTTCCGGTCTTCTCCGTTTATCCCGAATTGGGCGAAGTGAAACCAGAAAGACTGAAATTGATATGAATGAAATGATCAAGTCTGTGGTCATGGCCTTTGATCACCAGCTCAAAGAGTCTCAGACAAGAGTAACTGTTGATCCTTTACCTTCTTGCTATGGAGATGAATCACAGGTAAATCAAGTCTTTTCCAATCTCTTGGACAATGCTATTAAATATGCTCATCCGGACAGATATCTTGTGATTCATATTCAAGGCAGCAGGCAAGAGAGTTACTGTTTATATTCTATTGAAGACAATGGGCTTGGAATTTCACCTGAATACAAGGACAAGATTTTTGATATATTTTACAGATTAAACCCTGTAAGTAGTCAAGGAGAAGGCCTTGGATTGACAGTTATCCAGAAAATACTTTATAAACACAGCGGTAAGATCTGGGTAGAATCTCAGCCTGGTCAAGGAAGTAAATTTTGTGTCTCCTTGCCGGCGAGTTGTCAATGAGGTTTATACACTTTATAGGTTCACGGTCCACGTTCTTTTCATACTAGAAGGATGTGAACCGAGAACCGTGAACTGTGAACCGTAAGACGAAGATGTTAAGAAATTATCCCATTATTCTTAGTTCTTCGGTAAACGGTAAACGGACAACGGTAAACATTCTTTCGGGTTAATTAATTATATTGTCTTACTTATTTTATGCTGGAGGATTCCTTATTATGGAGAATGAAGTTGTGATTGTCCTGGCTGAAGATGATGAAGGACATGCCAGGCTGATTGAGAAAAATCTGAAACGGTCTGGGATTGCTAATAAGATTCATGCTTTTTCAGATGGAGAACAGACATTGGATTTTTTCTTTCAACGTGGTCAAGGACCACATAGGGAAACTGGTCGATCATATATACTATTGCTTGATATTCGAATGCCGAAAATTGACGGTATAGAAGTGCTTGAGGCCCTTGGACAGGATAAAGAACTCAGCAAAATGCCCATTGTCATGATTACCACTACCGATGACCCTATAGAGGTTGATAAGTGCCATAAACTAGGTTGTAGCAATTATATTGCCAAGCCTATTGACTATGAGAAGTTTGTGCAAACAATAAGGAATCTTGGGTTATTCCTAAAAGTCGTCCAATATCCGAAGCTAAATGGAAAATACAGTTTATGACCGACATACAGGGAGCCCCCCCATTTTCAATTTTAATAGTTGATGATGATCCAGACCTCTGTACCTTGATCAGAAAAAATCTTCGTAGGCTAGGCTATGCTACAGAGCAGTGTCTGAGCGGTTATGAAGCCCTGTCCAAACTAATGGATACCAACTCTATGGATCTTATTATCCTGGATTACAAATTATCAGATATGACGGCTGCTTCATTTGTTTCTACTCTAAAAGACCAGGATTATACACTGCCTTTTATTGTCATGACCGGATATGGTGATGAAAGGGTGGCTGTAGAAATGATGAAACTCGGGGCCAGGGATTATATTATTAAGGATGCCGGTTTACTTGAGTTGTTGCCAAGTGTTGTCCACCGCATTGTCAACGAGCTAGACAATGAATACAGGCTTACCAGGATAGAAAAGGAAAAAGATCGACTTTTCAAAGCCATTGAGACCACAAAAGAGGCGGTTACGATTACCACCAAGGATGGCTATATCACTTATGCTAATACGGCTATGGCTAATCTGCATGGCTATGACAAACAGGATCTCTTGGGTAAGAGCCCAGAGCTCCTGTTGAGCCAGAACTCTCAGTATGCAATCGGACAAATAATTGACTATGTGGACAGATTTGGGCTTTGGGAGGGTGAGCTGATCAATCTCAAGAAAGACGGGACTGAAATTACAACCTATACAACTGTTTCTGCAGTAAAGGGTAAAAAAGGTCAAGCCCTTAATTATATAGTTACCAAACATGATATTAGTGAAAGCAAAAAGGCCAAAGAAGAGATAAAGAGACTTAATCAGTTTCAGGAAACAATTATAGATAATGCCAACATATGGCTCAATGTCTTGGACAAAGAACACAATGTCCTTATCTGGAATAAAGCTGCCCGGGAGATAAGTGGTTACGATAAGGCAGAAGTCCTTGGTAATGGCCGGATTTGGCAATGGTTACATCCTGAGGAATCTTCCAGAGCAAATGTGCTCCATATTTTTGGCTGCTGTGTCAATGGTAACAACCAATACACTGAGAATTTTGAATCAAATATTGAGTGCAAGAACGGACACAACAAAGTTATTTCCTGGAATATAAAACCACTACACGATGAAAACGGTACATTGATAGGATCAATGCTTATTGGCAATGAGATCACAGCTCAGCGACAAGCTGAGAGTATGGTCCATTATCTCTCACACTATGACCAGTTGACCGGTTTGGCCAATCGAGAACTTTTTCAGGACCGTTTTCAACACGCCTTGGCCCGGATTAAACGCTACAAAACAAAATTGGCCCTAATAACAGTTGATATTCACAAGTTAAAGACCTTGAATGAGACAATGGGACATACTTACGGCGACATGATGATCCAAAAGATAGCTCAACGATTAGAACAGCTTGTTCGTGAGGTGGATACTGTCTCTAGGTTTGGCAGTGATGAATTTGTTATTTTGTTGGAAGATATTAACAACCAATATGAGATCAAGGTCTTTGCTGAGCGGTTGATTGAGGAATTGAAGCGACCATGTCAATTAGGTGATATGGATTTTTTCCCTAATGTGGCCATGGGGTACAGCATATCTCCTGATGACGGTATGGATCAGGAGACGTTGCTTCAAAAGGCTGATATGGCAATGCATGCCGCCAAAAAATATATTCATAATAAGCTTCGGAGATATAGCCCTGAAATAGGAGCTCAGGTCTCAAGCCAATTCCATCTGGAGCAAAGACTTTGGAAGGCCTTGGAAAACGAAGAGTTTATCCTGCATTATCAACCCCAGATAGATCTGAAAGACAACTCTTTTATAGCCATTGAAGCCTTAATTCGCTGGAGTCATCCCCAACGTGGTCTTTTATATCCTGCGGCTTTTTTGCCGGTTTTGGAAAAGAGCGGTCTGATTAAAGCAGTTGGCAATTGGGTTGTCCAGGCGGCAGGTTGTTCATGTAGGAACTTTTTTCTTAACGGGTTTTCTTCACTTCGGGTAGCTGTCAATATTTCCGCTAATCAATTAAGGGATGTCAAATTTTTGGACAATATTAAGGCCGCTCTTGATAAAACACAGTTTGATCCCCGGTCTTTGGCAGTAGAAATAACCGAATCAGAGGCTATGCAAAATATTAATATTGCCGCTCACATTTTGAAGACCCTGTCTGATTGGGGAGTTCTTATACTTTTGGACGACTTTGGCAAAGAATATTCTTCACTAAACACCTTGAAGGTCCTTCCTGTTGATATTGTCAAGATTGACAAATCGTTTCTCATTAATATCCCGCATAATCAACAAAATGCCTCTCTTGTCTCGACCATGATAACTATGGCCCATAATTTGGGTAAGGAGATCTTGGCTGAAGGGGTTGAAAATATGGAGCAACTTTCTTTTCTTATGAACAATAACTGTAATTATGCTCAGGGATATTATTTCGCCAAACCTATGCCCATAGAGCATCTCCAAGATATATTAGTCTCATCAGGGGGCCACATCTATAAATAGATACATGTGGTTCAAAAGTTGGTAGGCCTGTCTATAGAGATCCTGAGTTGGAGATAGTTGCTGTGATGATCGGGAGTGTAATTGCATACTAACTGAGTCTTGTGACTCGGAGAATTTTATACCCGGCTTTATTTTATCTGATTTTGTTTTGCTTTTTTTAATACCCATCCGGATATTTTTCTCATTTTCCTGAATAAAAATATGTTTCCTGTCTTGGTCTTCAAAACGATTCAAGATCGATTTTGATCTTTGGTAAAAGTCAAAGGCATACTCCAAAAAAAGAGTGTTCTCTGGTGAGAATTGATAGTAATCATCAATATGGTTAGAGATTTGGGTCAGGTATTTCTCAAAATCAGATCTTGAGGTCCCATCTTGTAATGAGGATATTATCTTTTCACAGTCCTCAATGATATCAAGACGATTGGCCATGAGCCTGGACTGTGAAATAAGAAGAAAGCAAATTGCTGTAATTGATATAATTAAAGTTTTTTTCATTATTTTTCCCCCTTCTTAACTTCTATGCCCTAGCGAGCTCAATGAAGAATGAAAAACGTGAACCATAATACAAAGAAATCAGGAAATTTTTGATTCTTATTTTTTTCGGTCCACGGTCAACGGTTCACGGTCCACATTCTTATCATACTAACTTCTATGTCCTAGCGAGCCCAATGAAGAATGAAAAACATGAACCATAATACAAAGAAATCAGGAAATTTTTGATTCTTATTTTTTTCGGTCCACGGTCAACGGTTCACGGTCCACATTCTTATCATACTAACTTCTATGTCCTAGCGAGCCCAATGAAGAATGAACAAGATCCTAGCCACTAGCCAATCACCTGCAACTGTTAGGTCTTTTCTCCGTGATCCAAGTACAATGCTCTTTGCTTGTCATATTTCATAGGGCAGAGAGGAAACAAAGGCCTTGATGTTTTATGCGAACGGCCTTGTTACCAGGGAATTGCAAAGTTTTCCCAATGTCGGATTGGTTCCAGGACTTATCCAAGAGATAAAGTGTCTTGCCCCTGACCTGCCCAGGTCCAAGCCTTTGTAGGATTGACTTGTACCATCGAAGCCTGGAAGCTTGATGAAGTTGTTTGAGGTCTTTATTTTTAAGGTAAATTGCCTCTTTCTGTCGAGATTCCTTTTCTTGAAGGCTCTTTAGCTTTGTATCCCAATAGTCGGCATCAGTATTGGCCTGTTGCCAGAGTTTTTTTATCTGTTCAAGATAGTTTGGATTTTCCTCAGTTAGCAAGGGCATTATGGTATGCCGTATTCTGTTGCGCTGAAATCTGAGATCTTGGTTGGATTCGTCTTCAAACCAGGTCATATTGGCTTGAGAGACAAGTTTTTGCAGTTCTTCTTTTGGAGTCAACAAAAATGGCCTGAGCAAGGACTTTTCCGGGATATAGGCGGCCATGCCGCCAAGAGACGGCCAGCCGGTTCCTCTGATTTGCCGTAAGAGGATGTCTTCAGCCAAGTCATTTAAATGATGGGCTGTCAGAAGGTAATCGGCCTTGATCTTTTTCCGGACCCCGATCAAGAAGCGGTAACGCAGAATCCTGGCTGCTTCTTCCAAGCCCAGCCGATATTTGTCGGCATAGATACGGATATGGGAAGTCCCGATATCACAAGGGATGTTGAGTTGAGTGCATATCTCTTTGACAAATTCTGCTTCTCTTTGGGCCGGCTGTCTTAAGTGGTGGTTCAAGTGGACTGCTTTAAGATCAAGGCCCCAGCGTTTCTTTTGGATATGACAGAAAAGCAACAGGGCCATAGAATCTACTCCGGCTGAAAGGGCTATAAGGATACGGCTACCGGTAAGTGACAAATTTAGTTCTTTGGTGACAAAGCGCTCAATATTGAGACACAAATGGGCCTGCTGGGGATTTAGCTCCTGGAGTGAAGTCGGAATACGCATGTATCAAATCTCAGTCGACAAGTCCCAAATCCATAAAGATATGGTCCAGGAGGTTCATGCCATAAGACCTTTGTTCCGGATTGGCTAAAGCCATGCAGGTACAATGCAGGGTATTACGGGGTCTGACCAGTAGTTCCAGCTTGATCCAGGTCTTGCCTGTTTCCAGGGACAGAATATACGGACCACATTCTGAAACATGGTTCTTTTGTGTTGGATTTAGAAGGTGGTTGGGGATCTCGATCCAATAAATATCCTTGATAGGCCCTTTATAGCCATGGTATTCTAAGTAATGGATAATACGTTCTATTTCTTGGGGCTTTAGCTCATCGATCAGGTAACTATACATGGTGCAAAAAACCCTTTGTTTGATTTTTGTTCTTCTGACAGGCAATGGATAACTTTAATGAAGTTCCTATTAAGTTGAGTATACTTGAGTCTTATTTGCTTGGCAAGTTTATATGAAAAGAATGTGAACCGTTGACCGTGGACCGTAAGAAATAAGAATAAAGGTAACAGTTTAGCCGTGTTACAAATTTGATATTTTGAAAAAGGGCTTTTCTTTGCACTCACGTTCTCAGGCCTAGAGTTTCTAAGCTTTTTTGATGGGGCATGCCTGCCCCCTCCCCACCCTTGGCCTTGGTGCTCTTGCTTGACTTACATAATTGTTGAACATTTGGTTATATAATGTCTGATCTGTCGTATGTCTACGGTGGGGTTTCCCCCATCAAAACGCTAAGAAACTCTACAACCTTACCACTGACGAGTGCAAAGAAAAGCCCTTTTTCAATTAGCTAAACAGTTACGAATAAAGAAATTATTTCTTAGCCTCTTTGTCTTGCAGTTCGTGGTTCACAATCTCTTCCTACTTGTGTCCGCCGGCCAGGGTATGTTGGTTAACAGGAAGATTATAACTATTTGTTTATTCGGACAAATTAAGTGAAAACAAAATAAATGTGATCACATAAGAGATTAACTTGATAATTAGAATGATATGTATTATTATTAAAATATTATTTGGTAACAATTGACCGTTCATGGTAATTAGGAGAAATAAAAAGCAGGTTAAGTACTGCTGAATATGCCTGTTTTTCCTATCCGGTTATAAGAGCATATCCTTTTATGGGTTAATTAACGGGTAGAAATTTTATACCACCTTGACTCTTCAAACCTTGGATATAGAATATACTTAGCTATGAAGGTTGCCCTTGTTTTTCCCCCATTTTACTTGGAATCATTGTATAATCTACCACCTCTGGGCCTTGTCTATCTGGCAACAGGGTTAAGAAGTCAGGGACATGAGGTCACTATTCTTGATTTTGTTCTGGCTCTGAGACAGGGGGAGTTATCCTTTGATTCTAAAATATATGATCAATGTGCCGAACGGGTCCTGGAATCTGGCCCGGATGTTGTCGGTTTCTCGGCTCAATGTACTACTTATCCCGGAATTGTTCAAATAGCCAGAAAGATCAAGGACAAAAGAGAGGAGCTAAGGATTGTCCTGGGAGGACACAATGCCAGTTTCCTGGATGAGGCAACCCTTAAGACCTTTCCCTGCATCGATGCCGTGATCAGGGGAGAAGGGGAGATATCGTTTCCCGGGCTGATAGACTCATATCAACAGGGCGGTCAGGGAGAGGGCGTCCATGGTGTAACCTGGCGTGACAACGGGAATATTGTCAGGAATCCGGAGAGGGAGCTCCTACAGGACCTGAATAACCTCCCTTTCCCTGAATACGACTTCTTACCACCATTGACCACCTACCGGGATGCCTGTGGTCTGCCCCGGAGCATCGCTGTCCTGGAGGTTGGCCGGGGCTGTCCCCATAATTGCATTTACTGCTCCCAATCAAGGATGTGGCGCAGGAAACAGCGTGTCTATTCAGTGGAAAGGATTGTCCGGGAGATGACTCTTCTTCGAGATGTCCATCAGGCCGAGTGTTTTGTCCTGGCCTATGATCAGTTTACCTCCAGGAAATCTTTTGTCCGTCAATTTTGTCAACAAGTCCTTGATAATGGTTTGGAGACTACTCCCTGGTACTGTATTTCCCGTTTGGATACTGTTGATGAAGAGGAGCTGGAGTTGATGAGGAAGGCCGGGTGTGAGTCCATGTGCTATGGGATTGATTCCGGTTCCAGAAAGACATTGGCCTTTATCCACAAGAACATCGAAAGGGATATCCTCTATCAAAAGGTCCGTCAGACTACTGATCTGGGCATGGTCCCAACCTTGAGCTTCATCATCGGTTTTCCGGAAGAGGGTCTCGAGGACATTGACCAGACCCTGTCTTTGGCTCTGAAGACAGGTATCCAGGGCAAGAGCTTACCTTTGTTCCAGATGCCGACGGTCTTGCCAGGTACGGAATTGCACCAAAGATACCTGAATGAACTAAGACGGGAAGTAGATACCTATTTTGCCTTGGGGCTGGAGTTTGATCAGGGCAAGCGACTTGAGACCGATGAGCAGATGATTGACTCTTACCCGGAGCTCTTCAGCTGTTTTTACAATCTGCCTTGTCCGTCCCTGTCACTCAAAGAACTTGCTGCGATTACAGAGACATTCCCCTTGATGGTTTTGAACTATCCCATGACCTTTTTCCTTCTGGCAAGAGCCCTGGACAGGTCCCCGACACATTTATTCATGGACTGGCTCAAATGGGCTCAGCTGAAAGATGACTGTAACGATTTGGTTACAGCCGGAAAAAAATCCTTGCCTTTGTTTCCAGACTTTGTCATAATTCATCTAAATAGATATTTAGCCGATTCGTTCAGTCATCTTGGCGATATTTTAAGCTATGAACAGGCCTTTTTGGCAGTAGGGCAGAAGCCAAGAACCGATGCAGACCGGCAATCAATAACAGACCAAGGTATATCCCATCTCTTCCCTGTCAAGTATGAGGGGGTTCAGGTCCAGGAGTTCTCCTGCCATGTCCCCAAGATTATAGCTGATCTGAGAGAGGGGATTGTTCAAGAAAGATATCCTCATGAGCCATCCACCCTTGTTTTTCAGCCACAGGAAAGTGGGGTTCAGGCTTATGAAATCAATGACTTTGGCAGGAAGTTCTTGACATTGTCTGATGGCATATTGACGGTAAAAGATATTGCCGAAAAACTCTATGACTCCTTCTCCGAGTCCATGGACTTTGAATGTTTTTTGAGTGTCTGCCAGGAATCGGCCTCAACCTTGGCAAATGAACAATGCCTTTATCTAAAGCATTAATATTAGTAAACACAATACATTAAGGAGGGAAAGCTTATGTTAAAGATGAAGCCTGTAGACAAGAAACTGTCGGCCGAGGCAAGCTGTCATGCCCCGTCATGCCATTCGCCATCCTGTCATGGACCGGCTTGTCATGGACCGGCCTGCCATTCGCCGTCCTGTCATGCCCCGTCCTGCCACGGACCGGCAGCTGCCAAGAAAGACTAGGTCCTGTAAAAGGACAGGGTCGTAAACAAAAAAAACGGAAGGATACCGGTATCCTTCCGTTTTTTTCTGAGATTGAATATGTATACCTGGCTTCTACCTTATCTCATCTGTCCAAATTGCCTGCCTAAAGAGATTATCCTTTCATTGGACACGGTAACTGATATTGAAGATCAGGATATCCTGTCCGGACAGCTGATCTGTCCGAAGTGCCGGTCCAGATATTTGATCAAAGAGGGTGTGGCCCTATTGACCATAGATACCAAAACCGCCCAGGCAGATCAGGACAAGTACGAGCAAGACAAAGTCCTTTCTTCTTATCTCTGGTCGCATTTTTCCGATCACCTCTTTGAGCCTTGGGCCGAGCCTCTGTTTCCAAGGCTTGCGGAATCTTTGACCCCTTCTTTTGATATGGCCCTGGATTGCGGTTGTGCCGTCGGCAGGTTTACATTTGAGCTAGGCATGAGAGGTGTACAGTCCGTGGGGGTTGATCTGTCCACAAGCTTTATCAAGGCAGCCAGACATCTGGCCAAGTACGGTCAGACAGACTTTGATCTACCAGTAGAAGGCGATCTCTGTGAGCATCGAGAGCTAGAAATCCCCTCCAGGTATCTCCAGGGAAATATTGACTTTCTTGTAGCCGATGCAATGGCCTTGCCCTTTGTCTCTGGTTGTTTTGATGCCCTTGGTTCGGTAAATGTCCTGGATAAGATCATAAATCCATTGCAACATCTTCTGGAACTAAATCGTCTCGGAGACGGATCCAGAGCCGAGTTACTAATTTCAGACCCATTTTCCTGGTCTCAGGACTGGACTCCAAGGGAGAATTGGCTCGGGGGAAAAGACGAGGGTCAGTTTTCTGGTTTAGGTAAAGACAACATCAAGTGGTTGATCCAAGGCAATGGAGGATATTTTAAGCCTTTTTGGCGGGTCAGGCTGGAGGATTCGATTTGGTGGAGGCTGCGCAGCCATATTAATCACTATGAACTCATTAGAAGCTGGTTTGTCCTGGCCGAGCGTATGTGAAGAATTAGGACCGTCTACCGTTGACTGAAGGATCAAAGACAATTGTTTATCTTGTTAAAGGCTATATATGTTTCCTATAATCGATGGCCATGTCGATCTTGTACATTTCATGCGTCAAAAGGCCCCAGGTCTGAACTTTTCTGATCTTGATTCAGGAACTCTTTCACCCGAAGGTTTCAGTCAGGGAAAGCTCAGCGTCTTTTCTTCAGCCCTTTTTTGTCCGGATCCCTTCAATGGTCCCGGTACATCGGGACAAATGCTTCAGGACCTGATCAGGTATTCCTTAGAGAATATAAGCGGTTTGCAACACCTAAAGGATGCAAATGACCTGAAGCAATTCTGTATAAAGGAGCCGGAGAAGACCGGTTATATCCTGCTTTTGGAGAACGCCGATGTCCTGGCCGACTGGGCTGTCCGGGATCTAAAGGATTATGGGATCTTTATCATTGGCCTGACCCATATCGGTCAAAACCGTCTGGCCGAGGGCAACGGGGTCAACTTCCCCTCTGGACTGACAGAGAAAGGTTACAGGGTGGTTCGGGTTCTTGATGAAGAGCAGATGATCCTGGATCTGGCTCATCTTTCTGAACCAGGATTCTGGCAGGTCGTGGATCTTTATTCCGGGCCTTTGATGACAAGTCATACCGGTTTCCGGAATTTTTTCGATGTACCGAGAAACCTGTCTGAAAAGCAGCTATCCGAGATAGTTGCCAGGGATGGCCTGATCGGTTTGACAATCAATCCGGAGATGTTTGGACAACCACAGATCGAGATCACGGATGTCTATCACCATATTGACTGGTTTGTACAGAGATTCGGTAGTCGTAATCTCGGTATTGGCACCGATTTCGGCGGATTCGAGATTACTGGCCAGCAATGCTCTGATTATACCTGCTTCCAGGATTTGGCCGAGTATCTGGATAAAGACGGGTACGCCAAAAATGACATTCAGTCTATCCTGGCTGACAACTGGTATAGGTTTCTTGTCCGGAATCTGCCTGGAGGATGAAATACAGTCAGTCATCAGGACAGATATTGATCCAGGACAGACAAAATGTATTCGATATCCTGGTTATTGTTGTAGAAGTGGGGTGAGAGCCTGATCCGACCGTGTCTTAGGGAGACGGCAATCCCTTGGTCCTCCAGGAACCGGGCCAGATCCTCCGGATTTTTCGGCGGGATAAAGGTCAGGATCCCGGAGCGTTCACTTGCCCCTAGACCTGGATAGACAGAAAGTCCTCTTTGTTCGATACCCTCCTGTAGCTTTTGAATGAGTCTTTTGACCCTTTGCCAGATCGTGGGAATACCTATTTCCAGAAGCAGCTCGACAGAGGCCCCCAGGCCGAAAATCCCGGCCAGATTGAGATTGCCGGGTTCGAATCTGGCCGCCTCCTTTTTTAAGGTGAAGTCTATGTCAAAATCTTCGGGATTGATTACACTTTTCCAGCCAACATGGCTTGGCTGCAAAAAGTGACGGACGCTGTCGTCAATAAACAGGCAACCGGTCCCCATAGGTCCCAGGAGCCATTTGTAACCGCCTGAAGACATGAAGTGGACATGAGAGGCTTTGACATCAATGGGCAAGAGGCCAAGGCTTTGGATGGCGTCCAGGCAAAATAGGATCCCTTTACTTTGACACATTTGCCCCAACCCTTCCAAATCAGCTGCGAATCCGGTCGCATAATCGACAGAGCTTATAACCAGCAACCTGGTCCTTGGGCATATCGAGTTGAGGGCATTGTTGATTGAGATACTTCCCTTTTGGCGTTCCAGGTACCTTATGGTTACCCCTAATCTTTGCAGATTGAGCCATGGATAGATGTTTGCTGGGAACTCGGGATAGCTGATCAGGACAACGTCGCCTGGTTCCCACTGCAGGCTGTTGGCTATGGCATTTAGCCCCTGCGAGGTGTTCTCGACAAAGGCCATCTCCTGGGCTTTGGCCCCAATGAGTTCGGCTAGAGAGGCTCGAATGGCTTCAAGCCTGTCCATCCATTTCAAAAAGTCCTGGCTGCCATGATAGGCAC
>CAYUNZ010000010.1:0-16036 GCA_964446205.1 uncultured Desulfohalobiaceae bacterium | reverse complement strand
ATGGCTTCAAGCCTGTCCATCCATTTCAAAAAGTCCTGGCTGCCATGATAGGCACAATTTTCAAGATAATTAGTTATGGCCTCTTTGACTGGCAGAGATACCGGCCCCAGGGCGGCATGATTCATATAGACGCAGGATTTGGTGATCGGAAATAGTCGACGGTAGGGATGGCAATTGAACATACTTAAGTATCTGTGGGGGTTGTATTGTTTGTCTCAGGCTGTAATCTTTTCTGGATGGTCATGGCCTTGGCCAAAAGATCGTCCAGGAAGTTCAGCCCCTCATTGATGAATGAGGGATCATTGAGGTCAATATGAAAAGGCTTAAGGAGCTGTTCAGGAGTGGTTGATCCACCGGCACAAAGTAGTTGCTGAAAAAGAGGTATGAATGAGGAGCCCATTTCCTCAAGTCGATTAATAAGGGCCAATACCAGCAGTTCAGACAGGGCATAGTTGTGGACATAGCCCGGAAAATGGAAAAAATGCGGGACCAATGCCCACCACGAAGAGTAGCCATCTTGAAGGATCAGGCTCTGACCAAAGAGGTCTCTTTGAACAGACATCCAGAGCTCATTGAGCGTATAACTGTCAAGTCGTCCTTTTTTGCGGACATTAGAGTGGACCAGGTCTTCAAATAAGTGGAGGCTGACCTGGCGAAAGAGCGTCTGGATGGATTGCTCAATTTGTTGACAGTACAAGAAAAGGCGATCTTGTTCTGATTGGGCCTGGTCTTGAAGATATCTAAGCATCAGCATCTCGGAAAAAATTGAGGCGATCTCAGCCAGGGGAGTAGCTGGTTGGGACTGAAGTGGCCCCCTTTCTCTTGACAGGTATTGATGGATACCATGTCCGATCTCATGGGCCAGGGTCAGGCTGTCATGAAATGTGGCTTTGAAATTTAAGAATATATAGGGATGGGCTTTGGGTATCGTCGGATGAGAGAAGGCCCCCGGGAGCTTGCCCGGTTTAAGACAGGCATGAATCCAGGGTTTTTCGAAGAACTGGTCAGCTATCTCAGCCAGATATGGGGCGATATCTCTCCAGCTGGCCAGGATGTTGTCTCTGGCCTGGGACCAGGGAACTTCCGAATACTTTGGTGACGGGATGGGGGCGTATCGATCAAAGACAGATAAGTCCTCAAGCCCAAGGATCTTTCCTTTTAGCTGGTAATACATCTGGACTATATCGTAACGGGAAGAGACACAGTCTACCAGGACCCTAACCAGGTCGGCGTTTGTCTCGTCCTTTAGAATTCTCTTTTCAAGCCAGTCAGTGTAGTTTCGAATCCGGTCAATCTCTTTCTTGTTAGTCACCAGGGAGTTCAGGATATGGCTGTGGACATGCAGGTCCTTGTTAATGGCTGTGGAGATATCCTGGAAGGCCAGCTGCCTTTCAGACCTTTCAGGTCGAAAGAGTTTATGCATTGATTGGGATAAAGCATTATTATCGATTCCAACCTTCATATCCCCGATCATGTCCTCATAGAGATCTTGCCAGGCTTTTTCCCTGCTTATTCGGGTCCGTGAGAGAATTTTCTCTTCTGACAGTGAAAGGCGGTGGTTATGGAATTTTTTTTGTGAGCCCAGATAATGGCCGAAGAACTCAAGGAGTTCACCGGAGAGCATTGTGCCAGCCTGCTCTTCTGAGACGTATCCCCATTCAATGGCAAAGAAATCCAGTTTTTCTCTTATCTGGCTGACATCCTCACGGCTCTTCTGCCAAAGGTGCCAGGCTGAAGGATTGTCTGTCTGGGTGGCAAAGTTGAGATAGGCGAAGGAAAGCGCTCTTTGCAACTTTTCCTCAATGGATTCCAATTCACCAAGGAGGGTCAGGAGTTCTGTTTTGTTAAGGAGACGAACCCTGGAAGCGTATTTTCCTTCCAGCTTTCTGGCCCAGGTCTTGGCTTCCTGGAGGTCATGACCAAGCTTGTGGTCATCTGCCGAGTTATAGAGATCGCTAAGATCCCATTGGACTTTGCTCATTGAAGCTGTATCATCTTCATGAATTTTTTTTTCGGACAGTATTTATGCTGGGTAAATATAATCAACCGGTCAAAAGGAAGATCGATTGAAAGATACCGATGAGAAATCCCAAGACAGCGCCGACAAATTCTATGAATCTGAATTCCTTGCTCATAATGGAAAAAAGGATATCTTCCAATTTGTCCATGGAAAAGGCTTCAACCTTTTGTCTAACGATATGACTGAAATCCAGTTTGTTTTCAAGCTCATCTGATGTCTTTTGAATAATCTCCGGGATGAGTTGTTTAATCTCCTCAGATAAGATTTCCTGGATCTTTTGCTTGATCTCGTCGGTCAAGAACATGCTGATCATTGGGTTGAATGAAGTCAGTTTGTTTTCTAAGAAATTGCTTATATATTCGTGGATCATAGATTCGAACTTTGAGAGAAATTCGGGATCCTGAATGACTTTTTGGATGTCCTCATGAGAGATGAGTTCTCTCTCGATCAGTTCTCCGAGATTTATTGCTAGTGCCTTTTGTCTCTTGGGGAAGATGCCCTGAATGGTCCACCAAAGAAACTTGATCGGTTCTTTGGGGTGAAAGAGCATCTTGACTGCCAGAAAATTGGTAAACCAGCCGATCGTGGCACAGATAAATGGTGAGATAACAATCTTCAATATTTCCATCGGTTAGAGCCTCCCTAAGTAGTAACAGAATGTGTATATCGCTTAAAACAGGCTGGGAGTTTAATAAGAAAGGGGACAGTTTGCAAGATGTGCATTTGTAGAAGAAAGATAGCAGATGGCAGATGGCAAAAGAATGAGTTTAGACGGGAGTATTACGAATCTTTTGATCATCTTCGACACCGTTAACAGTGACTTTTGGGGCTTAATAGCTGCCGGATTTAGATTTTCTAAGGCTTGCTGGAGGTTAATCCTGCCCCATGCGGATTCTTATACAACTTTTCAAGTTTGTTATCTTGAATTGCTAATCTGGGGGAGGCAGGGAAAAGAAAGTCTAAATACGTAACTGTACAATTAATTGATTTCACTAAGACACAGAGGGCACAGAGAATTCCTATCTTATTATTTTCTGTTGAGAGGACGGAAAATGATAAGTAATGCCTCTCGGTAGGCAGGTATTGCTTGTGAAAGATAAACACCACAAGTTAGACAGATTCTTTGGTCAGGCCAGTTTTTACTGCCCAACAAGGTAGTGCTGACGATTTTCTCGGGCAGTTTGCCTTTTTTGATTGGCATACCACCTGGCTGTCTTTGCTATTGTCCGGATATGCTCTGGCTCATCATCCTCACCAATGCATTCTAGGACCTCCCTTTGCCCTGATTTCAGGATGGAGTGCCCAGCTGAGGTTCGAGTAATTATTGTGGTCCAGCCTTGTGGGGCTCCAAGCCCGCCAAAGGAAATATCTGCAAACTCAGAGGTATAATCAGTACAAAATCGACAGGCGTATCTTTTGAGAAAATCTATGTGCTCTAAGGAAATGGATTTGGTTTCTCCATTGTTCAAAGTGATGATCAAACGATCCTTGATATTGATCCTGGATATATCTTCCCAACTGAAACCACCTATTGATTCAAGTTGTTGCCGCTCTTTTTCTCCAAAACTAAAGCTACCTGAGCAGAAGAGTCCAAAGCAGTATTTAATGGAGTCTGAAGGGACAAGGTTGAGGTATTGCATTTTCCTAACAGTTCTGATTTGGCATGGAGTTCCAACTAAAGCTACTTTGTGAAGTCCTCTTTTGGAGATGGTCTTAAACTCCTCGACTGAGGAGGTATAGGTGGAATAGCTTTGGCTTAGGACCTGCATCCCATGGGAGAGGTCCAGGGAAAAACCGGCAGCTTCCAGTATCTCCCGTTGATTGGTGGCCAGATATGGCTGACGACGGAAAGGACCTACTGGTTTGCTCACAATTGCCCCGTCTATGCTTTCCTCTCTCAAAAGGTGTTGGAGCAAAGCAGTGACTACACCACCATCAGTAGCATTTTTTAAGACCTTTTTGTCTATGCTCCTGGCTATGGCTATATCCTGGACCGAGCCAATGGGTGGGGACCATTGGTAGTGTTCCTTAATTTCCTTTTCCAGCTCTCCTGTTTCCGGACAGATAGTATAGCATAAACCACACTCTATACATTTATCCTCGTCTTTTAGATATGGTTGACCTGCCTCATCTTGAGCTAGGGCCCCATAGTTTATGGCAGTGCAAAAATTGAGGCAGCCACAGCAATGATGGCATAAGCCAGACTTTTGTACTTCCTCAATAAGATCTTTAAATGTTTTCATAGCCACCTCATTCTAAAAGACGTTCACTATTGACCGTGAACCGTTTACCGAAAAAATTAAGATAGTCAGGTTTTAGAAGGACTTTCCTCTTTGGTAACAGATCTAGGTCCACCAGCTCTTTCATGAGACCAATCTTTTAAAGGGGGTAGTTGTTCATAAAATTCTTCCAAGCGGCCTAAGTGCTTTAAACGTTCAATAATCAATTGCCAAGCACAATCGAGCTCCGGATTTATTTCACACTTGCCTTGAGAAGATCCGCCGCAAGGTCCGTTCAAGAGCCTTTTGGCGCATCGGGTGATGGGGCAGATTCCACCGGTCAAAGCCAGAATACATTGACCACAGGCTTGACATCGCTCAGTCCAGAGGCCGACCTCTTCCGTGGCTCCTAAAAAACAAGAGTCAATACCAGGATAAACCGGCATTTCAGGAAATCTTTCAGCTAAGAATTGGACTCCAACTCCGCAGGCGGTACTTAAAATGCAATCAGTCCATTGCAATTCTTTACTGATCTCATAAAAATCCTGATGATCCTCACATTGACGTTTTATTGCTGTATGCATGATCTCCATAGGGACATGATTTTGAGTGGCTAATATCCTAAGTAGTGAGGCCAGAATCTCTGCCTCTTTGTTGCCTCCGGCGTGGCAGACAGAGACACAGGTATTACACCCTAACACCAAAATCTTGGAGTGGTCCTGGATCATTGGCCATATTTCTGCAATTGGTTTTTGTTTGCCGACAATCACGATGAACACCTCTTGTTCATTTGCTTCTACAGACTCTCTAAGGCCTGTCTAACGGGTGAAGGCCCTTTTTCTCGAATCCTTTCTGTAAATTCGTTACAGATCTCGGCCCATCTTTGTCCCATTGCCGCTGAGAGATTAAACATCTCAAGACGTTCCGGTTCTATATTGACTTGGGGCAGCAATGTCTTCAGGTACTGAACCCTTTTGGCGGCATTGGTGTTTCCTTCCAGGAAATGACACTGGCCCTCAAGTCAGCCGGCGACAAAGACCCCGTCGACTCCCTGTTCAAATGCCCTTAGTATATAGGAATAATCGATTCTCCCAGTACAAGGGATCCTAATGATCTTTATATTATGGGGATAGGAAAGACGCATAACCCCGGCCAAGTCGGCAGCTGCAAAGGCACAATAATGGCAGGCAAAGGCAAGGATCTTGGGCTGCCATTCAGGGCTTTCTGTGATCGATGAGCTTTCTTTTGATATTGAGTCCGGCTCGTTGAACATTAACACTTCCTTGGTCTCAGGTCGATTGAATTGAGGCCATTGAGTCTATCATGGCCGTTATTTGGTCGTCACGAAAGTTATTGATCTGAAAGGCCTTTGAAGGACAGACACTGGCACATAGGCCGCAGCCCATGCATTTGACCTCGTTGTGGCTGACCCGACCGTCCTCATCAATATAGGGTGCCCCAAAGGGGCATATTCTAACACAACTTAGACAGGACATGCACAGGTCCCGGTTGTGCTTGGCAATGAGCCCAGAGACCTCAATCTGAGGGCGTGACAGGATTTTTCCGGCTCTTCCGGCAGCGGCCAAAGCCTGACTTATAGATTCGTATACAGTCTTTGGACCATGGGCCAGTCCGGCGACAAAGAGTCCTTCGGTAGAGAAATCAACAGGACGAAGTTTGACATGGGCCTCGAGGAAAAAACCATCTTCGTTCCTTGTCAGTTTATATTCTTTGCCTATAGAATCTGCAGAAGGATGAGGCCTTAGCCCGGTCGATAGAAGTAGATAATCGGCCTCAAGACGGATAGGTTTATTCAAAAGTGGTTCCTGGCATTGAATAACCACTTTTTGATCTGAGGCTGTCACCTGTGGTTTTTGGTCAACTTCAAAGCGGATAAAGAGGACCCCGAGCTCTCTGGCCTTTTGATAATAAAGTTCCCAAAGGCCGTATGTCCGTATGTCCCTGTAGAATATGGTCACTTGGGTTTGAGGTGAGGCTTCTTTGATTTTTATGGCATTTTTTATCGCCTCCAGGCAGCAGATACGGGAACAATAGTTATGAGGGGCTTCCCGGGAGCCGACACATTGGATCATGGCGATGTGCTGGTTCGGTTTGAGGTAATCCAGGAGGCTTGGACCGAATTCATTCTGGGTCAAGACGCGTTGGCTATAAAGATACCCATATTCCTCAGGAGAATATTCTATGCCGCCTGTGGCGATAATTATTGTTCCGTGATCAATGGATTTTCCGTTTTTTAGACTGGTCGTGAAGTTCCCTACAAAGCCTTGGGTCTTGTCCACCTCAGTGTCGGTGTGTATCGATATCAGGGGATGCTCCTCCATCTCTTTGATCCTTTTCTGCAACATCTCCTGTATCTTGGAATACCCCAGGACATCTTGGACATTTTTAAGCAATCCGCCACAAGCTGGTTCTCTTTCTACAATGTCGACCTGAAATCCTTGTTCAGCAAGGGCCAGGGCCGAGGTTATACCGGCGATCCCAGCACCGATAACAAGAGTTCCGGGAGTAACCGATACAGCGCTTGTCTGTAAGGGCTCCATTTTTTGGAGTTTGGCTACGTGCATCTTGACGATTTCCACCGCCTTTTGAGTAGCTATATCCTTTTTACCCATAAGGCACCAGGAACATTGTTCACGAATGTCGGCCAGTTCGAAGAGGTACTTGTTTAGCCCGGCATCGCGAATGGTTTCCTGAAACAGAGGTTCGTGGGTTCGGGGGGTACAAGAAGCCACCAGGACCCTATTGAGATCCTTTTCTTTGACCAGGGTCTTTATTCGTTCCTGGCTGTCCTGGGAACAGGCATAGAGAAGATCCTCAGCATGGACCACATATGGTAAGTGACCGACTGTATCCACGACCTGACTTATCTCGATGTTCTGGGAAATATTGATACCACAGTGGCAGACAAAGACGCCTATTCGTGGTTCTTGATTATGGATATCAATCTCCGGAGGCAGGTCTTCAGAATAGATTTCCGTACCACGGCCATCTCGCAAAAGACCCATGACACTTCCGGCTACGGCACTACCTTGAATGACTGTTTCCGGGATGTCCTTGGGTGATTGATAGGTGCCCATGACATAGATACCATTTTTAGAAGTCTGGACAGGGTTATAAATAGAGGTCTTGGGAAAACCGTATTTATCTGTGTCAAAGCCAAAGATTTCGGCCAATTCCATAGCTTCTTTATGCAGCTCCAATCCTATTGACAGAACGACCAGATCAAATCTTTCATTGACCAGCTTGCCAAGCTTGTCGGTATAGCTAAGGATAAGGTTCTTGGTGTCGGGTTCTTCACGTACAGCAGAGATCATGGACCGTTGATAACGGACCCCGGCAACTTTTTGGGCCTGATCGACATATTTATCAAAATCTTTGCCATGGGCTCGGATATCCATGACAAATATGACCGGTGCGATTTCGGAATTATGTTCCTGGGCAATCATGGCCTGTTTGGTGGCGTACATACAACAGACCCCTGAGCACCAGGGATTGGCATTATGCTGGTCTCTGGAGCCAACGCATTGGATCCAGGCTATTTTTTGGGGGTGTTTTTCATCGCTTGGGCGTTTGACTTCCCCCATATATGGGCCGGAGGCTGATAGAAGTCGTTCGAATTGAATTGAAGTTACCACATTCGGCCAGCGTTTATAGCCTAGTTCTTGTCGGGATGACGGGTCATATCTAGAGAGTCCGGGACTCAGGATAACTGCTCCGACATTCAGGACAAGGTTCTGGCCAGCATCATCAAAATTGATGGCTCCAGCCTGGCAAAACTTTTCGCAAGCCCGGCACTTACCACGCTTGAGATAGATACAACTGTCCGGGTCAATGACTCTGGTGTTGGGGATGGCCTGGGGCATCAAGGAATAGATAGCCTTTCTTTTGCCAAGTCCCTGCTCGAATTCACTTATAACTGCCCTGGGGCATTTATCTTCACATATCCCACAGCCGGTACACTTATCCGGATCAACATATCTGGGCCTTTGGTGAATGTGGACGAAAAAATTACCTGCCTGCCCCTCGACCTTGGTGACTTCAGAGAGTGTATGCAGTTCTATATTGGGATGTCGTCCAACTTCAACCATCCGGGGAGAAATCATACACATGGCGCAGTCGCCGGTCGGAAAGGTCTTGTCCAGCATGGCCATGGTCCCGCCAATGGCCGAGTCCTGTTGAAGGAGATGGACCTTGAATCCTGAGTCTGCCAGGTCAAGAGCTGCCTGCATTCCTCCTACACCGCTGCCGACAATGAGAACAGCCCCTTTGGTAGTTGTTTGTAAGTTGTCTGAGGTGTTCATGTCTGTACCTCTCTTTGCTGGAGTTCCAGTTCCTCCAAGAGCTTGGTAGCCTGAGTGAAGTGTCGGTCTATTTGCAGGGTTTTTATATCAATTCCCAAGGCAAAACCTAGGAGCTCGGTCAGAAAATAGACTGGTAAGCGTTTTTGGTTTCCTGTTTGTTGGCAAAAACGATCTTGATAGACATCCAGGTTCATCTGACAGACAGGGCAGGTAGTAACCAGACAATTGACATCACGGGCAACTGCTTCCCGCATTATTCGAGACATCAAAAGTGAAGCCAAATCAGGTTCATAGACCGCTGATGAAGCGCCACAACAGGCGGTTTTGTGGCTCCAATCCTTAGTCAATGCCCCCAAAGAATTTAAGATTATTTCCATAAAACTGGGATTTTCAGCATTGTCCTCTAATTTGATATCCATAGGGAACCGGGTCAACATACAGCCATAGTAACAAAGGGCCTTGATCGCGGTTAGTGGCCTTTGGATCTTGTCCTTGAAATCTTGGCCTTGGCATATTCTCAAAAGGGGCTCTAAGATGGAAGAGATCTTTAATGAGCCGCTTATCTTGTGTTTGAGTTCGGAATTGATGCGCTCCTTGAGCTTCTGATCCTGTTGACATCGTATTTGGGCTAGAAGAGTCTTGGAATAGCAGGCTGAACAGGGTATAACCATCTCCGAAAAGCCGGCAGCTTCGGCTAGGCCGATGTTCCTGGCCGGCATAGCGGTTTCCAGGAAGTAATCTATTTTACCGGCTGAGGTGGCCCCGCAACAGGACCAGTCCTCAATTTCTTGTAGTTGAAAACCCAAGTGGGAGAAGACCTCTTTGGTCTGACGGTCAAATAGGGCAGAGGTCTGCTTTAAGGAGCATCCAGGATAATAGGCGAGTTCCATAGTTGTTGCCTGTATAGAATGTTATTTATAAACCCTTCTTGAGCCTATTGTGTTTAGCCAATCGCTTAAGTTCTTTTCGACCCTTAGAGGATAACCATCCGAAATGGAGACGCTTTAATTTTATAAGAGATTGGAATAAACGAGCTTGTTGACCAATCTCTGTCTGGATTTCTGGCCATCTTTTCTCTTTGGCCCAGGCAATAATGTTCTTGAATTCATAGGAGGACATCAGGGCCATCTCGTTTGCTCTGCCCCAGAAAAGACTAGAACGAATAAAGGAGTGGTGAAAGTTTGAATTTTTGGAAGTTGTTGATGGGTGTTTCTCTTCCTCAGCCATTTGCTTCAAGGCCTCAATAATTCGTGAGGTATGAATTGAGTTGGGGCACCTTGTGCCGCAAGTATAACATGAAACGCAATAAGAGATCAAAGGAGAGTTTAAAGCCTCTTCCTTTAAGCCAAAGAGGATGGATCTGATCAATCTATCCGGGGTATTCTGCTCACAGAGTTCACTAACCGGACATCCTGAGGCGCAACGACTGCATTGATAACATAAGGTCAGAGGTTGTCCGGAGCGAGACATTATTTCTTGTGAGACTTGGTTGGCAAGACTCGGTTGAAGACTGATTTCCTGGCTGTACATTTTGAACTCCACTTATGATCTCATCTCTATCCACATGGCCATTTAGGCCATATGCTGTCTTATAGCAGTATTGTCATTTAGACTATAGACAGAGCCCTAGTAAGGAATGATATTATTTTTATTTATAGCAAAGTTGTCTTTGATAATCAAGCTTTTTATTTATATTGGTCTAAAAACATACTGAACGCTTATTAACTATCGGCTTTCAACACTAGATTTGGTTTTTCGTTGATGCCAGAACCATAGGATTCCTATAACCAAGGCAATAAACAACGGAATTAAAAGCATCCAAAAATATTCTTCAATCCAAGCTGCTCCAATTAAGGTCAAGCCGAGCAGGATGCCAATCAGGCCGAAACGCCAGTCTCCGTGTACACCTGAAAGAAAACTGACTACGGCAACAATTAATAGAGTGACCAGGCCGGCAGCTTCGCTGTTGATACGACCGGAACCCTCTAGATAGAGGATCATAAAAATTGCTAGTAAGAGACCAAGCCAGTGCAGTATTTGGGTGAAAACATACTTGGTGCCATATCCCAGCTCTTTGTTTTTGGAAAAGCCAAAGAAAATTGAAATAAGGGCAAAGACTGCAGTTATGATAATCCAATATCTGACCCCGTAGTGGGGGGAAAAATCAGTAATCCCTATGCCTAGACAGGATAACAGCAAAAGGGTGATGATGATAATGCCGTTATTGCGGATTTGGTGAAAAAGGCTTTGTTTGGTCAAATAACTATCTGCCAATTTTCCATTCTCGTTTGTTTTACTCATTATTCCTCCATCTAATCAGTAGTTTTTTTAAAAATGACAAGTAATTTAATGATATCTATTCATACTATGTCTTTTGGATAAAGTCAAAAGAAGCCTATGACCGAGTGTCCAGTATTCATTAATCCTAGACATGACCAATAACGAATAAAATTATCTCCATGTTTTAGACCGTTATACAGTAAATTGATTGCCTCTTGATCAGGTATCAATCTGGACAATGACATAAGGGCTTCAATCTTAATAGTGTCATTATCGCTGTTAATGGCAGTTCTAAACAGGGGCTTAGCTGCTTCTTTTCTGTTGGCATTGCCCAGGAAGAGCATAGACACAATAAAGGCTTCAAATTCTTTTTTTTGTGAGAATTTATCTAGAAGTCTATCAGCATTAAAATTCTGTATTGGATTTGTCTGGTCCTTAATTGCTTCATAACCTCCGAAAAAGTTAAAAAATTGATTGATAACTGTTTTTAACTGTCCGTCCTCTTTATTACCTTTTAATTTGGCTAAAATGTTGAGTGCCGAAGGATCAGCTGTTGCCAAAAGAGCCAGTCCAGAATAATAGCGTAAAACTGGATTTGTTTTATTCAAGAAAGAAGTGAGTATTTCGACAGCAGTATGCCCTTGAAAGCCTAAAGCCCAGGATAGGGAGGAACACATTTCCTTATCCGAAAGATTATTTGACAAAAGATCAGCCATAATTGGGACTGCACTCTGACCTTGTAATCGAAAGGCTTCAATAACTGAACATTTGATATTTTTGTTTTTGTCTCTTTGGTATATATTTTTCATCTCTTGACTGAAATCCCTTGGCTTCAGCAAGCCCAGACAATGCAGAGCAATAGATCTGGCGTTGGTTGTTAGGTATTTATTTTTGGCACTGTCCAGGAGAGAAACAATGGCTGGAGTCCCCATTTCATAGAGGCTGGATAGAATATAACTGGCCCAAAAACCTCCTGGAGCTAGGGAGGTATGTTTCTGCCAATCGAGTATTAATTCCTGGACAGGAAGATTGGTCAACTCCAACCAATTTTGATTAGATACCACAAGAATATTTTTATCTCTTAAACTTTGTGGTTCCCATCCCTTGGCCCAGAGGATTTGGCCTGCAGTATCGCGAATACTTTTGTTGCTATCTCTTAGATATGGTATAAGTTGTTCAACGGAGTCTGCTTTTTGAGCAATTCGATGAATTTGGGTCAACTTTTGATTTGCTGTTTCTCCGGTGATAAAGTCGCGATTTTGTATATTCTGAAATGTATTGATTATTTTATGCATCTTTTGAAACATTAATATGTCCTTAAAGTTGAGCTTAATAAAATCGATATCTAACTGTTAATATTTAACCATTTAAGACTTATTTTTTCAAGTGGTATGAATGATCTTATTGCCAGATGGAGAGCTATCTGATATCAAAAAAATTTCATGTCCTACAGTTGGTTAAATTATTGGCCAGGTGTGTTGACCGCTGAAGGAAAGCATAAGAAAATCACGGTTTGATCTAAGTAAGACCTTTCTTGACTTGAATGAATTTAATTGTACAGCAGGAAAGATTTTGATCAGATATTGCCCAGCCAGTTAAGAACATAAAAAATATTTGGAGAATTGACAATGACAACTGAAATCAATCAACAGTCCTTTCTTACAGAGTGGGTGACTGACCCGAATCAGACCAAACAGGCCTATATCCGACTGAAAGAGGCTTTGGAAGGCTACTCAGGTGTAGACACAGACTTTAAGGCTAGACCAGGGATTACCTTTTCTTTGCGGGGCAAACATAAAAACCAGACTGAAAGACAATTATTTGTCATGGTTGATGTTATAGATGACGATCCAGATTCAAGATGGTTATCAGTCTGTTTTTTCGGAGACATGATTACAGATCCTGAGGAAAAAGGTGATTTGGTGCCAGAAGGCTTGTTAGGAGAGGACGGCTATTGCTTTGATCTTTATGAATGGGATGAAGATGAGTTTAACTATGTTATGCAACGGATGAATGAAGCTTTTCAGTCTGCTGCTAGAGCATAAGGTCCAAACTTTTATATCTCAAAATTTAAGTGAGATATATATAACTGCAATGTTTAACAAAAAGGTTATGACAAAGAAAACAAAAATTTCTAAAAGCTCTTTTATGCTTTTTCGATCTATATTCATGAGTTCATTGGCAAATATTGTAGCATAATTGGGGAATAGTCCAGCTATGAAGGCCAGATACATGGCATAGAGTACATGAATATTGCCTTTCATGCCAGTTTTGTCAAAAAACTGAGTGGCATAGGCCAGTTCAATGAACTGCAGTCCGATAAAAATCATGACAAGGTTGATCCCAATCTTAAACCAACGTTGTTTATGTCTTGAAAAGGATTGCCATAAATATAACATAAAAATGCCTACTGATAACCCCGTTATTAAAAAGGACAAATAGATGTTTGTTGAAGAGAGAGAATTTGATTCTCTTAGTCAGGCACTCAAGGAGCTTGAAAAGGGTTTTGATCATTTTCAGGGCCGTGAAAACAAAGAGTCCACAGAAGATATCTTAGAGATTCTGATTGAGGTGGCGGAAAGGATGAAAGACAATTATCCTTATCATCACCCAATGTATGCCGGACAAATGCTTAAACCTCCTCATCCGGTAGCCCGTTTAGCTTATACTTTGGCTCTATGGTTAAATCCAAACAACCATGCTCTGGATGGTGGTCGGGCAAGTTCAGCAATGGAAAAGGAAGCCGTAGCTGAACTTGCTCATATGTTTGGATGGGTTGAGCATCTTGGCCATCTTTGTAGTGGGGGAACCATGGCTAATATGGAAGCTCTCTGGATATCTAGTCAGATACAACCTGGGAAAATTTTGGCTTCTAGTCAAGCCCACTATACACATAGTCGTCTGAGTGAAGTACTTAAACTAGATTTTTCTCCGGTGCCAGTAGATTCTTTGGCCAAGATGGATCCCAAGGCCTTGGAAGATATTCTTGTTACAGGTCATGTTGGTACTGTAGTGGTAACTCTTGGAACCACAGGATTTGGTTCATTGGACCCCTTGCCTGAGATATTAGAGCTTAAAAAGCAGTATGGTTTTCGTATCCATGTTGATGCAGCTTACGGAGGATACTTTCGGCTAGTAGATAATCTGGACTGTAAAGGGCAAAAGATCTTTGACTGTCTTGATCAGGTCGATTCGCTTGTGGTTGATCCCCATAAGCATGGTCTTCAGCCTTATGGTTGTGGATGTGTCCTCTTCCCTGACCCTTCAGTTGGTCAGTTATATAAACATGATTCTCCCTACACCTATTTCACCTCCGGCAGTCTTCACTTGGGAGAGATTAGCTTGGAATGTTCAAGACCGGGGGCTTCTGCTGTAGCCCTCTGGGCGACAATGCGACTACTTCCTTTGGCTAAGTCAGGCACATTCGCTCGTAATCTGGCTAAAGGACGGAGAGCTGCACTGTATCTCTTTGAGCACTTAAAAAACAACAGTCGTTATCTGACTATCTTTCCGCCGGAATTGGACATTATTGTCTTTGCCCCACAAGCGATTCAGGCTAGTACAATATCTGAATACTCCAAAAGGTTTTTTGAAAGAGCTGCTGAGCTGGATCTTCATCTGGCTCTAATTGAGCTACATTGTGAACTGGTGAAGGAATATTGGCCTCATGTAAATTTTGATCAGACTACAGTGACCTGTCTAAGGTCTTGTTTGATGAAACCAGAGCATTTCGAATGGATTGAAAAGATAATTCAGATTCTAGACCGAATTGAGTTTGAAGATTAGCCCCCAGCTGAAAGTTCAAAGCTCAAATTTGGAGCAATTCAAAGCCCAGATTTGAGTCTAGAATTCGTCTACCAGTGCAGTTTTTTAGCTCAAAGAGGACAATTTCCAGGACTTGCCAACAGATTACCCCTGCCCTGATACAGCCGGTTACAGTTTTTCCATCTCGACCGCAAGACACATGCATATGTAGTTTCGGATAGCCTTGTTCATCTGGGAAAATAGTCCCTGTGCCCACGATTTCATGCGGATCGTCGAGTTGTTCCTCTAATGGGCTTACAGGTCTTTTTTGATCGTCTGTTGGACCGACAATCAAGCGGCTGCCTCGGTCGGCCCCGCCAAGTATGAACAATGAGGCCGAAATGATTTTCCTTTCTTTAGAGAATTTTTCAATGCTCTTGTGGATAATTTCACCTTGTTCCAGTCTAATGACAAAGGTCCGTCCGACTTGAACTTCTTCGGATTGCATAGATCTCTCCATTTATCTCTAGTTATTTAAGATGATCAGGGATCTTGGCTATGGGAATGGGTAAGGTCTTGTGTCGGTTCTTTTGATTAAGACGGCGATAGATATCCAGGACCTCCCTTTGTCTGTCAGTAAGCAGCTCTTCTTGTCCGTCTTTGAGATCAAAACTCATAGCCCATTCAAGTTCATTGTAGCTGGCACCTAGCTGGTCTTGGTCGCTTCGGCTGTCCGCCCAAAGCCCGTCAGTCGGGGTTGCCTCCATAATTGATTCTAGAATCCCCATTTTCTTCCCAAGGGTATAGACCTCCGATTTCATCAAGTCGGCAATGGGAGAAATATCTACGCCACCGTCGCCATATTTGGTGAAAAAGCCGACCCCAAAATCTTCCACTTTGTTGCCGGTACCAGTTACCAGCATGGAGTGGTGAGTGGCAAAGGCATACAATGCAACCATACGCAGTCTTGAACGGGTATTGGCCATTGTCAAATCATCCTGTATCTCTTTTGGCAGAGTCTGCTCGCTGGCTTGAGAGATATGGCCCAGGTCGACTGTGGTCCCTTTGACCTGTCCGTATTTTTTTCTCAACCAAGAGAGGTGTTGTTCAGCCAGTGATATCTGTTCTTTGGCTTCAAAAATAGGGAGGTTCAAAGCCAAAACCTCAAGTCCGGTTTGGGCACACAGTGTTGAGGTCACTGCTGAATCTATCCCGCCTGAAATTCCAACGACAAAGCCATTCATACCTGCTTGACGACAATATTTAATTAACCAGTTGACAATCAAATCTATAATTTTTTGTGTCTGCATAGCCAAATCCAAACCAGTTTTTGCTTCTTAAGTCAAGATAAGGAACCATAACAAAATAACTATTGCACAAGAAATTTTGTCTATGAATTAACATGAAAAGATTTTAGCCCACGAAACACACGAAAAAACACGAAAAGAAGA
>CAYUNZ010000009.1:0-32093 GCA_964446205.1 uncultured Desulfohalobiaceae bacterium | reverse complement strand
AAAACTTGTTATTTCCATATCCGGAAATCAAAAATTTCCGGATGGGAACTAACTAAAACACGCTGTCTCAACTGGATCTATCTAATTTTATAGTCTTTTTTCTAAAAATAAATATCCAAACCAGTCTAAGTACATTATAACCCTGTACCTTTGAACAATTTTTTCTGAGTCTTAAGATCCCATTTATTAATTTTTGCTAATCCATGTGCCTTTTTGAAAAGCTTCAAGGCTTTTTTGGATCTCTTTCCCCAAATACCATCAATTTTATATTCATATAAGCCAAGTTCCTTCAGTCTATTTTGAATAGTTCTGATGTCTTGAGTTGAGTCCAAGGTTAAAAGTTTTTCACCGCTTTCCAGAGAACCTTGATGGTTGATCTTTTTTTTATGATAACTTTCAGATTGAAACAAATTTTTTAAACTGTTGTGAACGCCAAAGTGAAAACTACAGGAGGAGAGGATAGAGTTATCAAAGGTGCTAATTAACTTAGCCGATATGTAAACGCTGTTCTTATTAACTAGTTCATACGTGCCTACTAATAATGCTTGTATGTTGAAATTTTTTCTAAGCAAATTCATATTTCGAGTTAAGCCGAACTGTCCGAGATCTTTTTTTATGGCTATGGATTTTACTCTAAGTTGTGTTTCGATTACTTTATATCCTCTTCGGGATAGATATTCTCCGAGACTATCACCAATAATCTTGCCAAAAGAACTTGTATGTTCGAAATTGTCTAATTCAACAAATGTACAGTATGCAATCGGTAGTGTCTTATTGATGGTAGATGTGATATTTTCATAAATTTCAGATCCAATTTTATTGGATATTTTTTCTATAGATGTGTATTTATAGTAATATGGTGCATTCTCAGCAAAACATACACTATTTATAAATAACAAACAGATAATAATTATTGAAGAAATTAAATATAATTTTTTCATGCTATTATACCTCATTTTCAAAATTACTAGTTCACAACAAAGTACTCTTTTGCTTTCTGATTATATTTTTTATCTTCCTTATTTCTATATTGGAATAATTCTTTATCGTTAATATAATATACAGCAGAATTTCTGAATAAATATTCACTGTTATAGACCAATGATGTTGTAACCAGAACCTCATTGCGAGGAAGCTTCATAGTATATCTACCTGCTTCAACATTCACTAAAGGATAATATTGCCTATTTCTATAGTAATAACACTCTTGAGGTGGATAGTTATTAATTGCACAAGATTTTTCCCTTTTGGCTACCAAATCAGGAGATAGGGTTTGATAAAAACCTGATTTGGTGACAATCATCCTTTTCTTGTGTCTAAGCACATCGAGTTGAAAGTTTAGAAGCATATGATTGCCTTGTTGGTTTGTAACCTTTACCTTTTCCTTTACTAGTGAACTAATAAGTAGGGTTCTAAAATTTTTCTCAAAATCAGTCGTGCCTGCTGGAGTAACATAGAGTTCTTTATTTGGATAAAGACTATTATCGATCCTTTTTTTTATCTGTATTGCAACATCTTCAGCCAACATTTTCCAATGGTCAAGAGCTTGCATTTTTTTCTGGGTCCTGAGTTTATAGCTTGTTGGAACAGGGACTTGTGAAAGCTGTGGATATTTTCTATAAGGTTGGCAGGAAATTATTAAAAAAATAAGTAACAATATTAAACCTATACATACTAGCAAACGACTATTCATTTCTTCCTCCTTATTTAACTTGTTAATATTGTTAAATAAATTCAAAACAAAACCCGTTCATGAGCATTGCACCTCATACATAGTATAATGAACTATATTCTAATATCGACATTTAACTGTAAAAATTTATTGAAGTTGCTTCTACCTTTATCCCCAAAAAAAAGTTTGGTCGTCAATAGACCTTGTTGGACAACAGGACACAAAAAAACCCGGAAAATAGGATAGTTCCGGGGTAAATTAGATTTTAATATACCTGTTTGGATTGATTGAGAATGGAGACGATGGGACTCGAACCCACGACCTCCGCCGTGCGAAGGCGGTGCTCTCCCAACTGAGCTACGTCCCCATTGAAAATTGATCCTAACCACTTCTCTTTGCAGAGTCAACGGACACCTAATTCAATTTTTGATTTTATACCAACCTTCCCTTGGCTTTATTCCTTGTTTGAGTTATGAATATGGCTGCTTTGATGTGAGGCCTTCAAAGGGATAGAAGATGTGTGCATATAGAAAAGACCACTATTTTCAAAAGGCGAAGAGAGAAGACTATCCGGCCCGTTCTGTATATAAACTACAGGAGATAGAAAAGAGACATAAGCTGTTCAAGCCGGGCATTAAAGTTTTGGATCTTGGAGCATCTCCGGGTTCATGGGCTCTTTATGCCGCTAAAAAAATCGGCAAGTCAGGATTGGTTGTAGCCTTGGATAAGACAGAGCCCTCGATCGCTTTTCCTAAACAGGTAGTCTTTGTTCAGAGCGATATAATGGGGGTAGATGATCATTTTGTTTCAATTTTGGATAACAAGGGCCCTTTTGATCTTATTATGAGCGACATGGCCCCGCAGACTACGGGGATCAAGATTAGGGATCAAGCCTTGTCTTATGAGTTGGCTGATCAGGCCTTTCAGATATGTCAAAATTATCTAATCCAGAGAGGCCATTTCGTTGTTAAGATCTTTGAAGGTCCTGATGTACCTTACTTTCGCAATCTACTCCAGCAAGACTTTGTCAAGGTAAAGACTGTTAAACCAAAGAGTTCCCGCAGTGGGAGCAAAGAGGTCTTTTTGGTGGGATTGGATTTTTCTTCAGCTAAGAGTGAGTAACATGTCGCAATGCTTGAATGAAAAACCAGTTTAATCAATGATTATATCCTTTCATGTTTGGTTGTGATCGGCTCAGTTCATGAGGGTAAACAGGAGATCATGGGATTGATTTGGGATTAAGACAGTCGGAATACAACAGTTTTCTAAAAATGATCAGGCATCATAGCTTTATGGATTCTACTAGCCAAAAGCCTTATATTTTGTTGAGGAGGGAGTTTAATGGCAGGACATAGTAAGTGGGCGAATATTAAGCATCGAAAAGGACGACAGGATGCTAAACGTGGTCAGATGTTCACAAAGGCCTCGAAAGAGCTTATGCTCTCAGCTCGTCTCGGTGGCGGCGATCTGGAAATGAATCCCCGTTTGCGGGCGGCTATTGAGTATGCCAAATATATCAATATGCCTAAGGACAAGATTGAGACAGCCATCAAAAAAGGGACCGGCGAAATTGCTTCCGGGGCAATTGAGGAAGTGGTCTATGAGGGGTATGGACCGGGTGGAGTAGCTGTTTTGGTTGAAGGGGCTACTGACAATAAAAATCGGACAGTCTCAGAAATCCGTAAGCTTTTTAGCAAGAGCGGTGGGAATTTGGGTGAGGCCGGTTGTGTTGCCTGGATGTTTGACAAATATGGGATTTTGAGTTTTGACAAAAATAAATACCATGAGG
Source organism: uncultured Desulfohalobiaceae bacterium (assembly GCA_964446205.1). Lineage (GTDB taxonomy): Bacteria > Desulfobacterota > Desulfovibrionia > Desulfovibrionales > Desulfothermaceae > CAYUNZ01. The sequence continues at coordinate 28,632 of CAYUNZ010000009.1, read as the reverse complement.
ATCAACTTTTAGAGATCGGCTTGGAGGCCGGGGTTGAAGATATAGTCGATGAAAATCAAGCTTGGGAAGTACGAACACCGCCTGAGGATTTTGTCCGTATTAAACAAGCCTTTGAGGAGGCCCAAATTGAGATCGATCATGCTGAAATATCAATGATACCAAAGAACTATGTTGAATTGGATAAAGAAACCGCTCAAAAGGCACTAAAACTCTACGAGCAATTAGATGATCACGATGATGTCCAGAAGGTTCATGTCAACTTTGAGATCCCGGATGAACTCTATGAACAATTACAGTGATTTTTTTGAATAAAAAACTGTCAAGCTGATGGTTTTTATATACTTTTTTACTGACAAATCAAACAAGTTCAATAAAATGAATCAAGACAATGTTCAGTTGGTTTTGGGACTTGATCCAGGGAGCAGAGCTACTGGATATGGAATTATATCGGAGAGTTCAGGGAAGTTGGCCTTAATCGATACCGGGACAATCCGACCCAACCCCAAATCTGATTTAGGAGAACGACTGGGTTTTATCTTTAAGCGATTATCAGAGATAATTGTCCAGCAAGATCCGTTGGTTGCAGCTGTAGAAGATATCTTTGTTGCTCATAATACTTCCTCAGCACTTAAACTAGGTCAGGCTAGAGGAGCAGCCCTTGTCGCCTGTTCTGCATCTAGTTTGCCAATCTATACCTATGAAGCTACCTTGGTCAAAAAAACGCTAGTTGGTGTCGGCCGGGCTGATAAGAGCCAAGTAGCCTTTATGGTTGGCCGTCTTCTCGGGGTCAAACCGTATTGGACTGCTGATAGCAGTGATGCTCTAGCTGTAGCCATTTGCCATCTCAATCATGCCAGGTGGGCCAAATGGAATAAAAGTGGGATTGGTTGTTAGGATATGATCGCTTATCTTGAAGGCAGACTTGCTGATGTTGATTCTGATTCCTGTCTTGTCCTTACTACCGGAGGTGTAGGATATACAGTTCATATACCTAGAAGTATAGCTGAACATTTACCAGAACTGGGACAAGAGATAAGCCTATATGTTCAAACCATTGTTCGAGACGAGGCCATTGAGCTTTACGGTTTCAGAAGCAAGCAGGAGCTAAAAGCCTTTAAGCTGCTGGTTTCGGTAACAAAATTGGGGCCTAAGACAGGCCTGGCTATTCTTTCTGCCTTTGATCCAGAGAGCCTGTCTCAGGTTGTTGTCTATGAAGACGACAAGTCCTTGAGCCGAGTGCCTGGGATAGGTCCTAAGTCCGCCAAACGGATAATCTGGGAACTAAAGGACAAGTTTTCGATTGAGTCATCCCAATCTGTTGAACCGGCGAAAAACAGTGCCTCAAGCCAATATTCAACAACATTTTCCGATGCTTTGGCCGCTTTGAGGAATCTTGGCTACCAAGATATTGAATCCAGACCGGTTCTTCATGAGCTTATGCAAGAGGAGCCGGATCTTGTGGTTAATGAATTAATAAGAGCAGCCTTGAAAAGACTGTCCAAAGTATCTTGAGTTTTATAAAGATTATCGACCTGTGTGCTTTTTTATTCTATAAGCAAATGAGTCTTGAGCATAGATCTTGTGTTTACGGAACCGCAAATCTGCTGTACAGTACCATAATTGTTTGTCAAAGGATGAGGAGCTAAAAAATCGTGGTGACCACTTCAACTGCTCTGGATAAGGGACGGGATGTGCAGATCCGCCCTTCCTATTTGGATGATTTCATTGGTCAAAATGATTTACGTTCCAATTTGAATGTCTTTTTGCAGTCTGCTCGAGGAAGAAATCAAGCCATGGACCATACCTTGCTCTATGGTCATCCTGGCTTGGGCAAAACAACCTTGGCCCAGATTATTGCCAATGAGCTGGGCGTAAATTTGATCGGCACCTCTGGTCCTGTTTTGGAACGCAGTGGTGATTTGGCGGCTATATTAACCAATCTACAGCACCATGATGTCCTTTTTATTGATGAGATACATCGCATGCCCCCTTCAGTGGAGGAAATCCTTTATCCTGCTCTAGAGGATTTTAAGATTGATCTTGTCATTGGCCAGGGTCCAGCAGCCAGGACAGTTAAAATAGATTTAGATCCCTTTACCCTGGTTGGGGCCTCGACTCGGATTGGACTCCTGACTTCGCCTTTGCGTGACCGTTTTGGGGTTGTTTGTCGGCTTGACTTTTATTTACCTGAAGAATTGGCTCAAATTGTCCGGAGAGCAGCAGAGATCTTAAATATTGCTTTGACCTGGGACGGGGCTTTGGAGATTGGTAGGCGTTCCCGGGGCACACCTCGTATAGCCAATCGCCTTTTAAGGAGGGTCAGGGATTTTGCTATGGTTCAGGGGTCAGGTAGTATTGACCAAGACCAGGCCCAAAGTGCCTTGGATCGTTTGGATGTTGACCCATTGGGACTTGATTATATGGATCGGAAGATCCTAAAGATTCTCATTAATAAGTTCAGTGGCGGGCCAGTCGGGGTAAAAACCATTGCTACAGCTTGCTCGGAAGAAGTCAGGACCCTTGAAGAGATATACGAGCCTTTTCTCATTCAATGTGGATTTATCAAAAGGACTCCCAGGGGAAGGGTGGCTACTAGTAAAGCCTATAAGCATTTGAATCTGATTATATAGCTGACAAGAACAAAACTCAAGAAGCCAATAAATTAGGAAAGTTATTCTATGCGAATTATCGAACCCTATCATGAGATCCTGTTTCTGCCCTCGCCTCAACAGGCGCTTGAACTAATAGAGCTAGCTGGCCGGACATGCTATAAATCAGAGGATAAAATGGCTAGTGATTCGGCAGAGAGTTTTATTCGTAGGATTGTCCAGTCCGGTCATGAGAGTGTTATTGAACACAGTATATGTACAGTTCGTATAGTCTGTGATCGCGGGGTAAGTCATGAGCTGGTCAGGCATAGACTAGCGGGCTTTTCTCAGGAAAGCACCCGGTATGCCAATTACTCCCAGGACAGGTTTGGTAATGAAATTACAGTTATCAATCCTTGTTTTTGGCCTAAGGACTCCTCTGAATATCAGGAGTGGTATTTGGCAATGGAGCAAGCAGAAGCCACCTATATGAGACTCTTGAAAATGGGTGCTTCACCCCAGCAGGCTCGAAGCGTTTTACCCAATAGCCTGAAGACCGAAGTGGTTATGTCCTGTAATTTTCGTGAATGGCGACATGTCTTTAGTCTGCGTTGTTCCAAGGCGGCTCATCCCCAAATCAGAGAAGTTATGTCAACCCTTTTGTCTGATCTAAAGCAAAGGGTCCCGGTTATATTTGATGATCTCTAAAGTTGAGAATTGAATATTAAAGCTGTAGTTACATAGTCCCACCCTCTCCATCCAGGTATGGTTTCTCTAAGGCCATCAAATCCTGATAAATTTCCCGTCGACGAATAAGGTACGATTGATCGCCGTCAATCAGGACCTCAGCTGCTCTTGGTCTTGAGTTGTATTGGGAGGACATAGTAAAGCCATAAGCACCTGCTGTGTAAACTGCCAGGAGTTCCCCAGGTGAGACCTGTGGTATAAGTCTGTCCTGGGCAAGGAAGTCTCCGGTCTCACAAATTGGACCGACTATATCGACACTTTGTTCATCCCTGCCCTGTGGTACGACCTCATCTACCCGGTGATAGGCGTTATACAAGGATGGCCGGATCAGGTCATTCATAGCTGCATCAATCACGACAAAATTTTTGGTCTTGCTCTGTTTGAAAAAAAGGACTCGAGTGACAAGTATACCTGCATTTCCGGAAATGACCCGCCCTGGTTCTAGGATCAAGGTTAGGTCGTATCCCTGAAGGCTTTTGGTCAGGGCCTGTCCTAGTTCTACAGGATGGGGAGGGGTTTCTTCGCTGTAAGGTATCCCTAGCCCGCCGCCCAAATCTAGATATTTGATATGGATATCTTGTTCCGACAATTGATTATACAAGTCTTTCAGTCTTTCCAATGCATCTAGAAAGGGTGAAATCTTGGTCAGTTGAGAGCCAATGTGACAATCGATGCCAATCGGATCTATACCAGGGAGTTGTTGAGCCAGTCTATATGTCTCCAAAGCCTGACTGATATCAATCCCAAACTTGTTCTGTTCAAGCCCTGTCGAAATATAGGGGTGGGTTTGAGGATCAATATCAGGGTTGATCCTGAGGCTTATTCGAGCAGTTTTCCCAAGGAATTGAGCTTGTTCACTTAGTTGATAAAGTTCTTGGACAGACTCAATATTGAAAATGAGGATATCAGCCATGAGGGCAGCTTGGATCTCATGTTTTTGTTTACCAACACCGGAAAAGACAATTTTATGAGGATCAATGCCGGCTGTTAAGGCCCGGTGGAGCTCTCCTCCGGAAACAATATCCATACCGGCTCCGAATTGCCCGAGGAGCTTGAGAATACTCAAGTTGGAATTACTTTTAACCGAGAAACAGCAAAGGTGGGGTCTGTTGAAGGCTGAATCAAAGGCCTGAAAATGCCGTTTCAGAGTGGCTGCAGAATAAACATAGAGCGGTGTCTCATATCTTTCCGCTAGATCAGTTACTTTGACATCCTCAGCCCAGAGTTCGCCGTCTTGGTAATGAAAATGGTGCATGTGGTCTCCTTGTCGTTATCATGGATTTTTGAAACGGAGAGAGACGTCTCCGGCTGTGACTGTATGGGTTTGTCCTTGCTTGTCACGAAGGATTAAGGCCCCGTGATCGTTAATATCTTCTGCTACCCCTTCCAGGCAAGTACCTCCCCAGTTGACTACAATCGAACTGTTGATGGTCTTGTTAAGCTCTTTCCAATGGTCTTTGATCGGGGGGAATCCTTTTTCAAGATAGAGATGGTAGTAATCTTCTAGTTTTTCAAGTATATCCCTGACCAGAGATTTCCTGGAACATGATTTGCCCAGTTCCAGGCTAATAGATGTAGTTTGAGCACGCAGCTCTGGAGTGAATGAGGTCAAATCGTTGTTGACATTTAGACCAAGACCAAGAATCAGGTAATTGATCCTATCCATTTCTGCCGAGAGTTCAATCAAGATCCCTGCTAGTTTCTTGTCTTGGATCATAATGTCATTAGGCCATTTAAGCCATGGCTGTAAATCGGTCAAGTTTCTGATGGCTTTAACTGTAGCTACACCAGCTAAAAGAGGGATGTGGGGTGCCTCAGACGGAGGGATTGAAGGCCTTAAGATCATTGACATGGCAATATTGCCTTGGCCTGATTGCCAATTTCGTCCTTGACGTCCTCGGCCCCTGTGTTGGTTTTCGGCAATAACCAAATAACCTTCTGGAGCACCTTTAGATGCATTTTCTTTGGCTGTTTTTTGAGTTGAGTCTATTGTAGGGAAATAGTCAATTGAGTGACCAAAAGAATTAGTATTGAGAACTGTTTTGATCTCCTGGGGCAAGAGAGAGTCAGGCATAGTTGTTAACTTATATCCAAGTTTGGGTGATGATTTAATCAGATAACCTGACTTTTGCAGATTTTTTATATGCTTCCAGACTGCTGATCTTGAGATTCCGGCTATTTTCCCTAGGATTTGTCCCGATATCCATTCTTGTTCTTTTAGGTTAGTTAGAACCAATTCTCTAGGGCTTATATCCGGAGATCCATGGTCTTTAGAAAACATGTCCATAGCCATTTTTTAGCAGAAATATTCTGGAAAGGCAAATTTTGATATACTGATCAGGTTAGGCAAATGTATTTGAGTGTCAACCAGAATAGTTGTTTTGGTTGACAATGTTGACAAAGATTGACAAAGTCCTTCTGTTTCAAGTGAGGACAAAAAAAGTTATGTCAGATTCAGGATATAATCCCTGGGAGAGCTTTTTTTCAAAAAGCCTTTTGAGGTATAAAGACAATGATCTTTATCGGAGTTTAAAGATTGTTGACTGCCAGCAATCAAAGACTATTCGTATAAATGGTCGGGATTATGTTAATTTTTCTTCGAATGATTATTTGGGTCTAGCTAATAGCGGATTGTTGAAGACTAAATCCATGGAGATACTCAACACCTGGGGTACCGGTTCAGGGGCTTCGCCACTAATTTCCGGGCATTCCAAGCTATATAAGCAACTAGAGGAGAGCTTGGCCTCATTCAAAGGGACCGAGGCAGGACTTGTCTTCCCCAGCGGATATGCTGCCAATATTGGAGTTATTTCTCAGCTGGTCGGTCCGGAGGATTTAATCTTAAGTGATGCTCTAAACCATGCCAGTATAGTTGACGGCTGTCGATTGGCTCGGGCCAAGACACTGATTTATCCTCATTGTGACCTTGATTTTCTGAAAAATGCCCTGGCCAAGTATCAGGGACATGGCAAGACCTTGGTCGTAACTGACACGATCTTCAGTATGGACGGTGATTTAGCTCTTTTGGATGAAATCTTTTCTCTTTGCCGATTTTACGGGGCACTGCTTTATGTGGATGATGCCCATGGTACCGGTGTCTTGGGAGAAAATGGTAAGGGTAGCATTGACCTCTTTGACCTCCCAGGGAACGAGGTAGTCCAGATAGGGACATTTAGCAAAGCCTTGGGCAGTATGGGCGGATTTGTTGCTGGATCAAAGCTGTTAATTGATTACTTGATCAATAACGCCCGCTCTTTTATCTACTCTACGGCCTTACCTCCGGCCATTTTGGCGGCCAATCAGGAAGCCCTAAATTGTGTCCGGTCAGATGATGGCCGGAGAGAAAGACTGGCCAGGCTAGGATCTTTGTTACGTCAAAAACTAAAGGGGCTGGGTCTGAACATAGGTGGTCATGTCCATCATATCCAAACTGTGATTGTTGGTTCAACTAAGGAGACAAAACTTATCTCTGATTACCTTTGGCAAAAAAGGATCTATATACCTCCAATCAGACCACCAACAGTCCCAAAAGACAAGAGCCGGCTCCGCATAAGCCTAAGCAGTGAACATGACCTTGAGGACTTAGAGGCCCTGGTTGAGGCCTTTGAATCTTGGGGTGGCTTCGGCGGATAGGGCAAAATTGTATAACAAGATTAGACAAAAGAGGTGATAAGGTTATGCAAGCTAGCTTAGATACTCAGGAGAAGATGCTGGAATTCGACAAAGGCCATATCTGGCACCCCTATACCTCAATGCAAGATCCCCTGCCGGTATACCCTGTTGATTCGGCCTCAGGGACCAGAATCAAACTCAGGGATGGCCGGGAACTTATAGATGGCATGGCTTCTTGGTGGTGCTGTATTCACGGCTATAACCATTCTGAGATAAATAGGGCAGCCAAAGATCAGATTGATCGGATGTCCCATGTCATGTTTGGCGGTTTGACCCATGAAAAGGCTGTAAGCTTGGCTGAGCTTTTGATCCAGATTACACCTTTGCAACTGCAAAAAGTCTTTTTTTCCGATTCAGGCTCTGTGGCTATAGAGGTAGCCATTAAGATGGCTTTCCAGTATTGGATAGCTCTAGGCTATCAAGGCAAGAACAGACTTTTGACTGTTAGGTCAGGATATCACGGGGATACATTTGGGGCTATGGCTGTTTGCGATCCAGTTAACGGTATGCATCATATCTTTCATGATCTTTTACCTCAACATTTCTTTGCCCCTGCCCCGGAATGTTTATTCGATCAACCCTGGCAAGAGGAATATATCCAGGACTTATCCCGTATCTTGGATTCCAATCATCAGGATATAGCTGCGGTCATATTGGAGCCGATTGTCCAGGGGGCAGGAGGGATGCGTTTTTATAGCCCTGAGTATTTGGTACGGCTACGCCAACTATGTGATTATTATCAAATCCTGCTGATTTTTGATGAGATTGCTGTCGGATTCGGTAGGACTGGACCTATGTTTGCCTGTGAGCATGCTGATGTGGCCCCGGACATCATGTGTATCGGCAAGGCTATGACCGGGGGATATATGAGTATGGCCGCTACTTTGACTACGGATAAAATCAGTCAAACAATTTCTCAGCAGCTAAATGGCCCCGGAGTCTTTATGCATGGCCCGACTTTTATGGGTAATCCCTTGGCCTGTGCGGTTTCTGAGGCTAGTATCCAATTGCTTATAAAGAACAACTGGCAGGCAGAGGTACAGAGGATAGAAGCTCAATTAAGAGAAGAGCTTTTGCCCTGTCTAGAGATGGAGGAAGTGGCGGATGTCCGTGTCCTTGGGTCTATCGGAGTTATAGAGTGCAAGCATCCTGTCAATATGGCTGGTATTCAAGAACGTTTTGTTCAAAAAGGTGTTTGGATACGCCCTTTTGGCCGACTTGTTTATATCATGCCCCCGTATATTATTTGCCCTGAGGATCTTCAACAACTGACCCGGGCTATGCGGGAAGCAATTTGGGAGGAGCAAAAATGATATCGACATTGAAAGGGCTGAAAGGGATTTTTGTGGCTGGGACTAGTACCGGAGTCGGCAAGTCATTCTTGTCAGCTCTTATTATATCCGTGACCCAAGGCACCTATTGGAAGCCTATTCAAAGTGGGATTGAGGATCAAACAGATAGACAATGGCTAAAGGAGTTGACAGGTCTTAGAGATGATCACTTCCTGCCCGAGGCATATCTCTTGACAAACCCATGTTCACCACATCTCTCAGCTATGATCGATGGGCAGAGTATTGACCTAACAGATATGGTCCTGCCTAAGTTTGATTACAGCCCCCTTGTTGTTGAAGGGGCCGGAGGTATTATGGTCCCTTTGAATGAGAAAGATTTGATGCTGGATCTGATGAAGCATTTGGGGTTTCCAGTAATCTTGGTAGCTACAAATCAATTGGGCACTATTAACCACACCCTGCTTTCCCTATCTGTTCTTAGGCAGGCCAAACTTGAAGTTCTAGGGGTAATCTTAAATGGTCCTTCAGATTATGATAATAAGTCAGCCATTGAACAGTTTGGTTCAGTCCATGTTATGGCTGAAATTAACTGGTTAGAAGATATGGCCCCTATGAGTTTGTTATTTTATGGCCAAAAGATCCTAGGTTGCTAAGGAGTGTATATAGTGAATAAGATTCGTGAGATAGCACTGTCTGAGTCTAAAAAGATAATTAAAGGGCTGGATCCAGAGCCTTCATTTCTTGAGAGCTTGACTGAGCTTCCTGAAGAAGATGTCCCTTGTCTCTTTTCAGGGACTGACTCTCTTCGTGAGGCCTTCTTTGGCCGGGGGGTTCATTTTTGCACAATTCATAATGGTAAATCAGGTAGATGCTCCGAAGATTGCATCTTTTGTGCTCAATCCATGTATCACTCCACCAAGATATCAGAATATGCCCTGCAAAGTATTGCTCAATTGCAAAGTAAAGGCCTTTGGGCAGCAAAGACCCCAATACATAGGTATTCGATTGTCACTTCTGGACATGGTCTAAGAGATAGGGAGACTGAGCAGGTGGCTCAGGCTATGGAAGGGTTGGAGAACGAAGACATCTCTGCCTGTGTCTCTCTGGGCATTTTGGAGGAAAATAGCCTACAGAGATTGGCTACTGCCGGAGTTAAAAGGTATCATCATAACCTGGAGGCTCCCAGGTCATTTTTCCCCAAAGTCTGCACAACGCATTCCTTTGAGGATAGGATAAAAACCCTTAAAAGAGCCAGTGAATCAGGATTAAGCCTTTGTTCCGGTGGTGTTTTCGGACTTGGCGAGTCGGATCGTCAGATCTTGGAGATGGCTATGGAGTTGAGGAGCCTTTCCGTTGACGCGGTGCCGCTTAATTTTTTGACACCTATTCCCGGTACAGCTGCTGAGAATTTTGACTTTTTGACTCCACTTAGATGCCTGAAGATTATTGCCCTTTTCCGGTATGTTTTGCCTGATGCAGAGATCATTGTTTGTGGTGGCCGTAATCATAATTTGGGTCAGCTTCAGTCAATGATGTTTCTGGCCGGGGCCAGCGGCCTAATGACAGGAGATTATCTAACCACCAAGGGCTATGGCCTTGAAGAGGATCTCAAACTCATAGCTAATCTGGGCCTTCATCCCCGGTCAAAGACTGAGCACCTGGATTTTTGAAAAGATTTACCCAAAGACATGCTTTGTTCAATAAACTCTAATCCTCCCGTTCAATAAAAGAATCACAAGCAGATCAAATTTGCTCACTTGCTTATATGGATATCAGATATGACATCCTTTATGGCATAAAAGGTGTTTATACCTCTAAGACGCCAACGATATTCCTGACCACGTTGAAAGGGGCAACAATAAATGTGGATTTTTGAGCCTTGCTGTTCGACTTCAGGAGCATTGAGGGAGAAGGCCATTTGATCATTAGGTGAAAAGGGACAGCCTTGACAAATCTCCTTGGCTTCTTCCAATTCCAGGACGATTTTGGCTAGATTATTTATATTCCCTTGGACAATGGCTTTGATTCTGAGACAATTGCCTTCTCGCTGACCTCGAACTTTCTTCCATTCAAACCTGTCTTCCTTGGTTACCGGATTTGGCCAATCCTTTTTGCCACATCCGGTCACAAAGATCAGGCTGAGCAGAATGACGGTCATGTATAGGATTAATGATGTAAGCAGGATTGTCTTTTTAGCCATGATCTCCCCATTTTCCCTTCCACTTATTAAGGAGATTAAGAGCCTCTATTGGACTAAGTTGGTCAAGGTCCGTTTGTTGTAGCTCTTCAAGAAGAGGGTGCCTTTTATGTGAAAGTGAGTTGATTTGGTTTGATGATTGAGGCCTTTTTAGTAGTTCAGGCATAAGTGTTTGTCTCTTTGCAGTTGATTGCTTGTTGTCTATTTTTAGTTGTTCGCTCTTTTTTTCAAGTTCAAAAAGTATTTCCTTAGCTCTTTGGGTGACATTTTGTGGGACTCCAGCCAGTTTGGCTACCTCAATACCATAACTCCTGTCTGCTGGTCCAGGAACCATTTTTCTCAAAAAAATGATCTCTCCCTGCCATTCCTTGACAGCGATATTGTAATTACGGATCCCAGGAATACGTCCCTCCAACTGGGTAAGTTCATGATAATGAGTGGCGAAAAGGGTTCGGATCCCTTGGTTGCCTTTTTTGGTCAAATGCTCTACCACCGACCAAGCTAGGGCCAGACCATCAAAGGTGCTTGTTCCCCGGCCAATCTCATCAAGTATGACCAGGCTCCTTTTGCCTGCTTGTCGAAGAATCCTGGCCGTTTCGGTCATTTCAACCATAAATGTTGATTGCCCTTGGGAGAGATTGTCTGAGGCCCCCACACGGGTGAATATACGGTCGGAAATCCCGATATGAGCTGATTTGGCAGGAACAAAAGAGCCTATCTGGGCCAAAAGACAGATGATGGCTGCCTGTCGAAGTACTGTTGATTTGCCGGCCATATTGGGACCGGTGATAAGCAAGATTTTGTCAGTATCAGAGATGTGGACATCGTTAGGGATATAATTGGTTTTTCCTTGAGCTGTCTCCACCACAGGGTGCCGTCCCTGCTTGATAGACAGTTCCTGGCCGGTATGGAGACTCGGCTGTGTCCAATCCCAGGTTGAGGCGACTTGAGCTAAGCCTTGCCAAAGGTCCAAAAGACCCAGGTTTTCGGACATGGATAATATACGTTCCCGGGCTTGACTGACCTGGTCTCGGATGTTCTGAAACAGGTTATATTCAAGGCTCTTTCGTTTTTCTTGAGCACTGTACAGCTTTTCTTCCAATTGTTTGAGTTCGTCGGTAACATACCGCTCGGCATTGACTAGAGTCTGTCGTCTGTGAAAATGTTCTGGAACATCTCCCTTATAGGCTTTACTTAGTTCGAAGTAGTAGCCGAATACTTTGTTGAAGCCTAGCTTGAGTTTGGGAATCTGATAATCCTTTTGCTCGTGTTCCAAGAGTTGATTTAGTTTGGATTGGCCATGTTCAGTAAGTTCGAGGAGTTCGTCAAGTTCTTTATTAAAGCCTTCACGAAAGAGACCACCTTCAGTGATTATATGAGGAGGGTTATCGACAAGACTTTGTTCTAAAAGTGAGTGAATGTCCTCAAGGCTATCCCAAGTCTTGACTATTTCACCAAGCCTGTTCGGCAGGTCTGGACTGTCTCGGTTTATAATCTCCGGTATTTTGGGCAGTTGTTCTAGGCTTGTTCTTAAGGCAATAAAATCTTTTGGCGAGCATCGATTTAAAGAAATTCTGGTCGTCAAGCGGTGAAGATCGAAGATCTGATCAAGTTGCTTTTGTAAACTTTGTCGACATCTTTTGTATTCGATAAAGAAAGTCACTACATCTTGTTCTGCTAAGATAGTCTTGAGATCACGCCATGGATATCTGAGCCTGGTATGGAGCAACCTACCCCCCATAGGTGTCTTGGTTTGGTCCAGAACATACCAGAGCGTGCCTGGTCCGCTATGACCATCCAGACGTTGAAAGAGCTCCAAATTCCTTTCTGTGACCTCATCTATAATTAGGTACTGACTAAGATGGAGTGGCTTGAAGGCTTGAAGGTGGTCTATGTCCTGTTTTTGGGTTTGGCGTAAATAGGTAATTATGGCCCCACAACTTCTGGTGAGTTCTGGTTTGTCATTAAGGTCCAATGGGGTAAGACTTGAGACATTTTGGACCTCGAGGACTTGGTGTCGGCTCTGTTTGTAATCAAAATAAGCGACTGACGGGAGCCAGGTTATCCGATCCTTCAGCTCTAAGGATCGTGGTGGTAAGTCTTGTCCTTCAGGACAAAGGATCTCTCTGGGTTGGATTTTGCTTATCCATTGCCGGATTTGGTCAAAGGATTTTGTTTGCAGTCCGCTCCATTCTCCGGTTGAATAATCTAACCAAGCCAGACCACTGTTGCCTTTGTGTTTATCAAAAAATAAGGCTCCAAGAAAATTGTGTCTTTTGCTATCAAGGCCCCCGGATTCGACAATTGTCCCTGGGGTAAGGACACGGGTAACCTCCCTTTTAACCAGACCTTTTGCCTGCTTAGGATCTTCAGTCTGATCACAGATAGCTATCTTATAGTTACTGTCTAAAAGATAGGGGAGGTATTCTTCTATAGAGTGGTAAGGGATTCCACACATGGGAACCTTTTTATCAGCATTCGATGATCTCGAGGTCAGGGCAATTTGGAGTTCTCGAGCAGCGATCTCAGCATCTTCAAAAAATAGCTCGTAAAAGTCACCCATTCGGAAGAAGAGGAGTGTATCTGGATACTGACCTTTGATTTGGAGATATTGTTCGAGCATCGGGGTGATTTTGGTCTGGACCATATAAGCTATCAATTCTCCAATGTCTTTATAAAGGCTATGGAATGCCAGGTCCGACAGCGTGGGCAAACGAAGAATATTTGTTCCCTTTTTAGACCGCACTGGGTACAAATGAATTTTTTGATTTGTCTAATACGATTGAGAAAGAATTCCAATTGACCTTTTAGATTAGGGTCAAGGGTAAGTTCATTTAAGGTCAAAAACAAGAGCTCCATCCTGGCCGGCCAGAAATTGCCTTCAAATGAGAGGCATTTTCCCAACCATAGCTTGGCATTTTCTCGTTCTCCAATCTGTAGATAGATCCAGGCCCCATAATAATAAAGTAGGAGGTCTTCAGGCGAGTTTTCAAGAACACGGATTAAGGTTTGACCGGCTTCTTTGGACAGAGTTGGGGTAAAGATCTCCTTGTTTTCTTTTTTTTTGAATAGATATTGGACAAGGCCTTCTAAAAGGACAAACCAAAGGTTTGGTTTTATCTTTTTCAAGGCTTTACTGAAATAGCGTTCCAATTGATCCCAAAGGGATTGCTCATAAGTACGTATTATCTGTTCCAACCAGGCTTCAATTGAAGCCGGATAAATCTGCAACGCTTTATTCAGCCAATGATCGCTCTGTTTTTGTTTACCTTGCTGCCTTAGCTCCATGCTTAGTCGAACTAGATAATGGGCTTGCGGGATGGGTTTTTTGAGAATGCCGTAATAGTCGGCGGCTTGTTCAAAGTCATTGCTCTTTGCCTTTAAAGCGGCCAACTCTTGTATAATAGCCGGGTCATTGCCTATTAATTTTCTGGCCTGCTCAAAGGTGTTTTGGGAACGATCCAGAAATCCGCCTCGTTTATAATCAAGACCCAATTCGTATAAGGCCTTGACTTTGTGTTCAGATTGGATTGAAGGACGAACAATCAGGTTGTGCCTTATTTGTATGGCTCGGTCTATCTCCCCCTGAGCTCGATACAGATTGCCCAGGGCAAGGTAGATTTCAAGCGCATCAGGATTGTTTTTGACGACTTTACTTAGTTCAGTAATGGCAGTGTATGTATCCTTTGTGGGAGGAGGATAACCTTCAAGCTGAGATATAACAGATGATGCACCCTTTTTTTTAGGTCTTAATCTTGAAATAAGATTGTAACAAAAACTCTGAACCCGTGTGGTGATCATAGTAAAACTCAAAATTGAAAATATAAAAATCTCAAAAGGTTTTCCGGTTTATCCCTTAAGCTTCATTTTCCTGAATCTCATTGTCATTACCATAATTAGATTGTTCCAGGGGCATATTACGAAGAGAGTTAAGTTCTTCCTCTAAATCTGAAATATAGGCCCGAGCTCTTTTGAGCTCTTTTCCTTGCCGTAGTTTTTCCAATAAGAAATAGAACATGCTGACAATTACTCCGACCAAGAAGGCGACAAGAACAAATGTATATATAGGGGTTGGAGATGATTCCCAGTCTATACCCAGTAGGTGAAATCTAAGACTGAAAGTTTCGGATAAGCTCCCTGTGTTTTGAACAAAAAAGACGATACAAACGAAAAATAGGAAGACTACAACCAGTACTTTGATATAACGCATTTTTGACTCCTTTACGCTTTTTATTGTTCGAAATAAGGTTTTAAACGGTCATATAATGAATTTAGGTGCTCAGGTATAACCATTGTTTCGCTAAAAATTGCCATAAAGGAAGTATCGCCTGTCCATCTAGGTACTAAGTGAAAATGGAGATGTTCTTCGATACCGGCACCTGCTGCCTGGCCTATATTTAGACCAATGTTGACACCGTCAGGGTTGAGGGCTTTTTGAAGGATGTCAGTAGACCATTTAACAAGATCCATGACTTCATGTGTTTCATTGCTGTTAAGTTCGGTAATAGAAAAGACGTGGCGGTAGGGAGTGACCATTAGGTGCCCATTGCTGTAAGGGAATTTGTTCATAATAATAAAGGACAGGCTGCCCCGATAAAGGATATATCTCTGTCTGTCTTCGTTTCTTGACTCCGGAAGACAAAAGATACATTCATCCGGCTTGGGACCGAGAATATATTCGATTCTCCATGGGGCCCAAATTCTCTCCATAGGTTGCCTCCAAGAAAATTTTATTGTTTTACATCAGTGGCTAAAAAACAAAGGACCTCTTCAGGAGTTTGTACTGCTATGACACCAGGCAATGTATTCCAATGGCCTATCACAATGACTGTTTTTTGTATCTTTTTAGCCATGGCGATCTCTGAGAGTGTCCCATACCCACCTGAAATAGCTACAATTACGTCTCCATTCAGTATGACCAGATAATTGCGCATATGACCAAACCCGGTGGCAATAGGAATGCTGACGTATGGATTGGCTCGGGAAATATCGGTTCCTGGTAAGATACCGATGGTTTTTCCCCCTTCGGAGAATGCCCCTTTACAGGCGGCTTGCATTACCCCGCCCAGTCCACCGCAGACAATGATATATCCTTGTCTGGCCAGCAGTTGTCCAAGTCTCATAGCCTGATTAGCGATCTCAAAACTGTATTCTCCAGAACCAATAACCGAAACTCGTTGACAGGAGGACATCTTTTAAAAGATCCTTACTATAAGGTATGAGACGATACTCATCTCTTTCTCATAAAGGAAACCTTATTCAAGGTCAAGCTCAGGACTGATACCCTGAAGGGTCTTTGGCTTGCAAAAAAACATCATTTTTCATCTCTTGATGTACTAGTTGAGAAGCCAGTTCTAGCTGGGACTCTCTATCCTTGGCCTGGCCATCGATCCTGGCCGCCAGGATTTCCTTTAGTATCTCAGTGTAAACAGGTCCGGGTGGTAGACCCATCGCTTTGAGGTCTTTGCCTGAAATCTCTAGGTCTTGATACTTCAACTTGCTAAGGAATAAGGATATATGTTTTCGAATGTATTCGTTTTTGTTGGAAGCCATTAGATATAGATTGCCCTCAATAGGGATTGGGTTGAGGATAAAATATAGACCACTCAATTTATTATCATGTCTTTGCCAGAGATAGAGCTGTTCTTGGGTCTTATGGATATCATTTCTAAGTTGCAGAAAGGCTTTTTTCAGTTTGTCTGAAAGATTGAAGCGGGTCGTGAGAATATTAACTTGTTCGTTATTGCAGTCGCTACAAAGACCCAAGAGATATATTTTCCATACCTCTGGGGAGTATTCGATATAAAGTAGCTCATACCAGTCAATAACCTTCTCAATCTTTTCCAAGAGGTCGATTTTATCAAATCCCAATTTAAGGACTGGATGAATTGATTGTAGGATATCGAAATTGCCCATACGCTTAAGGCAGGTCAATGGCCTTTCTTCTTCAAATATGAGTTTCAGTTCGTGAAAAAGCCGACTTCCGGAAAGTTTATGTATCATGTTGAGTTGGAGGGCATTTTTTATCAGCCTTTCTGTTTGCTTTCCGATACGGAAGGTGAAGCGTTGTTCAAACCTGATGGCCCTGAGTATCCTTGTCGGATCTTCGATGAAGCTCAAGGAATGTAGAACACGAATGACTTTGTCTTTGATATCGTGCTGACCTCCAAAAAAATCTACTAGGCGGCCAAATTTCTTGGGATTTAGCTCAATAGCTAGAGCGTTTATACTGAAATCCCGGCGAAACAAGTCCATCTTTATGGAAGACAACTCCACAGTGGGCAGGGCAGCTGGATGTTCATAATATTCCAGCCTAGCAGTGGCGACATCAATCCTTTGTCCATTAGGAAGGATAACCACGGCGGTTTTAAATTTTTTGTGGGCCCTGATTCTGCCTCCCAAGCTATTGATAAGTTGCTTGGCATAGGTGATTCCATCACGTTCAACCACAAGGTCGATATCTAGATTTGGCCGGTGAAGCAGGATATCTCTGACAAATCCCCCGACAGCATAGACCTTGAACCCTTTTTCTTGGGCGATTTCACCGGCTTTTTGGAGTAGGCTATAGACATGATCTGGCAGCCTGTTATGCATAAGAGATTGGATGTTTTTTTCCTGCCGGCGTTCCGGGAACAGAGATTCAGGTATGCGAGCCGGTTCTTCAACTAGGCAGTTTATGAGATCGGTTCTAGTTATGACCCCGATGATTTCATCTTCCTCAACGACTGGAACCAGTCTCTGGCCTTGGGCAATAACGGTTTCAATTACGTTATAAAGACTATCCTCAGGACTGGCCTGAGAGAAATTTCTAAGCATGTATTCCCGGACTTCAAACTCCCCGAGCCCATGGGCTTGAGCTTTTGTGGCTAGCTGATATTCCAAGATGCCGACACATTGTTTTGTATGGTCCTTGACCACAGGGATAGCCTTTAAACTGAATCTGTTCATGTTGGTAGCAGCCTGGTTTATTGTAGCCTCTTGAGAAATAAGGACCGGTGGGCTAGACATCAAAGAGTGAACATTGATTTGGATATTTATGTGTGAATAGAGGAGACCAAAGAGTTCATCCTGTACCTGGGCCAAGGTCTTGTCTTTTATGGTGGCCGAGGCGGCATAAGCGTGTCCTCCGCCCCCAAGAGAGGCGCATATCCGTCCGGCATCTACATTTTTGTATTGGCTCCTGGCTATAACATGGATTCTGTCCTGCATCCTGGCCAGGGCAAATAAGACCTTAATATTTTCTATCTCCATCATCTTGTGGACTAAAACAGCAAAGTCACGGATGTAACGATCAATAGAGATACTGGTAAGATAGATATCTATATCGTTGATTGTATGTCTGGAGGCTGAATTCAGGAGTGTATTCAAAATAGAGACCTGTTCAGCATTTAGTTCTCTGTTTAGAAAATCGGAAATAAAATTGACATCCATATTCTGTTCCTTCAACCACAAAGCTGCTTCAAAATCATGGCTTGTGGTTGAAGAAAAAGTGAAACACCCAGTATCTTCATAAAGACCAAGACCCATCATGGTGGCCTCGTCCTCATTGATCTGGATATCTTTCTCCTTGAGAAGAGGAACAAGGATGGCAATAGTTGAGCCCCAGGGACGGATTAATTGATAGTCTGTACTCAGGTCATCATCTGAGTCCGGATGGTGATCAAAGGAGTGGATAGTCAGTCCTTTTTTCTCCAGCAATGGAGATATATGCGAGAGACGAGACTTTTGCCTAGTATCACAAACGACCAATGTTTCTACACTGTCTGGATCTATGTCTTTGAAGGAATAGAAATTATAAAGATAGGTAGCACTTTGGATAAAAAAATTCCTCAGGCTTTGCTCTTGACTCCCGGGGAAGATCAGCACGGCTTGTGGATAGAGTTTACGGGCTGCGACCATAGAAGATAAACAGTCAAAATCAGCATTATTGTGGGCCGTGATGACTGTGGGAGCTTTGATTTTTGGATCTTTTTTCTGTTGATTCATGCCCGTGGGTGGAATTTTTTGTGTACTTCAATAATATGTTTGCTTTGTATATGGGTATATATCTCTGTAGCACTTATATCGGCATGTCCAAGTAATGTCTGAACTGTGCGCAGGTCAGCTCCTCCGGCCAAAAGATGGGTGGCAAAGGAATGCCTGATTGTGTGCGGAGAGATTTTTTTGGCCAGTTTAGCCTTTACAGCATAACGTTTGATCATTTTCCAGATGGCCTGCCTAGAGAGAGAGGTCCCGGATCTGTTTAGGAAAAGGAAATCTTTTCGGGGATGAAAACGGTTCCGACAGGATTGAATATACTGGTTTAGAATATCCTGTCCTGCCTGATGTATAGGCAGAAAACGTTCTTTGTCCCCCTTACCCTGAATTTTTAAGATACCGACCATGGGATCAAAGTCAAGGGGTTTAAGGGTGCATACTTCTGAAACTCTAAGTCCTGTGGCATACATCAATTCTAAAATTGTCCTGTCTCGAAATCCGAGCTTTGTGACCGGATCTGTTTGTTCAATGAGGCTGTTTATCTCTGATATAGTAAGGACATCGGGTAAAAATTTGGTTATCTTGGGGCCGTCTAGTGATCTGGCTGGATTGTTCGGGAATTTAAAGGTTTCGCAGGCATAGTCAAAGAACATACGCAGGGTAACAAGATGGCGGGCCAAAGAACGGCTGGTCAAGCCTTTTTGACGTAGAAACAAAAGATAGAGGAAAAGGGTCTGGTCTGAGACCTCCTCTAGATTGCTTGATTTTTCCCAGAGAAAGTTGAAAAAGTTTTGGAGGTCAAAATTGTAGGATGCAATTGTGTTTTCCGACAGTCCCTTAACAACCAGAAGGTATTCTATAAAACCGTCTTTCCAGTGATGGGAATAATTTTCTTGTCCGTGGTGGTCTTTCATTGAAAGGTATTTTGAAATATAGTATGTCAAAAGCTGTTTTTTTACTTTTTCTGTTCAATCTGTTGTCTTGAAAAAGATGTTCAAACTCTAACAAAACAAGACTGGATTCGTCCAGCCCAAAGGTCAAAGACCATGCTTGCTTATATTAGTCTTGGTTCTAATCTTGGTCATCCCAGGCAAAATCTCCAAGAGGCCAATCAAAGGGTCAATCAGCTTGTTGGGGTCGAGATTGTAAGGAGTTCAAAGGTTTATAAAACTGAACCCCAGGATTTTAAAGGTCAATCCTGGTTTGCCAATCAGGTCTTGGAGTTAAAGATTAGGCCTGATTGGACACCCTTTTCTCTCTTGGAATCCCTTCTTGTAATTGAGGAACAAATGGGAAGAGTTCGGGAATTTCGATGGGGACCAAGATGTATAGATCTCGATCTCCTCTTGTATGGTCAAGAGATTATCTTCTCGGACAGGCTTATTTTGCCCCATCCTAGGATAAAAAAAAGGGCCTTTATTCTTGTCCCGTTAGTTGATATAGACCCAAGTTTGAAGTTCCCGGATGGCGGGAGCCCTGAACAGGCCTTAAACAGCCTGGATTACAGGTTAGAATATAAGACTATCTGGCAGGCTTGAACCTTTAATAACTCTCATATCTGACGGGCACAACCAAGCATGAAAGAAGACCTTGACTGTTTACCGTGGACCGTGAACCGTGAACCGCAAGATGAAGAAATTAAGAAATGGCTTCTTTATGCTTTTCTTCGGTCAACGGTTCCCGGTCGACGTTCTTTCATATTAACCCCTTGGGATATATCCCTAAAGTGGATATAACTGATTAGCAATTTTCAGAGGTCTGAACTAACACCAATGGATAATAATTTTTTAGATTAGTGGGGTAGTTATATGCTCAAATTCATTATTTTTCTGGCTGCAGGATTTATTTTGTATAAGGTTATTGCAGGTGACAAAAAGAAAAAGATGGAACAAAAGAAACAGGAAGAGGAACAATTAGAGACCTCAGGAGAAATGGTCAAGGATCCTGTCTGTGGCACATATGTTTCCACCGAAGGAGACATTCGGGTTAGGGATAAAAACAAGGTTTATTATTTTTGTAGCTATGAGTGTCGGGATGAGTTTTTGCGGCGACAGTATAAAGACAAAGAGAAATAGGGTTTTGAGTGATAGAATAGTTTTTTGAATTAGAGAACTCTCAGATTTTAAAGTTAGCAGAAGAGCTTAAAGGGGCTTTTTATGATTACAATCAATGAAGACTACCTCAAACTCCAGGCTTCTTATCTCTTTTCAGATATAGCCAAGAGGGTAGAATCGTTTCAAAAAACAAATCCGGATAAAGAGATTATCAAAATGGGCATAGGTGACATAACCAGGGCTCTGCCACAAGCCTGTGCTGAGGCTATGCACCTGGCAGTGGATGAGATGTCTGCTGATTCTACTTTCCGCGGTTATGGTCCGGAGCAAGGTTATCTATTTCTTCGGGAGAAGATTGCCCGGGAAGACTTTGAAAGCAGAGGGAGCGATATTTCCCCTGAAGAGGTCTTTATCAGTGACGGTGCCAAGTGTGATACAGGCAATTTTCAGGAGATCCTCTCACTTGACTCAAGAGTTGCTCTGCCTGATCCGGTTTATCCGGTTTATCTGGATACCAATGTTATGGCCGGACGGACAGGACCTTTTGTTAAGGGTCGATTTGAGGGGATTGTTTATCTAGAGAGTTCTAGGGGAAACAAGTTTATTCCTGATCTACCCAAAGAACCAGTAGATCTAATTTACTTGTGTTTCCCCAACAATCCTACCGGAGCCGTGGTCACGAGGGATGATCTCCAGAAATGGGTAGATTATGCTAGGGATAACAAGGCCTTAATCCTCTATGATGCAGCATATGAAAGATTTATTCAAGACCCCCATTTACCCAGGTCAATTTATGAGGTCAATGGGGCCAAGGAGGTAGCTGTTGAATTCAGGAGTTTTTCCAAGACAGCCGGCTTTACCGGCACTCGTTGCGCCTATACTATTGTCCCAAAACAGTGTTGTGGCTATGATCGGCAGGGACATCCCCATTCTCTTCATTCCCTTTGGTTAAGGCGACAGAGCACAAAGTTCAACGGTGTTTCTTATCCTGTTCAGCGGGCTGCCGAAGCTGTCTATGCCAAGCAAGGTCAAGAAGAGGTCGAGGAATTGATTGCCTACTACTTGAACAATGCCGAATTAATTCGACACAAAATGACTGAATTGGGTTACGAGTGTGTTGGTGGCATCCATTCTCCTTATATCTGGATTTATGGAGGTCAGAGCTCCTGGGAGTTCTTTGATTTACTCTTGAACAAAGCCGGAGTTGTTTGTACTCCAGGCATTGGTTTTGGCCAGTGTGGTGAAGGCTTTATTCGGTTAAGTGCCTTTAATAGCTTGGATAATGTCCAAAAGGCGATGGAAAAAATCCAGAAGGCTTTGTCATGAAACGAACTCAGGTTATTGATGCCTTACAGTCCTGTTCAGAGCTTGAGCATATCCTTGTTCAGGGTTGGGTGAGGACAAAACGCATATCAAAAAAAGTTTCCTTTCTGGAAGTAAATGATGGCTCATGTCTTTCGAATATCCAGGTTATTGTGGATCATGGACCAGAAACTGATCCAATCCTGGATAAATTGGCCACAGGGGCCTCGGTCAGTGTTAAAGGAAGTTTGGTCCAGTCGCCGGGTAAAGAACAGAAATGGGAAATTCAGGCCAAAGAGTTAGACTTGCTGGGCAAAGCTGATCAAGAGGATTATCCGCTTCAGAAAAAGCGTCATTCTGATGAGTTCTTGAGGACTATAGCTCATCTAAGACCTCGGACCAACAAGTACAGTGCCCTGTACCGGATTCGTTCTGAACTGGCTCTTGCTGTGCATGACTTTTTCCGGCAGCTCAATTTTTTCTATATCCAGACACCGATAATCACCAGTTCTGACTGTGAAGGGGCTGGAGAGCTCTTTCGGGTCACTTCTTTGAGCTTGGAAGATTTACCTCCTAAACAAAGGCTGGTTCAAGATGATTTTTTTGATAAAAAAGCATACTTGACCGTATCTGGACAGCTTACGGCTGAGGCCATGGCCTGTTCTTTAGGAAAAGTCTATACATTCGGGCCCACCTTTAGGGCTGAGAACTCAAATACGCCAAGACATGCGGCCGAATTTTGGATGGTTGAGCCAGAGGTTGCATTTGCCGATCTTGAGGAATGTATTGGTATAGCTGAGGACTTTATAAAGTATCTTTTAGGAGCTATCCAAAAAAGATGTTCACAAGATCTTGGTTTTTTTACCAGTTTTGTTGATATTGGGCTAACCTCCCGTTTACAGGAGGTCGAAGAGACTCAGTTTGTTCATCTCCATTATGCTGAAGCTATTAAGATACTTGAGTCTGCCCATTCCTCAAAGGCTTTCCAATATGCCCCTGTATATGGTGCAGATTTACAAACCGAACATGAACGGTATCTAGTTGAGGAGAAATTTCAAGGACCTGTAATTATAAGAGACTATCCAAAGTCAATTAAGCCCTTTTATATGCGGGTTAATGATGACAACATCACAGTTGCGGCCTTTGATATTCTCCTCCCACAGGTTGGAGAGATTGTTGGCGGTAGTCAGAGAGAGGAACGTCTGAATCTTTTGGAGGAAAGGCTCGAAGATCAGGGTATGAAGAAAGAGGATTATGGATGGTATCTAGATCTAAGGAGATTCGGCAGTATACCGCATTCAGGATTTGGTTTGGGTTTTGAGAGGTTTTTAATGTTTTTGACCGGGATTTATAATATCCGGGATGTCATCCCTTTTCCTAGGACTCCAAATAATCTGGAATATTAAGATGAAAAGACCGTGAACCGTTGACCGTTGACCGAAAAATAAGAAAAACAAATGTGTTTCCAATTTTTTCCCGACAGATCACATTCGAGCTTTGTTTTCCATTCTTCGGTAGACGGTAAACGGACAACGGTTCATGGTCAACATTCTTTCATGCTAACAGTCCACGGCCCACAATGTCTTTAAAGCAGTTGGTTGTCGATTAAACTTCCTGTACCTGTTTTCGGATCTCTTCCACGATTTGAGGATTGGACAATGTGGATACATCGCCGACATCTTGGTAATTGGAAATTGAAGCCAGGATTCGTCGCATGATTTTTCCAGACCGTGTTTTGGGCATGTCATCTACAATATAGACATGGGCTGGTCTGGCGATTTTGCCCAGGACATTCGAGACTGCCTCTGAGACTTTTCTGGCTAAGGCTTCAGTGGGGTCATATTCCGGTTTGAGAGAGACGTAAAGGTCAGGGATAGTACCTTTTACCTCCTCTTTGACTGAAACAACTGCTGCTTCAGCTACTTCATCGACCGTCAGGGCTGCTGATTCTATCTCCTTTGTGCCCAGTCGGTGTCCGGCTACATTGATGACATCGTCAATCCGACCCAGAATACGGACATAGCCGTCTTCGGCCATAACAGCTGCATCGCCAGCCATGTATGGCCAGTTTCGCCAGTCGGTGCTTTGCGGATCTTTGCAATATTTCCCATAATAACTGTCAATATAGCGTTGTTTGTTTTTCCAGATTGTTTGAAAGGCACCCGGCCAGGGGTTACGTATACAGATATTGCCGGCCTTTTTCTCACCAGGTTTTATCTCATTGCCCTCATCGTCCATTACTACCGGATGTATACCAGGCAGACCGGGACCTGCACTCCCCGGTTTCATGGGGTCAATGGCCGGAAGGGTACTGCACAAGAAACCCCCGGTTTCTGTCTGCCACCAGGTATCTACCACAACCGCCTTTCCTTTGCCGACAACCTCGTAATACCATTTCCATATTTCAGGTTCTATCGGTTCACCGACAGTAGTCATGTGTTTGAAATAATAATTGTACTTTTTGGGCTCCTCAGGGGCAGCCTTTCTTAGTCCTCGAATTGCAGTTGGTGAGGTATGAAAAATATTAATTCCCAATTCTTCAGCTATTCGCCAGGGGCGACCTGGGTCCGGATAGGTGGGCACACCTTCATAGACTACTGAGCTGGCCGCTATAGACAAGGGGCCATAGACAATAAAGGAATGGCCGGTGATCCAACCTATGTCGGCCATACACCAATAGACATCTTCAGGGTGGATGTCTTGAACATATTTCGACATCCAGGATACGTAGGCCATATAGCCACCAATACTATGAACGCATCCCTTGGGTCTACCAGTTGATCCGCTAGTATACATAAGGAAGAGTATGTCCTCGGCCGGCATGGAGACAGGCTCAATTTCCTTTCTGGAGTACTCTGTTAGAAGTTCATCCATGAAGTAGTCTCTCCCTTCAACAATAGGTTTTTCTGCGGAATATGTGCCTGGGTATCTCCTCCAAATAAGGACCTTCTTTACCTCTTGTCCCTGATTTTGGGCTGCTTCAACTGCTTCATCAGCTTTTACTTTGTGATCAAGGAGCTTGCCACTTCGGTAATAAGAATCAATGGTTATCAGAACTTCGCTCTCTGAGTCCCATACCCGGTCCCCGCAAGCCTTGCCACTGAAACCAGCAAAGACCTCAGAGTGGATAACCCCTAGACGGGCGCAGGCTAGCATGGTAATCGGCAGTTCAGGGGTCATAGGTAAATGAAGAGTGACTCTATCTCCAGCTTTGAGTCCGGCAAAGTCCCTTAAGAGGATGGCTGTTTCGTTTACCCTTTTATAAAGCTCTTGGTAGGTGATTTTTTGAATTCGTTCAGTTTCGAGTTCAGGGACAAAATAAATGGCGGTCTTGTTGCTGTATTTCCCTAAATGTCGGTCGACGCAATTATAGCAGGCATTGATTCTACCACCGACAAACCACTTCCAACAAGGTGCATCACTTGGATCAAAGGTTGTATGCCAGTATTTATCCCAAGTGAGTAGATCAGCAAATTCTTTGAAGCATTCAGGAAAGTTTTCTAGGCTGAAACGCTCATAAATCGAAGGATCAGTACAATTGGCCTGCCCAATGAATTCTGGCAACGGATAATAGTAGTTCTCTTCTTGCCAATGCACGGCATAATGAGTAGATTCTTCCATCTTTTCAGACATATCCCTCCTCCTTTAAATGTAAGGGTTAAAAAATAGAGGTGAGTCCCCAAAATTCATACACAATATTCTAAAAAATAGTTCGAGCTGGGCAATTACTTTATAAGCCACAAAATGTCGACCGAAGAGATAAAAACAACGAGGAAAACCCTATTCTATTATTTGAAAAAATGTATTTTCCTACTTAGACTTCTATATTTTAAGATATAAATTATAATAAAGTCCAACATATAGTTATAAAAAAGTCAATAGATCAAGAATTATTTTTTTTAATGAATATTGGCAAATCTTTATAAAAAACAATAATTTTTGTATTAGTTTTCTTTGAGAAAGGGTCTTGACAGTTACTGATTCTTAAAGAATATCAGAATGAATAGGCAGATATAGTCATCCTGTACAAAACAATAATCAATATCTAGTTGGATAAGTCCTTGGAGAAGTATTTATGAGCTTAAGACATCTTGACGCCTTGTTTCGGCCCAAATCAATAGCTGTTGTCGGGGCATCAAACCGGCCAAAGAGTATCGGCTGGGTGGTTATGAATAATCTTTTAAAGGGTGGATTCTTAGAACCTATTCTGCCTGTTAATCCCAGGTACTCAGCTGTAGCCGGAGTATTGGCCTATCCTTCTGTTAGTGTCTTACCCAGAAGTCCTGACTTGGCAATTATCTGTACACCTCCGAACACTGTTCCTGATTACATTTTTGAACTAGGGGTCAAGGGGACCAAAACGGTCCTAATTATGAGTACTGATTTGGATAAGTCTTTAGATGAATCAGGTAAGACACTTCAAGATATGGTCTTGGAGATAGCCCAAAGTTATTCTATGCGAATTTTGGGCCCAAATTGTCTTGGGATCATTGTACCCCACTCAGGCTTGAATGCTAGTTTTGGTCATGCCAATCTCATAAAAGGACAGATTGCCTTTATCTCACAATCCGATTCTTTGGGTATAGCTGTCTTGGATTGGGCTCAGGCCAAAGGGATAGGATTTTCCCATTTCATATCCCTCGGAGACTCATTAGATATTGATTTTGCAGATGTGATCAACTATTTGGGTGGTGATCCATTCACTGCATCTATCCTTTTATATATAGAACAGATTACCAATGCCAGAAAATTTATTTCTGCGGCCCGTTCTGCTTCTCGGAATAAGCCAGTAGTGGTCATGAAGAGCGGTCATATCGATTCAGATCAGGAAATATCCCCCTTGCCAAATGGTATGGACATCCCTTCAGACAAAGCTTTTGAAGCTGTTTTTCGAAGGGCCGGTATGTTGAGAGTCAATGATGTGGCTGAGCTCTTTGATGCTGTAGAGACCATGGCCAGATCCAAACCATTGAGAGGAGATAAACTGGCTATTTTGAGCAATGGTTGGGGTCCGGCCATTATGGCCAAGGATATCTTGGATACTCAAGGTGGTAATTTGGCTACCTTTTCAGATGCTACGATGCAGAATCTGCAAGAGAATTTAGGGGACTCCTTTTTTGGAACCAACCCTATCCGGATTATAGACCATGCCACAAGTGATCTCTATGCCCAAGCCCTTGATGTCCTTCTCAGAGATTCCTCAGTCAATGCAGTTATGGTTATTCATGTCCCGAGCGCTTTTGTCTCAAGTGAGGATATAGCTGGGACTATTGTCAATTCTCTTGGTCGAACTAGAAAGAATGTCTATACAATTTGGTTGGGGGAAGAAGATGCGGCTAAGGCTAGGAAGATGTTTGCTCTGGCCGGCATCCCAACCTATGAGACACCGGATCAAGCTGTTAGATTGTTTATGGATATGGTTCGATACAGGAGGAGTCAGGAAATGTTGATGGAGACTCCGGACTCTATTCCAAGGGAGTTTAACCCGGAACCGGATGCGGCTAGGGCTATAATTAATCATGCCCTGTCGGAAGGCAGGACAAGACTGAGTGAATCTGAGACAAAAGAGGTCTTGTCGGTCTATACCATACCTGTAGTTGATACCAGAGTGGCTGAAACGGTGGATGAAGCTCAGCTTATAGCCGGAGACCTGGGATATCCTGTAGCCTTGAAGATTGCCTCACCCAACATCAAGAAAAAAATGGGGGTGGGAGGGACAGCTCTTGATCTTGAATCTGCAGAAGAGATAGATAAAGCGGCCCAGGCCATTACTTCTAGGGTGCAAAGGATCAAGCCGGAAGCCAGTATAGAGGGTTTTATTGTCCAGAAAATGGCCAGGAGACCAGAGGCTTACGAGCTTATGATGGGTATAACGCGACATCGTAACTTTGGCCCTATTATTATATTTGGTCAGGGCGGGCCTGATGCCCAGATTATTCAGGATTGGGCGGTTGGCATACCTCCTTTCAACATGGCTCTAGCCAAGGAGCTTATTCAAAGGACCCGTATTTACAGAATCTTGCAACAACATCCTCATCAGGACGAGGTTGATATCGATGCTATTCGTTTGACACTTGTTCAACTCTCTCAGATGATTATCGATATACCGGAAATCGTAGGATTGAGTATTAATCCCATACTATCTGATTCTTCTGGGGTTCTAGTCTTAAAGGCACTTATTGAGATCTCCCCAAAACAAGATACAGGTGCTTTTCGTCTAGCTATACGTCCTTATCCGGATTATTTGGAAGAAAAACAGGATCTTAATTCTGGGACAGAGATCATTTTGCGTCCTATTCGTCCTGAAGACGAACATAGTCATGATGAGTTTTTTCGAAAGATTGATCCAGAGGACAGGCGAATGCGATTTTTTAGTTCCATCCATGAGTTTTCACATACACAATTGGCTCGGTATACCCAGATAGATTACGATCGAGAGATGGCTTTTGTGGCCATGTTGGAAAGAAACGGCCATATGGAGACACTTGGTGTTATACGTACACACTATGATCCTGATAATTTATCAGGAGAATTTGCTGTTGTCATTAGATCAGATATGAAGGGACAAGGTTTGGGATCGATTCTGATGGATAAGATGATAAGATACAGCCAAAGCCGTGGAACAAAAGAACTTGCTGCTTATACCTTGAAAGAGAATAAAGGCATGCAAGCTTTAGCCCAAAAATTTGGTTTCTCAATCAAGTCTATGGTGGATGATCCGGAGACTGTGGAGCTGTATTTGAAACTTACTCAAGAATAGGCAAAGATATATTGAATGGACTTGGTGCTTTTGAAAAATTTTA
>CAYUNZ010000008.1:16790-33687 GCA_964446205.1 uncultured Desulfohalobiaceae bacterium | reverse complement strand
AATCAAGAAATTATGAGGAGACGTATCTTAATACGTTGACGAATAATTTTGCAGATTGACGCAGCCAAACGGAAAAAGGGCAATTTCCGGATAAAAACTAATTAGTGTCTTACTTAAACTGCATGCCCAATAGAGGGCACAACCAAGCATGAAAAGGCTGGTAGAAAACAACTTATAGACTGAATCTCTTAACTATTTGCTCCGCGCTATTTGCTTTTTTAACATAAATTAAGGGTGATAGATTTGTTTCCTAATGTTCGAAATCCAATGATATCGATTTTTTTTGCATTTATTTTGCTTTTTATCCTCTTATCTTGTTGCTGTTATTATCCAGACAAATATCATAATCCTACAGATCAACTCCCGGAACAAATATACAAAAAACCAAGAGTGAATAGATATTTTGGCATAAGAGTGGGCATACTTGATTTTAAAAGTCCATCATACGCCAAAGGGTCAGGGGAACTAGCTGCTGAACTATTGAGTAAAGAATTGAAGAAGAGAAATATCTATTCCAAAGTTAAATACTATAACAATATGCTGTTTTCTCCCAGAAAAACTCTACGTAATTTTGTCAAGTCAGAAAAGCTTGATCTTGTCATTACAGGAGAGCTTGTTTATTATTTAGAAGGTGGCAATTACCAATCTTCTCGGATATGTGTAGAAATTAAATGTCTTGAGCCGCTAGGAAAAAATTTGGATACAGTATGGCATGCTCTTTGTTGCCAAAAAGGCAAATTTTCTATGCCAAGATATTACATTTTTTTCTCCACAAATGGCCAACCTTCAGTTTCAGGCCCAGAAATCCTGCAAAAGATTGCTCTAAAATTCACCAATATGCTTTCTTCAATCCCTCCAATTCAAGACTAGGGAGTTATTTGATTATGTACAAGTGGAGTTTTTTTAATTTCTTATGGATACCTGACCAAAATAAAAATAAGTATCTTTTTATATCTTCCCTTATTCTATTCTTGCTTTTGGGGATCGGCTGTCAAAAAAAACAGAATATTGTATCAAATACAGAGATACAACCTTTTGATCTAATACAATCCAGTTATGCCGCAGGTGATATTTTAACAATGCAGTTAAAAAAAAGTCCGATTATCAACAATAATATTGTAGCTTCAGCCAGTTTTGTGAATATTGA
The DNA here is from genome assembly GCA_964446205.1 of uncultured Desulfohalobiaceae bacterium. Classification (GTDB taxonomy): domain Bacteria; phylum Desulfobacterota; class Desulfovibrionia; order Desulfovibrionales; family Desulfothermaceae; genus CAYUNZ01. The sequence continues at coordinate 32,540 of CAYUNZ010000008.1, read as the reverse complement.
TAACCTATCAAAATCAAGCACTTTTGGAAGGACAGTCTCAGAACAGATAGCATCTAAGCTTGCTCAAAACGGTTTTAGATGTATAGATTTGAAACTAAGAGAGAAGACCATATATATAAAAGCAGAAAAAGGTGAATTTGTTCTATCGAGAAAGCTTACAGATATCAGCAAAAAGCATAATATAAAAGCTTTTCTTGTTGGTACATATTCTATTTCAGCCCGAAATATTTATGTAAGCACAAAAATCATCCATGTAAAAGATAGTTCTATCATTGCCAGTCATGACTATTCTATCAGGTTAACCTCTCAAATCTATTCAATGCTGCCTGACTCTAATCACAAATAACATAACAAGAAAAATCGTATTTGTTTATGAAAAAGGGGCTCTCTTTTGAACTTAGGTTTTTAAGCCCAAACCTTTTATTGGGAGTGGATTTTAGCAACATATCGATCAATCAAACAAAGAGTTAAGACCTATCGTGCCAAAAGAAAAAACAAGCTTTTCTGATTATAAATCAGAACAACCCACCCCAAAAATAGTAGTCATTGGAGCCGGAGCGGCCGGCTTAATGGCTGCCGGACAGGCTGCTTCTTTTGGTATCAAAACCATCCTATTGGAAAAAATGCCCAAGCCGGCTCTAAAGCTAGGGATTACCGGAAAAGGTAGATGCAATTTTACCAACTCGGCAAAATATCAGGATTTTATTGCTCATTTCCAAAAGAAGAGTCGAAAATTTCTCTACCCATCTCTGTCCAATTTTTCCAATCATGATTTGATCCATTTTTTCCAGAACCTTGGACTCGAATCAGTCGAACAACGCGGTGGACGAATTTTTCCAGCCACAGAAAGAGCCCAAGATTTGGTAAAGGCCCTTACCGACTGGATTAGAAAGAAAAATATCAATCTTTATAAGAATACCCAAGTACAATCATTGTTAATCCATAATGGAATTGTAAACGGGGTCCTGACAGAGGGAAAGGATGATCAGAAGAGAGAAATACAGGCCGAGGCAGTAATACTGGCTACAGGCGGTTCTTCTTATCCAGCTACTGGATCAAGCGGGGAAGGTTATAAGATCGCCGCTATGTCAGGACATACAATCAACCCTGTTTACCCTGGCCTGGTTCCCTTAGAAACATTCGGTAAAACCGCAGCTTGCCTTCAAGGGCTCAGTCTACGCAATATCCAAGTTACAGCCTGGGTGGAGAATAAAAAGATCGGGCAAGACTTTGGAGAAATGGTCTTTACTGACTTTGGTCTCTCCGGTCCAGCAATATTGACCTTAAGCTCTTTGGTTACAGAACTCCTAGACCAGGGTAAAAAGGTTGAGTTCAGCATTGACCTAAAACCCGGACTGGATCACAAAAAATTGGACCATCGCTTGCTAAGGGAATTTGAAGACAATGGTAAAAAACATCTAATCAATATCCTGGCAAACCTCTTACCGCAAAAGATGATCCCTGTCTGTTTAGAGCAAACCGGTCTATCCAGCCATAAAACAGGGAATCAAATAACCTCTAAAGAGAGGCAAAGGCTGAGGAACTGGCTTAAGGATTTCAAATGGAGGATCAGAACCTACCGTTCTTTTGAAGAAGCAATCATTACACTTGGCGGGATTTCCATAAAAGAGATCAACCCCAATGACCTTAGCTCCAAACTAATTTCTGGGCTCTATTTTGCTGGGGAAGTCCTGGATATAGCAGGCGACACTGGCGGCTTCAATCTCCAGGCTGCATTTTCCACAGGTTGGCTGGCCGGACGTTCAGCTGCCCGGCATGTCATAGCTAATCAACAAATCACACCAGACTGAATCCATATCTAAACATTGTCCTCCTCCCCTTGTTAGTTGAGATTTATTCCCTTGAAAAGACTTGGCCAACAGATCCAGCTGAGATTATACCTTAATTGATAAACATTGATATACCTTATGTTTCACAGCCATTTGATTGTCTTGCCGTGTTTTTTTTCGCATGTTCTGTAGTCAAAAATCCAAAAAAATATAAGGTGGTGAAAAATTCATTAAAAAAATTAGAGATTCCTGTTGACAAATTTTCTTGACTTAAGTAGTCGTTATAAAGATTGAATAAGCTTAGCATATAACTTGTATAAATCTATATAGTAAAATTCTATATTCAAACATACTGAAATTTTTGTCTTGATGAACTACATTTGCATTTTAAACCAAAACGCAAATGTATACCTTTTATAGGACTAATGAACGAGAGGAGATAAGGCACCCAAAAGAAATTTAAAATGAAAATAAAAAGGGAATCAATATGATCAAAATAGTAATTTTCAGTCTGTATTTCATTCTATATATTTTGCCCAGGAGTCGAGACCAGCCAATTCCTTTTTCCATTCTTACAAACAGAGGAAGGTCCTATATAACAGGCTTAACCTTCAACTGAGGGGGTTTAAATATGGAGATGCAAACCTCTTTGCTCTGGGTCTGGATACTGCTTGCCTTATACATTGGCTATTGTTTCTTTTGGGGTCTAAGAGGATATTTCACTGAAAGGACATCATCTGGCTACACAATAGGTGGTAGATCCATCCCGATGATTGCCTTTTTGATGGCAGCTACCGCTGCTTCATTCAGTGGCTGGACAACCGTTGGTCATCCCGGCCTTATCTGGAGGGATGGTCTGGCCTATGCCTTTGCCTCATTTTATTGTCTCACCATTCCCATCACCGGGACCTTTTTTGCCAAAAGGAACTGGCTGATGGGCAAAAGATACGGTTTTGTCACCCCTGGTGATATGTATGCCTATTACTATAACAATGAAGGTGTCCGCTGGCTGGTCGTTATTACCGCTGTCCTGTATGGGGTGTTTTATTCAGCTGTTCAGCTAATGGCTGCCGGGGCACTGTTTCATTGGGTAACCGGATTCCCAATGTCTTGGGGAGCCATATTCTTGGCCTTTGTCGTCTGGTTCTATGTAGTCACTGGCGGACTAAAAGCCAGCACCTGGGTAGGAGTACTGCAATTCGTTCTCCTTGTCCTAACCATTATCCTTCTTGGGGCCTATGTCTTGTACAGCTTCGGCGGCTGGACCGATTTGAGCGCCAAGATAGCCAACCTCTCAGCCGAAAAATATTTGGAAGTCCCGGGTGTCATTGAATTTACGGTCGGCAAGACCAGTTGGACCGGAATAATGATTTTGACTTATATGTTTGCCCTTATGGGGATTCAATCCTCACCGGCATTTACTATGTGGAACTTTGCCAACAAAAACCCTCGTCCATTCGCCTGGCAACAAGTCTTTATGTCTACCTTTCTTGTTGGTTTCGCCATGTTCTTCTTTCTGGCCTTTCAAGGCCTGGGGGCACAAGTCCTGGATCAAGCCGGTATCCTGAATATTGGAGCGGACAAAGACGTTGTCCCAATACTAATGTCCAAATATTTACCACCATTGGCCTTAGGTATATGCTTCATCGGTCTTATCGCCGCCATGCACTCAACAGCTGCACCCTATATCGGCACCGCTGGATCTATTGTCCTAAGAGATGTTTGGTGGTTGAAAGTAAGGAAGAAAAAAGGCGGCCATGCCGAACAGATCTGGGTCAATCGTCTATTTGTAACCATTATCACTGTCTTGGCCCTTTGGATAGGTATGACCTCAACAGCAGCTCTGGTCATGTTAGGGGGGTTGGCAACTGCCTTTGGTTTCGTCATGTATGTCCCGCAATTAGGGACATTGTGGGGCAAAAAATGGCCTGGACTGGGTACATTTTTTGGTATCCTGGGTGGTATGATCGCTGTCTTTTTGACCTATAAGGTCTTTAAATACCCCTTAACCATTCACTGCGCAGCTTGGGGAACCGGAGTAGGACTATTTCTGGCTTATCTCTTGCGTATCTGCGGTGTCAAAGACAAACAGGAGACAATTGACCGTCAAAAAGAGATCCGCTCTTGGCTGGACAACATAGAGACACCTAGCCCTAAAGGCAAATCCTGGCGAAAAACAATGAAAATCATTGTCCCCATCTGGTTCCTTTTTGCCATTGGACCTCTTTGCATCCTGGGCAATTACGCCTTTGGTTTTGCCGGATTCCCAAAAGCCTGGTCCTGGCAGCTTGCCTGGTGGTTGCTTGGATTTATTATGATGTGGGCCCTGTGCTTCAAAGCGGAGATGTCTACTGTAACAGAGGAGCAGATTCAACGGGCTGAAACAGAATCCAATATTGTTGTTGAAGAGGTCACCTGATCCAAATTTTTTGGTTCAGATTTACGAAACAAAGGAGGATTAGGCTATGAAACAAGAAGATATCTGGATGATCGTCTGTGTAATCTTTTTCTTTGTCTGGGTAATCTTGTTAGGCACCGGAGCTCTAGGATAAAAATAGACAGTAACGATGGCCGGAGTTTATAATAAAAACTCCGGCCATTAACCTTATAACTGTGAACCATGGATCTAAAACACAAGTACTGGTTTATAGCTTTAGCTTGCCTATTCTCATTCATTGCTATCATCAGTGGACTAGCTTTTTATATCTGGATAACCGCTTCAATCACCTACCAAAAATTCCTTATTTCATTTATTCACGACTATCTGGCCCTTTTTTTGTTGGCAGGTCTGGCTCTTTTTGTAATTGTCCTCTTTATTTTGAATGAAGTCTTTCAGAGTTTCATCCTACCTTTATACAACCTTATTGAAGGGACTGAATTGATCTCAGCCATTAATCCCTCACACAGAATTAACATCGAAGGAGTTAAAGAACTGGTCACACTGGCCGACAGAATCAATAAGACTGCTGAATGTCTAGAAAACATGCAACGTAAACTGCAAAAGTACACCAAACATGTCAGTGCAAGGCTGGAAGAAGAGAAAAATCGGCTTATCAAGGTCATCTCCTGTTTACCTGTCGGTGTAGTGGTCTGCAATAGTTGCGGGGAAATTATACTGTACAACCGAAGAGCCAAAGCTCTTTTGTCGAATTGCATTAACAAAGAGAGACAAAAGTCAAAGACCAAGAGCCAAATTGGAATAGGTCGTTCTATCATTGATCTCTGTGATCACAACCTATTTTCCCATATTAAGGAAAAATTGAATGCAGGCGTTCAGAGCCCAAGTAGGTGTAAGGAACACAGATTCCAGACAACAGGGAGTGACGGAGTAAAAATCCAGGTCTACCTGGCACCTCTTTTTCTACCTAAAGATAAATTTGCAGGTTTGACATGTCTTTTCGACCTTCAGACAGATGAACAGACCAACCTGCTTCAAGACTACTCTTCCATCCTTTATGATCAACAACATCCAAGTTATAGCCCAATGAATGAAGTCTTTCCAGAAGAAGAGGACGGTTGTTTTTACGATTTTTTCCTGACAGATGTCAACTTCTGGCAAATTAAGGGTATCGAGGATAAGCCACTCAAGGAGTTGAGTTATACTGTCTTTGATCTGGAGACAACCGGCCTAAGACCTGACAGTGGAGATGAAATTATCTCTGTTAGTGCTGTTCGAGTTGTCAACAACAAGATCATTTTTGAAGAAAGTTACAACCAATTGATCAATCCGCAACGGCCAATACCAGAGGAATCAATCCGTATCCATGGCATTCGTCCGGAAATCCTTCAAGGACAACCATTGGTAGAAGAGGTCCTTCCAGATTTTCAACAATTTATCAAAGAGACCGTCTTGGTGGGACATAATATTGACTTTGATCTGAGGTTCTTACATTTAAAAGAAAAGAAACTAGGTTTGAGTTTTGACCATCCAAGCCTGGACATACTCTTTCTCTCCTGTCTTGTCCAACCCAATCAGGAAGATCACAGTCTAGAAGGTATTGCCCAAAGGCTAGGGACAAATGTCTATGCAAGACATACATCCTTCGGCGATGCCTTGACTGCTGCTGAGATCCTTTTGAGCCTGTTGCCTCTATTAGAGGGAAAAGGTATCTACACCCTGAGTCAGGCCAAAATTGCTTCCCAACACAACAAGCTATCAAGGTTTATCCTCTAAGGTCTTGTTTATGATTCAAGTGCAAAAAGCCTTATTCATCAAAATCAGAGCAAAATATATGGACCTGGGTAATAGATTTTATAAGCTTGTATTATAGGTCTTCAGTTTAACATGAAAGAACGTGGACCGTGAACCGTTGACCGTTGACCGAAGAAATAAGAATAAAGGGTTAATTTCTTACCATCTTTGTTTTACGGTTCACAGTTCACGGTTCTCGGTTCACATTCTTTTCATGCTTCGTTGTGCCCGCTAGGGCATGTAGGTTAACATGTTGACTGTTTACAGTAAGAAAAAAAAGAGAATTACTCCTAGTTCTCAATTCTTCGGTCAACGGTGAACGGTCAACGTAAAGTAGCTAATATAGCAATTGCACAGCTCTAAATATATTGATATAACTTTTTGTTTTTACTAATTTCTGACCTCTGGGCCTGTGAATTTATTTTTTGCAAACGCATCGTTTATTCCTTCTTTTCAACAAAGATATACCGATTTTTGGCTCATACAATCCCGACATCATGAACCAATTCCATACGCATTTTCCCCTGAGCCATCCTGATCCGTTTAAAGGCCTCTTTCAGGGCTTGCTGTTCAATATGCGTCAGTTTTTTGGGGTCGATATAATTATCCGGGGGACAATTCTCTTCAGTTATTAGTTGGGACTGATGAAATAGCCGGGTCTGCATTAGCTGACTATAAGCCTGAACAAGTTCATCACAATCCTCTTTTTCCAGCACACCTTGTATACTCATTTCCCGCAATCGTTCCAAGGTATTGGTCATTTTGATACTATTTTTTAAGGCATATATCCGGGCAAAATCTACGACTAAACGCATCGGGCTCTTGATATCCAAAAATTTTCCAGACCTCTTCCGCCCTTGTCCTTCGATATTTTGGAGGACAAAACCGCCAAAGAAGTCTAAAGGGGGTTTGTAATGCAAGGCATTTTCAGCTAAATGTCTGAAGAATCCGACCCATTTGGATAAGGAAGAAAACAGGTCTTCTTTGAGTTCACTGACTATATCCTCCTGACCATAGCCGAGACGAAAATCAAAAAAAATACATGAATGTAACAAGGCTTCAAGCTCTGCCTTATAGATCCACCCCAAGAAATATTGCTTCCACTTAGACAATGGCTGACACCAATCAGGGTTTTTGGCCATAATCTGGTATTCACATAGCTCAAATCCAATATCATTTAGGTAATAACAGATCCTTTCTCCCAAGAGTAAAAAATATTCCCTGACCTCGTTCTCAGAATCAGCTGAGACATCCTCATAAACAATGGCATTGTCCTGATCAGTCTTTAAGGTTTGCTCCATTCGTCCCTCACTGCCCATAACCAAAAAAGCAAATCGGGCTGGTGGGGAGCCAAGCTCTTGTATAGAGAATCTGACAACCTTCTTTAATATATTGTCCGAAATAGAGGTTATGATATGGTTGACATCCTCTGCCTTTGCCCCTGCCTCAAGGAGATTTTTGATAATGGCTGGAAGTTGTCTATATCTAGCGGCCAACTCTTTTATGCTTGTTGCCTCTTGTATCTCATGCATAAGAAAGACCGGGGACTGACCTTGAGCAAGCATGAGATCCTGTTCTGTCGCTATCCCCATCAATTCTGAGGCCTCATCTGTTACTGCCAAATGTTTAATATTGTATTCCATCATCAAAAGGATGGCTTCAAATAATTTTGTGCTTGAGGACAGAGTAATAAGTGGGCAAGAGGCAATGTCCGAAACTTTCTTCTGCAGAGAATACCCTGGAGCTATAACCTTTTCCCTTAAGTCATGATCAGTAACCAATGCAATAAACTCATTATTGTCATTTCTTATTGCAATAGAACTACGGTTATATTGTGTCATGATCCTGGCTGCCTCTTGAACCGAAGCCTGATCTGAACATGAGATGACCTGTCGAGAAAATATATTGTCCAAAGACTGATTTAAAAAACCGGCAGAAGCTCCGTCTTCAGTCAACCTGGAGCTCTTGGCAAAAAAATCTATATATGTCTTCTTCATCATCTTCTGACTAAAGTTCTCGGTAAAGAACTTTGTAAATTCTTCCTCTTCAGTACAAAGATCAAGGAAAATATCCTTAGAAAGTCTATAAAAAGTTGTGTCTTCAAGGCTTCTCACAGTTCGAATGGAGAGCCCTTTGTTAAACAATATTGATAACCCTCCATAGACATCTTTCTGACTTAGAAAACCTTTCAGGGTCTTTTCATTGCTATCTAGAATATACTGCTCCAACCTCCCTTCCAAGACAATATAAATATAATTTAGCATAGTCTTATTCTGAACAAATAAGACCATATCTTTGAAATGATGACTTTTTTTAAGGGAAGATGCTAATTCAGAAAGCCTGTTTTCAGGTAGGATATGAAAAGGTGGTACATCGGATAGGAACTGGATAAGTCTTTGTTCCATAGACCTCTCCTTTTGTTAAAACTTAACGGTTAGATTAGCATACCGACCTTTTTATAAACTTCTAGATACTTTTGAGCAGAACGATTCCAGGAAAAATCTTGTCTCATAGCCCTTTGCTGCATATACTGCCATTGTTTATGATCTTCCCATACCTTAACCGCCTCCTGAATAGCCCCCAAGAAATTTTGAGCTGTGACAGGGGAGAATGTAAATCCAGTACATTCCTGGTCAGGATAGGCTACAATTGTATCTAATAGACCACCTACCTGAGAAACAACAGGTAAGGTCCCGTATCTAAGACTATAAAGTTGGGTCAAACCACAGGGTTCATACCGTGATGGCATGACAAAGATATCCGTACCAGCCATAATCTGATGAGATTTTTCTTCAGTATAGCCAATACACACAGCCAATCGTCCAGGATACTGCTCGACAAAAGACCCCAATTGTGTTTCTACATATAGATCCCCCTCACCTAAAACAATCAGTCCCAATCCCATGGACATCAAATCTGGGATAATGTCTATGAGTAAATCAATCCCTTTCTGATTCCTCAGCCTACCTATGAAACCAAGAATAGGCCGGGACATAAACCGAGGATGAAAACCCATGACATATAAAATTGTTTTTTTACACTCCTCTTTACCTAACATGTTTTCCGGTCCATAGTTATAAAGCAGGAATTGATCAAGGCGAGGATCCCAAATCGAATAATCAACACCATTAAGGATCCCTTGTAAACTATCAACTCTGGTCTCCAATATCCCTTCCAGACCGCTTCCAAATTCCGGAGTTAAAATCTCTTGAGCATAACTCGGACTAACTGTGGTAATCATATCGGCATAAGCAATCCCTGTCTTCATCATGTTAAAAGACCCATAGTATTCAGCCCCGTTCATATGCCAGGCCTCTGGTGGTAGACCGGATTCATCAAACAGTCTAGCCGAGTACTGCCCTTGAAAGGCCAAGTTATGGATAGTCATTACAGTAGCTGTATTTTTCCAAAAGTCATCATTAATCCGGGAATAATATAGATAGGCAGGGACGAGAGATGTATGCCAGTCATGGGCATGAACTATTGACGGAGTTGATTCAAAGGTCCTAGCGAAAGAGAGACAGGCTTTGGACAAAAATATGAATCTCTCACAATTATCAAAATAATCACCATGATAGGTACAGTAATAATTCTTGCGATCAAAGTACTCTGGCCTATCAATAAAATAGACTGAGACACCGTGGAAATCTGCCAAGTAAATATCAGCTGTTACATCAGGCCATGGATAAGCAACAGGGCAATTCTCATACAGGAGTCTGATCTGATATTCTGCTGTCTGTAATCTCCCATAAAACGGAATAATCACAGAAACTGAGAAACCAAATTCCTTCAACACAAGAGGAAGAATCCCGATTACATCACCCAATCCACCGGACTTCGAAAATGGGTACATTTCAGAACTGACAAACAAGATCTGCGGCGCAATTTCCATGAACCGAACCTCAAAAATTTGGTTCCCATATAAAAAGTTTTATATTGCCATTTTTGGACATTAATAATAAAATTGTTTCAGCTGTTATGAAAACAGCTAAACAGTTACAAACAATATAAGCTTCTTTGATTTTGAAAAGCAAAGTCTTATAACTGAACACTGACTTATTTGGCTTTATGAAATCTATCCCGTTCCTTGATTGAATCTGGAGGAATGAAGATGAGCTAAGTGAGATGAGCCGTTTAGATTCTTACAGACCAACAATTAGGTCTTGTATGCAGAACATGACATACATACTTATTTTTTTATCCTTGGGTTACTCTTTTTATATTTTACTTTTGTATTTATTTCAAAGGAAAATAATCTACCCCGGACGTAAAAGTTCAGGTCCTTTGTCATTTTCCAGCCAAAGACAGGTGATCTGGATCCCTACCTCCTTTGGTCACATAGAAAGTTGGTTTTATCCCAGCCCAGCCCATCAGCCAGGGAATCCAGCCCCTGTTGTTTTCTTTGCCCACGGCAATCGGGAACTTATTGATGATTGGCCTGAGGCTTTGTATAATTTTCTGAATTTAGGTCTATCTCTCTATCTTGTAGAATATCCTGGATACGGTCGTTCTACTGGATTAACAAACCAAAAGACGATAACTGAGGCCATGATTGCAGCTTATGATGGCCTAGTAGAAAAGGAAAAGATTGACCCCAACCAAATTGTCTTGTTCGGTCGATCTCTTGGTGGTGGTGCTGCCTGTGCTTTATCGGATCAAAGGGCCTCAGCGGCACTTATTCTTATGTCTACTTTTACCAGCTTACGTCCCTATACAGTCAGATTTCTCTTCCCAAGTTTTTTACTCCTTGATACTTGGGACAATCTAAATATCGTTCGAAATTATCAACACCCAGTCCTGATCATCCATGGCTCAAAGGACAAGATTGTCCCTTATAAGGAAGGTCTGAAACTATCTCAAAAAGCAACAAACAGCCAAATCCTAACGGTTAAATGCGAACATAATGAATGTCCCAAGGATTGGGAGACCTTCTGGCAAAAAATCACCTCTTTTCTATTGCAAGCTAAACTAATTGATCAAGAAAAAGCTTCTCTAAAGCAATCTTAAATATCCAGATGGGGACAATTAACTATCTTAAAATCAATTCGTTAAGACGCCTAACCCACATACTAAAGAGAGCACAAAAAGTATGAAATAGTTCGTGAACTTGGTCTGCAAAACTAAGAGACCAAGACCTTTTTTACTCCAACATTCTACTCTATATCTTTCATGGTACCCGGGCAAGCACAAATTTGAGGCTATTGTCCAATTGGAAGCCACCAGAAGATTTTTTGAATCTTTGCAGCATATCCCTAAGTAACTCTCGAACCTTGTCTTCGCCTGAATTAAAGATGGCTTTCACAGCCGGTCCTGAAGATAAAAGGCTACGCAAGGCTGTATCCTCGTCAGGATAAACCCATGGAGTATACACATCAATCTGATCCAAGGGCTTAAATCCGGCTTTTTCAATAAAAGACCAGAGTTTCCCGTCAGTGGAGAGATCAAAAGGTCCCGGACCTTTTACTTCCGAAGGAGGCAACAATGAGACAACAGTCTTTATATAGGCCATGGCATCACAATCATCCGGATGCCCCCAAATTGCCATGATAACGAATGCTCCTGACTTGGCTACTCTATATGCCTCTTGTACTGCGGCCAAAGGATCAAAGGCATATTGAAAGGAATTAAAACCAGTAATGACATCAAAGACCTTTTCTTTAAAGGGTAGGTATTCAATATGCCCAACTCGAAAGTCTCCATCTGGTATACGTTTTCTGGCTAAGCTAATAAGAGGGAAACTGGCATCTAGACCATGCACACGGGCACCTTGTTTATAGGCCAAAGAACAAAATGTCCCACCACCGCAACCAACATCCAATAAATCCATATCCGCAACAGAAGAGAGCTTTTCCAGAACTGTCTTATAAATAGGGATCTTCTTGTCCTCCATTAAATCAGCCCAGTCCTCTGGCTTAGATCCCCAGATCACGGCCTGTTCCTGTGCTGTTGAATTGTGATCTTTATTCAATTGATTCATAGTATCACCTTTTATTTTAATATCATCTAGTCATCTTTCTGATTCTGAAAAATTTATCTCATCAAGAGATTTGAATACAAGCCAACTGTCTTGTTAACATGAAAAGAACGTTGACCGTGAACCGTTGACCATACATATATTCAATTCGGAAACTAGATTTTTTCTTTTGACAAGGAATTCAGTAAATTATGAAAAGACATGTCTTAATACGTTGACGTATAATTTTGCAAATTGACGTAATAAAACGGGAAAAAAGCAGTCCCCAGATAAAAACTAATTAAAAAATAAATCAAAAAGAACACCAAAACATACCAGCATGGCCACAAGACCATTAAGGGTGAAAAAGGCCATATTAATCCTTTCCATATGTTTCACAGTAACTAATCTGTGCTCAATCATCAGCACCAGTGAAATAATGAACCAAATAAAAAAATAAATCAAACCCAAATCAGCGGACCATCCAGCCAAAAAAAAGAACACGGAAGTATTTATATGTGAAAAGGTTGAAAGTACAAATGCAGTCGGCAGACCAAAACGAACAGGAACTGAATAAAGATTGAATTTATAATCAAATTCATAATCTTGTGCTGAATAGAGTATATCAAAACCTGCCACCCAAAACAAGACTCCCAAACCGAACAATACAGGTATCAAATGGATATTCGGATCATAGGCCAACCATCCGCCAATTGGGGCCAGAGCAAGAACAGATCCAAGCCAAAAATGGGTAAAACTGGTGAATCTTTTGCTCCAGCTATAAAGAGCTGACCATATCAAAACACAAAAAGACAATTGAAAACAGAGCCTATTCAGAGAAGCACAGACAAGTATAAAAAAAATTGCCGTAAAAAAGCATAAAACCAAAGTTTGTGACTGACTGATTTCACCAGTTACCAGAGGCCTATCCTGGGTCCTTTGGTTTTGTCTATCAAAACGAAGATCAGCAATTCTATTCATGGCCATAGCCCAAGTCCTTACAGCAATCATAGCCAAAGACAATAAGATAAATTTGCTGATTCCAGGCCATCCTCCAGCAGCCAGAAAAAGGCCAATATAGGCAAAAGGAAGGGCAAAGACAGAGTGTTCAATCTTGACCATTCTAGCAAAGATTCGAAGGTGCTCTAAAGAGTCTTTAAAGGTTGTGTTCCTTAAAAAGGGATAAGCAGTAGTCATAATTTACAACCTTATTCAGAAAATTTAACCTTCAAGAAACGACGTTTGCCAACTTTGACCACAAACTGACCAAAAGGAAGCTCATAATGAGGGTCTTCAACCTTATTGCCATCAATTGTAATGGCCTTTTGTTTACAAAGACGTTTAACCTCACCTTTTGATTGGCAAAGACCGGCCTGAGTCAAGATATCGGACAGTTTCCTGGGGTCATCTTTTTTCAGTAACAATTCGGTCATATCTTCTGGAGCATTATGGACAACAAAGACATTGTGAAAGTGTTCCTGTGCTCTTTTAGCTTCTTGTAAAGAATGAAATCGTGAGGTCAATTCCATTGCCAGATCTTCCTTGACACCTTTTGGATGTATATCGCCCCTGTCTACTTTATCCCTTAGATGGGTTATCTCTGCTATACTTTTATCAGACAACAGTTCAAGATATCTAAACATTAGCTCATCTGAGATCGACATAATCTTGCCGAACATATCTGACGCTTTGTCTTCAATCGCCACATAGTTAGCCAAAGATTTGCTCATCTTTTGCTTACCGTCCAAACCTTCCAAAATAGGCATGGTCAAAATAACCTGAGGCTCTTGTCCTGCCTGTCTCTGGAGAGACCTCCCAATAAGAAGGTTGAACTTTTGATCTGTCCCACCTAACTCAACATCAGCCTGGAGAGCAATGGAGTCGTATCCTTGAATCAAAGGGTACATAAACTCGTGGATGGCAATTGTTTGATTATTCTGAAATCGATTATGAAAATCGTCACGCTCCAGCATCCTGGCCACAGTATATTTTGAGCACAATTCAATAAAATCAGATGCAGAAAAATTGTCCATCCAGTGTGAATTAAAGACAATTTCAGTTTTTTCCGGATCTAATATCTTGAATATTTGTCGTTTATAGGTCTCGGCGTTCTGACGAACCTGCTCACGGTTGAGAGATTTTCTGGTCTCCGATTTACCACTTGGATCACCTATCATTCCGGTAAAATCACCAATCAAAAAAAGTATATGGTGCCCTATTTCTTGGAAATGCTTCAATTTCTGTATAAGTACAGTATGGCCAAGATGGAGATCAGGAGCAGAAGGATCAAAGCCGGCCTTGACCCTCAATGGCCTATTTTTTTTCAATTTTTCTCTCATCTCTTCTTGTTCAATAATCTCCTCAGTCCCCCGACGAATAAGAAGCATACTTTCCTCAATGTCCATCAAGCTTCACCTCTTTACTTGTTCAATAACCATATAATCAGAAAAAAACCACTACTTGGCATACTGAACCGATCTTTTTTCCCGAATACAGGTAACCTTAATCTGTCCTGGATAAGTTAGTTGTTCTTCTATGGAATGGGCAATGTCCTTGCACATGAGATAGGTTTGGTCCTCGTCAATCTGCTCACAGTCAACAACTACCCGAAGTTCACGACCTGCCTGAATAGCATAGGCCTTTGAGACCCCATCATAGTTAATAGCAACATTTTCTAAATCTTCAAGCCTCTTGACATAGTGTTCCAACAATTCCTTCCGTGCACCTGGTCTGGCACCTGAGAGGCTATCCGCAGCCTGAACCAAAATAGCCAAGATGGAACGTGGTTGAACATCCTCATGATGAGCGGCAATTGCATGAACGATATCTTTTGATTCTTCATATTTTTTGGCAAGATTGGAACCAATTAGAGCATGCGGTCCTTCCACCTCATGATCAACAGCCTTTCCTATATCATGAAGCAACCCTGCCCTTTTGGCCTTTTTTACATCCATCTTCAACTCAGCAGCCATTACCCCGCAAAGAAAGGCCACTTCTAAGGAGTGATGTAAAACATTTTGAGAAAAACTAGTCCGGTAGTACAAATGGCCCAAAAGTCTAATCAACTCTGGATTAATACCGTGAACTCCGACATCAAAAGTTGCTTGCTCCCCTATCTCCCGAAGTCGAACCTCCATTTCCTTGTCCACCTTTTGAACTATATCCTCTATCCGAGCCGGATGGATCCGACCGTCACTTATAAGCCTTTCCAATACCTGTTTGGCCTTTTCACGTCGTAATGGGCTATAGGCTGAAAGCACTACAGTTTCAGGGGTATCATCTATTATGAGGTCAACACCAGTGGCTGCTTCCAATGATCTGATATTTCGACCTTCCCGACCAATAATCCTTCCTTTCATCTCTTCACTGGGCAATTCCATGGCTGTTACAGTCTGTTCAGAGATATAATCACCAGCATATCTCTGAATAGCATGAGCCAATATCTCTTTGGCTTTACGGTCGGCATTTTCTCGAGCCTCTACCTCAATCTGACGTATCATCTTGGCTGCCTCATGACGGGTTTTACTCTCTATATCCGAAAGTAGATGTTCTTTGGCCTCCTCCACTGTCAATCCGGAAATCTCCTGAAGCTTTTTTTCTTGTTCTGATTTTATGTCTTCGATCTTCTGGTTCTTCTCATCCAGTTCCCGTTCCAACTTTGACAACTTCTTCTCCCAATCAACTAACTCACTCTCTTTTTGGCTTGATCTTTCCTGCTTGCTCTCCAAACGCTCCTCTTTTTTTTGGAGTCGATTTTCTTGTTTTTTGATCGCATTCTCTCTTTCCTTGAATTCATTCTCCATATCTTTTTTCTG
>CAYUNZ010000008.1:0-16690 GCA_964446205.1 uncultured Desulfohalobiaceae bacterium | reverse complement strand
ACAACATGTCATCTTTTGGTAAAACCTAAAAATAATCCAACCAAGAAGATTTAAACCGATAAGGAACAATTTGCCTTGACAGTACAAGTTGTCCTTAAGTCTTTTTATCAAACAGTAACTTTTTAAAAAAATGGACAGAACCTCATAAAGAGAGATGCTTCAATCAAAGACTCCCTCAGCAGAACATACAAGGTCAGTCATTTATAACGGGTCATCCTGAATGAGTCTGCAAAAAAGCTCTCTCTGCCTGGCCTTATTGGGAAGACTACTAAAAATCACACCTAATAACATAAGCACATTATAGTTCAATATTAAATGTGACTTTTGCACAAAAAAATGGGTACAAATAAATAAAATTTAGATCTGCTTTTAGAGAAGAACAATCAGAAGGGCAAACTGAATAGACGGGGAAAAAGCATCTTCTTAGTAAATACCTTATGTCCCCCACAGGAAGGGATGATCTTAACGGTATGGACTTTTGATCATTATCCTGTCTTAGACTCTTGAACCATACACTTATCAGATAAAATAATTATATAAAAAACCCCCAGGAGTCCGTGTTACAGAACCTTTTGAACCTGGCTCACCAGGTGGGTACCCCTTTGTAACCATCAGGCTTCCCGACTTATACGGGCATGCACAACAGGCTACAAGAAGCGGCTCCCTTTTTTTGAGATGTTGGCTCAAAAATGGTAACAGCAATCACGTAACTCCCAGGGTCCTTTTTAATTGACATTAACTAATAACTTTCTAAACTATCTATTTTTTCCAAAAGCCGAAAAAGCCTTGCCTCAAGATCCTCTAGCTTCTGGTTTTGTTGTAAATATTCATCAGCCAGGGTCAATGCTACCATTATCAATATTTTTTCATTGCTTACCCGTACGGCTGAACGATTTATCTGCTCATAGGTATGTTCAATGAGTTTTTCAGCTTCCCTAATCCGTTGTTCTTCGGCATTAGTCTTAAAAGAAATATTTTGACCTAGTAAAGTCAAATTATAGCGTGACATCTAAACTGTCTTACTGACATCTTGAATTTTCTGCAACAGACTGTCTAACCTCTTGATAACTTTTTCTTTATTTTGTTTTTCCTTGCTTAACTCGTCTTTAAGTCTCCTGTTCTCTTCTTTTAAATCTTTTAAAGATTCTAAGACAGTGTCTATTCTTTCTTCAATTTTATCTAAAAGTTCCATCTACTGATCTCTAGACCATTTTCCTTTCCAATCCAAATTTTTCTGTTTACCCCTCTCAACTGAGAGCATCTGTTCAGGAATATCCTTAGTTATAGTTGATCCTGCACCAACAATACTATTATCACCTATAGTCAATGGAGCAACTAACGAGCTGTTGCTACCAATAAATACATGCTTACCAATATTCGTCTGATGCTTTTGTGATCCATCATAATTACAGGTAATTGTTCCTGCACCAACATTTGTCTCTTCTCCTATATGGGCATCACCAATATAGGATAAATGATTTACTTTACATCCCTGGTCCAATTTAGCTTTTTTGATTTCTACAAAATTTCCAACTTTAGAAGTTGATGACAATTTTGTTCCAGGTCTTAGTCTTGCGTAAGGACCTATCTGACAATCTTTTCCTATCTCAGAGCCATTAATATGGCTAAAGGAATGAATTGTTGAGCCACTTCCGAGACTTGAATCCTTTAGCCAAACATGAGATTCGACGCGAGATCCTGGATCAAGTTGACACCGACCATATAACTCACAGGGACCAGTAATTTCAACACTAGGAGAACATTCAACTTCAGGCCCAACTCTAATCAATGAAGGCTGATGCAATATGGCCCCCTTGGTAATTATTTCCTCTATAATTCGCCTTTGCATCAATTCTTCGCAATAAAGCAATTCTTTGGGATTATTTACCCCCAGGTAATCATCTGAATTTTGTCCCAAAGAGGTCACAACATGGGCTTGATATTCTCGACAAATCTCAATTAGTTGAGGTAAATAATACTCTTTTTGCTCATTCTCATTAGTCAAAAGATGAAGATAGTCTCCCATAGTTTCTAAGTTCAAACAATACACCCCAGTATTTACTTCATTAATCTTGCCGTTCTCAGACCTCTGAGCATAAATATCCTTTTCTTCAATAATCTCAGAGACACTACCACTTTCATCTCGTACAATACGACCATACCCTGTAGGATCATCCAGAAACATAGTAATAAATGCAAGGTCTGCGTTTTCACTTTTTGCTCTTTCAAACAAAGCAAATAGAGATTCTGGTCTAAAAAGGGGTGTATCACCATTGACTATCAAACACCATGAATAACCATTCTCTCTTAAAATCGAATAAGAACATTGTAAAGCATGACCAGTACCTAACTGTCGATCTTGATAAATAAACCGAGTACTCATATCCGGATAAAGATCATAAAGCGCCTGGGACTCATGTCCTACCACTGTCCATATATGTCTTTTATCCATCAATCTCTCAAGAGCTGTGTGAACATACCAGATAAGTGTCTGACCCAAGATCTCTTGAAGTACTTTAGGTTTTTTGGATCTCATCCGTGTGCCCTTGCCCGCTGCCAAGACAAGAGCAGTTAACTCAGATAACACTTCCATAAACTCTCACGTAATCAATCATAAATTATAAAGTTTTTTGGTCAACCAACTAACTTATAAAATATTATATTCTTATCCTCTTCTATATGCAAGCCCGGATTGTTAATTCCATGAATCCAATAAGGATCCTGTAATGTAAAAAAGGAATAATAAGTCCTGATTGTTCTAACCTCTTTTTATCCCTTGCCCAAAAAAAAAGCAGACCCAATAGGTCTGCTTCTATACTGCTCTTTTCAACGAATCCTTATAATCACAGTAGATAATATATGATGGGTACTGGAACTAAGCAGCATCTCCTGGTCAAAAAGAGTATTAACAGAATCAAGCAGACCCTGATTGTTTTTCCTTTGTATTTATTCTCTGAATGGCCCTTTTTAATGCAGACTCGGCCCTGGCAGAATCCATTCTCTCCTTTTCCTGCTGTAACCTTTGTTCAGCCCGCTCTCTGGACTTCTTAGCCCTTGAAATATCTATCTCTTCAGCTCTTTCTGCGCTCTCAGCCAGAATAGTCACTGACTCAGGAGATATCTCTGCGAATCCACCTGAAACAAAGACAAAAGAGTTTTTACCTCCAGTCCGAAAGTACAATGAACCAATAGCCAAAGCAGTCAAAAAAGGGATATGATTTTTAAGGACACCTAATTGTCCCATTAATCCTGGTATACCTACATATTCAACGTCGTCACTCAGGACTTTTTGGTCCGGAGTCACTATTTCTAATCTTATTGTCTCAGCCATATTCATTATCCCAATTGATCAGATCATACAATTATTATTGCTGGGCCTTTTGCCGGGCTTCTTCAATGGTGCCTACCAAATAGAAGGCATTTTCCGGTAGATCATCGTGCTTGCCTTCCAAAATTTCTTTAAACCCTCTAATCGTATCTTCGGTTTTGACATAGGCACCAGCCATACCAGTAAATTGCTCTGCCACATGAAAAGGTTGGGACAAGAAACGCTGAATCTTTCTTGCCCTAGAAACAGTCAGTTTATCTTCGTCCGACAACTCTTCCATTCCCAAAATGGCAATAATATCTTGCAATTCCTTGTATCTTTGTAAAATCTGCTGTACTTCACGGGCTGTTCGATAATGATCCGAACCCAAGACATTAGGGTCTAGAATCCGAGAGGTAGAATCCAATGGATCAACTGCTGGATAAATACCTAATTCTGCAATCTGCCTAGAAAGAACCAGGGTTCCATCCAAATGGGAAAAAGTTGTCGCCGGAGCAGGATCTGTCAAATCATCAGCAGGCACATAAATAGCCTGAACTGAGGTAATGGATCCCTTTTGAGTTGATGTGATTCGCTCTTCCAACTCTCCCAAGTCAGTTCCTAATGTAGGCTGGTATCCAACGGCTGAAGGCATACGTCCTAAAAGTGCAGATACTTCCATATTTGCCTGAGTGAATCGGAAAATATTATCAATAAAAAGAAGGACGTCTTCACCTTGCTCATCCCGAAAATATTCGGCTGATGACAAAGCAGTCAATGCAACTCTGGCACGTGCCCCGGGAGGCTCATTCATCTGTCCATAAACCAAGGCAGCATTCGGAAGTACACCAGCATCCTTCATCTCAAGATATAGATCATTACCTTCCCTAGTTCTCTCACCAACACCGGCAAATACGGATTTTCCACCATGTTGTTTGGCAATATTATTGATCATTTCCATTAAAATAACCGTCTTACCGACACCAGCACCACCAAATAGACCCATTTTGCCACCTTTTGGAAACGGTATCAACAGATCAATAACCTTTACTCCAGTTTCCAGGAGTTCAACATCAGTGCTTTGATCGGTAAATGATGGAGCTGGTCTGTGAATTGGATAGTAGTCTTCAGACTGAACAGGACCAAGCTCATCAACAGGGCGCCCCACAACATTAAGTATCCTTCCCAGAGCGGAATTTCCAACAGGTACTTGAATTGATGACCCTGTATCAACCGCCTCTGTACCTCTCACCAGTCCGTCAGTTGCATCCATAGCTATACAACGTACTACGTTGTCACCCAATTGTTGAGCAACTTCAACAATCAATGTATCCCCCTCTTCACGACTAGGATCATTAACTTGAATGGCATTCAAAATACTGGGTAATTCTCCCTCAGGGAATTCGATGTCTACAGTTGCACCTATTACCTGGGATATTTTGCCAACTCTTTCACTCATTATTTGCCTCCCTTATTAACCTTTGAGCGCCTCTGCTCCACCGACTATATCCAATAACTCGGTGGTTATGGCTGCTTGTCGTGCTTTATTATATGCAAGAGTCAAGTTTGAAATCATATCATCACAATTATTAGTGGCATTGTCCATAGCCGTCATTCTTGCTGCATGTTCACTGGCCGAAGTATCAAGCAAAGCCCTATAAATCTGTACTTTAACAAAACGTGGTAATAGTTCGGAAAGGAGGCCTTCGACCGATGGTTCATACATGTACTGCGTATTTGTTTTCTCTTCATAGGTTTCCTGGCCAGAAACCGGCAGGATTTGCAAAGTATGGGTTTCCTGACGAGCAACACTAACAAATTGGCCATAAACCAGATAGACTTCGTCAATCTGTTGTTCTATAAAGGCATTTATAATCTCGTTGCCTACTTCACTGGCAATGGTAAAATCTAAGGAATCCATACAGTCAGTCTTGCTCTTCAGGACTGAGTAATCTCTCTTCTGTATAGTCCTGGAGCCTTTTTTCCCCACACAGTAGAAGTGTATACCTTTTCCCTCCTGCCTTTTTTCCTCAGCAAGGTTTAATCCGCCTTGAATCAAATTTGTGTTAAAGGCCCCACAAAGACCTCGTTCAGAGGTGATAAGCACGATACCAACATTACTGACTTCAGATCTAGACTCTAAAAGCGGATGGACACTGGAATCAGAACCTGCTGACAGATCACCCAGCATCTCATAAAACTTTTCCGCATAAGGACGAAATTTATCAATTCTGGCTTCAGCCTTTCTCAATTTGGCTGAAGCGACCATATTCATCGCTTTCGTAATCTGCTTTGTTTTTTGAACCGAGGCGATCTTGTTTTTGACATCCTTCAGTGAAGGCATGGAACTTCCCCTTTATCTAAGCTTGAAAACTATTTTTGAACTCTTCAATCGCAGATTTCAACTTGTTATCTGTTTCCTCGTCTATATCATTTTTGTCTTTAATTGACTGGAGAATTTCTGTCTTTGAATTACGCATAAATTCAAGGAATTCCATCTCAAATTTTCGGACATTTTCAACCTCAATATTATCCAGATAACCCTTTGTGCCGGCATAAAGTGTAGCTACTTGTTCCTGCACAGGCATAGGATTATATTGATCTTGTTTGAGCAACTCCATCATCCTCTTACCACGTTCCAGTTTTTCCTGAGTAGCTTTATCAAGATCTGAACCAAACTGCGCAAATGCAGCCAGTTCCCTATATTGGGCCAAATCAAGACGCAAAGTCCCGGCTACCTTTTTCATGGCCTTGACCTGAGCACTGCCACCAACTCGTGATACAGACAGACCCACATTAATAGCAGGACGAAAACCAGCATTAAATAAATCAGGCTCTAAATAAACCTGTCCATCAGTAATAGAGATAACATTGGTTGGGATATAAGCAGAGACATCACCCGCTTGGGTCTCAATAATCGGTAAAGCGGTCAATGAACCTGCCCCATGCTCATCACTATATTTAGCTGCCCTCTCCAAAAGCCTAGAGTGGAGATAAAAAATATCACCAGGAAATGCCTCACGCCCCGGAGGTCTTCTTAAAAGTAGTGACATTTGCCTATATGCCACCGCTTGTTTGGAAAGATCATCATAAATGATCAAAGCCGGTTTGCCATTGTCCCGGAAATATTCGGCCATGGTACACCCGGCATAAGCAGATATAAATTGCAATGGAGCCGGCTCAGCTGCAGTTGCAGATATAATTGTAGTGTAGTCCATAGCACCATGATTGCGCAATGTATCAGCCACCAAAGCAACAGTAGATTTCTTCTGTCCAATAGCCACATAAAAACAATGGACATCACTTTCACGTTGGGCCAGTATGGCATCTACAGCAATCGCGGTCTTGCCGATCTGACGATCACCAATAATCAATTCACGCTGACCCCGACCAATGGGGGTCATAGCGTCTATGGATTTTAATCCGGTATACATAGGTTCATTAACCGGCTGTCTGGAAATAATTCCTGGGGCCTTGACCTCAACAAGTCGTGTCTCTTCCATAGAAATTGGACCTAAACCATCAAGGGCATTACCAACTGGATCAATAACTCTGCCGGAAACAGCTTCACCAACTGGTACTGAAAAGACACGACCAGTTCGTTTAACAGTATCTCCTTCATTTATATGGGTATCCTCACCAAGAAGGGCTACACCTACGCTATCTTCTTCCAAGTTCAAGGCTAGACCAAAGACATCTCCTGGAAATTCCAACAGCTCCATAGCCATGCAATTCTCGATGCCATATACCTTGGCTATCCCATCGCCAACAGACAAGACCACTCCGGTCTCTGTCATTTCCATTTTTTGCTCATAACCCTTTATCTGGTCCTGAATAATCTTGCTTATTTCATCAGCTTTTATTTGCATAACCCTTACTCACCTCTCTTGATGTTTTCTTTCATCAAAGCCAGTTGAGCTTGTAAACTGGCATCATAGATTTTATCCCCAACCTTGAGAATCAACCCCCCCAATATGTCCTTGTCGGTTTCATAATCAAGTATCAGTTTTTGTACACTCTGATTTTCCAGTTGATTATGAATTTGATCCCGTTTACCCTTGTCAAGCTCTATTGCCGTAACCACCTTGCCCCGAACAAGTCCTTCGGCTTGATCTAAAAGCTTGCTGTAGTATTGTTGGATATCGACAAAAAACTCCAATCTGTCCTTATCCGCAAGATAAAAGCAAAAATTTCGGACAGTCTGGCTTGAATCGACCTTTTCTAAGATCTGTCTGATTATCTCTTTTTTGTGCTCAACACGAATGACCGGATTTTTGAAAATATTGATCAGCTTCGGCAACTGCTGAAAGAGTTCAGCCAGATCATTTAACTCTAGACCAAACTTTCTTTGTGCTTCAATACCCTCTTCCTGACCCAGAGCAAACAAGGCTCTAGCATATCTTTTGGCAATGATTTGCTGTCTCAATTGATCACCACCTTTGTTAGATATTCATCAATGAGCTCTTCCTGTCCCTTTTTGTCTAATTTGGAGACTATTAGCCTCTCAGCGGATTCAATAATCTTATCAGCTAATTCGGCCCGCAGCATCTCTACAGTCTGGTTCATCTCTTGAGATGCCTTTACCTTGGCCTGCTCCCTGATCTTCTCAGCTTCTTCTTCAGCTTTGGCCACAATAGACTGTCGCATCGCCTCGCCCTGCTCTCTAGCTTGATCAAGTATCTGTTGGCGTTCCTGATTAATATTGGCTATACTCTGTTCAACTTCCTTTAACCTCTTTTCAGCATCTACCTTACGCGATTGCATGTCCTGAAGCTCTGAGGAAATCTGCTCACGTCTGCCTGAGAGGAAATCCTTCATCTTTTTGCCGGCAATCTTCCATATAATCCCAACAAATATAACGAAGTTGACCATTCTCCACATGAAATCCATCCATGCAGCAGCCGCATGACTCTCCCCTCCACCATGTTCAGCCGCAACTGCATTCGCCGCCAGAAAAAGGCCTATCATGGCAATTGATACTGCAATCTTACCCTTTTTCAAAACCAGACCTCCTTGATAGAGAGTGTTAAACCTAAACCAAAATCCTATCTGTTACCAGCTTGGCAAATTGATCAACCTGCTGGTCTAGAGACTCTCTGGCTGTCTTTTCTTGTTCCCTGATGTCCTGTCTGGCTGAATCTAAATATTGCGAAACCTCTTGATTGGCATCAGCCAGCTTTGTTTTTTCTTCCTTTTTGCCTTCTTCTTTGTAGCTATTTCTGATTTCAACCCCTTCCCGCCGGGCCTCACTCAAAGTACGTTCATATTCTTGTAATTTATTCTCTGCCTTTTCATTGAATTGTTCCATTTCCGACATATCGGAGGTCAGCCTCTCAGCTCGTTTTTTAACAATACTCCGTATAGGACGATAAAATATTAAATTCAATATAGCTAATAAAATGAGGAAATTCACAAGTTGAATAATCAAAGATATATCTAATTGTATCATAATATACAGCCTCCCTTAAGCGAGTTTGTGAATTTTTTAGCAAATTGGGTAGTCAATACCTTAATTCATTTAATCTGTCAAAACTTTTTTTGAAGATTAAGCAATTCTGTATATGGTTCCTGGAAAAAACAATCTTTTGCCTTTGACTCCTATAAGGCTCTCAGCCATTCCGGTTTTAAATCAACATTCCCTTGTAAGGCCTGATCAATCTTGGCCAATTCTTGGTCTTTTCCATCAGGGAACTGTGCCTTAACAGTCAAATAGTTAGAAGCATGATTGGATATAAAAAGACCTTGACTCAAGTTAGTTGAAGACAGCATTTCCCTTAACTCCTTGAGGAGTCCGATTTGATCCGGAAGCTCAAATTCTTTATTCTGATATTGCCTATAAAGAGGAGTTCCAGGTCTTAATAGAACAGTCAAAGCACCTACATAATCAGGGTCCATTGCGGACAAAAGCTCACCAGTCGCCCGAGCATGGACAAGGGAATTTTCGCTTCCGGCTATACCCAATAGAACAGTAACCGACAGTGTTATGTCGGCTTGTCTGACCTTCTTGCCCATAGCAATAAGGTGTTCAGAATTTGTTCCTTTGCATATCTGGCTCAAAATCTGATCATCCCCGGACTCCACTCCAAGATACAAGATCCTAAGCCCTAGCCCATACAGTTCATTTAGCTCAGAAATTGATTTCTTTTCAATGCTCTTGGCGTTGGCATAAGCCCCGACACGTTTAACCCATGGCAGATGGGTACTTATCTCAGTCAAAATCCATCGAAGCTTTTTCTGAGGTATAATCAAGGCATCCCCGTCCATTAAAAAAACCCGATCTTGAAATTTCATGGCCTTGGAAGCAAAGAGGATATCGTTCAAAATGACCTTGTCATCTTTGATCTGAAATCTCTTCTTTTTGTAAGAATCACAAAAGGTACACTTATTGTGAGAACACCCTAGGGTTACCTGTAGAAGAATACTGTTTGCTTCACTGGGTGGTCTGATACAATCCCCTTCGTAATGCATCCCTTCATAGAACAACCCGTCCATTTCTTTCTACTCCTTTTATTATTTCCTTAAGAGTCAAAATTATCCTTACAACATTCTGTAGTTATTGTCATTTTTATTGTTTAACAGAGCTAATTAGATCTACTATATAACGTTTTGAATTAATTATATTTTATCTTTTCACTATTAACAGTTAACCGATAACTTTTAACTGTCCAGTTATTTCAATTATCCGAGCCAACTATATAAATTTTAAATAAAAAGTCATCTGGACTGGCTATCCTGTGATGACTCACGATTGGCGGAAAAAATCTTTTCCTGGAGATCTCGTGAAATGATAACCGGCAAACCATCCTGCCTGCTCAAGGCATTGGATACAAGTTCCATATTCACCTGACCGAATAGATCCTTGTCTTTGAGCTTTTGATAGGTATAATCAAAGAGATCCTCGATTCTCTGATAAATATCTTTATGGACCTCCAAAAAAATATTGCCGTTACAAAAGCCGATCTTGACCGGCTCATAAATAATCTCTACTGAGGTCCCAATGTCAATTAAATTGTAAAGCTCTTTTATGTCCTTTGGATACAAACGAATACAGCCATGGGTAACTGGACGCCCAATAGACCAGATGATATTGCTCCCATGGAGCCCACAACCTGAAGCCCCCAAGCCAAGCCAGTACTTGCCCAGAGGGTTGTCAGGACCGGGAGGTACTGTCTTTTGTCCATGTTTTTTTTGAAGGGACTTTGGTATATACCAAGTCGGATCCTTTCTCTTTTCCCCAATTTGAAAAGTCCCGACCGGGGTGGGCCAACTTTTTTTCCCCAGCCCAACCGGATAGGTTTTGACCATCTTGATAGATGGCATAAAGTAATAGAGTCTATATTCGGGGATATTGATGACAATGGTACTTCTTTTGACTACCGGGAGTATCCATTGCGTTGGGAGTAAAATCTCCATCCCCTCAGGAGGTATCCAGGGATCAACATCGGGATAGAGATCATGGAGCTCATAGTAGCCAAGGTCATGAGATTTCGCCACTTCCAAAAGGCTTTCATCCCCCTTGATTCGATACTTTACGGGAAATCCAACCACGGTATTCAAACCATAACCATCTGACTGGCCTGAACTGTTAAATCGGTAGGGGAAAGCCCCTTTTGCTCTGGCTTGAGGGATCAAGGACAATTCAAGACAAATAATTGCCAATACCGTAAGAGTCATTACTCCGAGGAACTTACCTAGCATGGTTCTCCCTTGAAGATGCAGTTACAATAGCTAGATTCATTGCAGAAAATACATATCTTGTCTTTTCCAAAGGATAATACTATAGCTGGACCAAAAACGTATCAAGTCTCTTTGAGACGTCAAAATTTTTTCCAACAACAAGTGGCCAAGAGAAGACAGCAATGAAACATTTTCAAGCCGCTCTGCAATTCCTGACAAGTCTTCCCATAGGTAAGTCCCACCAATTTGAGGCCCACCAGATGATCAGGTACTTCCCGTTAGTAGGTCTCCTGATCGGGGCCTTAACAGCCATTTTCGACATACTGTTCAGATGGTTATGGCCAGTGCCAATTGCCGGTTTTCTGGATTTGACCCTCTTGATATTACTGACCGGTGCCCTCCATTTGGACGGATTATCTGACACAGCTGACGGGATATTCAGTCACAGAACCAAGGATAAAATCCTGGATATCATGAAAGACAGCCGTGTTGGTGTTATGGGGGTTGTCTCCCTGGTTGTTGTCCTTGGAATCAAATGGTGTGGCTTATCAAGCATAGAGGCCCAGCGGTCACTTCTAATCTTTCTGATCCCTGGCTATGCCAGAGCAACAAGCCTGATTGGATTTGCCAGTCTTCCGTACGGACGGCCGGAAGGAGGCCTTGGGGAACCTTTCTTTCAGCAGCCTATCTCCCTGACAAGCTTCTGGTGGCCCTTTCTTATTCTGATCATTCCTTCTGTTTTTCTCGGCTGGAAAGGTCTGTTACTGAACCTCTTTTTTGTAATCATTGTCGCCTTGTCTCTAATCTTTATCAAAAAGAGGCTCGGCTGTCTTACCGGCGATATCCTGGGAGCTATGATCGAATTGACTGAAGCGGTCCTTTTTCTGACAATGTCCTTGTCAATATAGACCTAATAGACCTACAGTTATTATTTGCCTTGCAATGCCTTCTTGACTGCCAATTTCAAGGCGGCGCTATGGACTTCTCCGGCTAAATGGACCGGGCTCTTCTCGGTTATTGGATCCCACCCGGCAGGATTGGCGGAACAATAAAATTGTGTCTCCAGACCAAGTCTGATTATGGCTTCTGAGGCGCTCATACCCTCAAGACTCTGAAAAGTCTTCCAGGTCGCCCCGCAAGGGGCACCACGAATAACATTGATCCTGGTGATTTTATCGCCGTTTAGCTCCACTTCATATCTTGGATAACCAAACCTTTTCCCATACTCCCCACAACCGGCCCTTTCCGGCAAGGCACAACAAATTGGCGGGGTAATAGCCCACTTATTGGTTACACTCTTACCCGAGGACACAATTGGTATCTGTTTCTCCTGACAAATCTCGACCAGATCCTGCGTCAAATCAGGATGCTTTAGATAATCCAAGACAATATCCACATTATCGAGGCCCTCCGGCAGATAATCTCCAGTTTCGTCTATTACTTCAGGCAGAGGCTCGTCAATAGAGAAGGTTTTGATCTCAAATTTATCACCACCATGCTCCTGAATCCCTTGGATTTTCCTTGTCCCACTCCCGTTTTGTTGACAGACCAAAATTCTGGTTTGTTCCTGATCTTCTGACATGGTATCCCCTTTAGTATAGAAGTCGCCCTGAGTTCCGATCGATAATCAAATCGTTATCTACCCGCCTATGTGGACGCACAGGACTGATTACGTCATCTTCAACAAGGGGTCAAGGGTCCAGAAACCAGAAGCAAGTCAACAGAGTTATGTTCTATACTACAGATATTCCCAAAGCATTTGCATATTTCCACCTTTAAAAAGAGTGATCAATCTGGTCATATGTTCGAAGGCCTCTTGGCCGGTAGAAAATTTAGAGACTCGACGAATACAATGGTCAGACGCCCTGTACTGCAACTCCAATACGATTTCATCCTTATGGGTTTGAAAGACAGACAGGTCCAAGACCCCTGATTCAGAAGTAACCACCTGTCCCCCAATTCGTCTTCCCCTGAAACAAAAGTCTCCGTATTTGTCGTTCGCGAGAACAATCTCTTCAAAGTCATATTGCCTGTCTCGAGAATAATGCCTTCTCGACTTCATCAGTTTTTTCATCATGCCCATAAGGGGGCCCTCCCAATAATACCTGAATATTAGAGTATAAAAGAGGTCAAGATTTAAAACCAAGACTTTAGTCTCTATAAAAATCCTATCTTATTTCTTATATATCCCTTACACCAAAACATTGCAAGAAGCCAATATAATCTGGGAGAGGCCAAAGGCTGGTGACTTTGTTGTTATCTCATAAACAAAGAAGATCGAAATTCGTAACCTTTCAGTGGAGAGGGGGATTGAAAGTAATAACCTGACTTGGAAGGTCTTAAATGATGGCATTGTCTGACTGGATCTTTCCTTCACCGGAATGACGAAAAAAAGAGGTCTCTGAATAACTGAAATTGGACAAAAACCGGATGAACCTCACATAATTCACTCTTTAGGCCGACTAATTTTTTCTTTTTCCACAGAATCAATCTGGTTCTGTAAGGTCTCCTTCAGTTCCAAGCCAGAAAATCCTTCATGCTTCGGCAAACAAAGAAGAAACTTGTTCAGGCGTTGGAGTTCGACCACAGCCTTTTTTATTCGACAGTTCAGGACATGGCCGCCCTTGGTACGATCTTTACTCAAAAAATGAAGGTGGTAACCGGCGACGCGAAGGTCTTTGACGAACATGGGTGAGAAAAAACCAACAATGATTCCCTGGATCTTTCGATAATTGAATATCTTCTGCTCCTTGACCACTTCGGTCAATGGACGGTAAGGCTTTTTTTGGGCGGGTACGCTCCTTAGCTTGATCTCATCAAAAAGGCCGCGGACCCGAATTGCGTAGAAATAATTGCCTGAAGGTATCATCTCAGAAATATGATCATGTAATTTGTCCAAGTTGTTGACATCTACAATTTCCTCTTTGTCCGCCGGGCCAAAAAAGGTCACCGAGGCAAAAGGTGTTTTCATTTCTTCTCTGACTCTAACTACCGATCCATTGGCCTTGACCTGATAAAAATCATTGTCAAAGGCGACCATCTCTCCGTCAAGTCGATTGAAAGTCCCTATGCCCATGTCTCCGTGCTGTTTGAGGTCCTTTATGGTTGTCGGTCCATCATAGACGCCCTGGATCAATGCCTGGAGGGTTGAGACCTGATAAAGTCGGCTGTTCTTTTTTTGGTCGGCGACCTGAGCACAACCGATGCTGAACAACAAACAGAAAAAGATAACAAAAAGCTTTTGCATTCCTTAATCTCCTGAATATCGAGATTTTTGGCCTATAACTCTTCACAACCAGATAGTAGGTCTTGATCACTTGATCTCGACAGGATCTTGGACCAATCGTCTCTTAAGGTTCATAATCCGGCAATAGGAGTCTCTAATCCTTGACGCTTCGATCCTGCCTTGACTGACCATGTCCAGAATCAAGCCATGGATTTTGATTGCTATCTTTGGATCATATTGAAGATTATTGGCAAACAAGAGGATATCCCCACCTGCCTTGATGAATCTGTACACAGCCTCGCGAAGACCATAAAATTCTTTTATTGCCGCCATTTGCATGTCATCGGAAATAATGACTCCTTTAAACCCAAGCTTATCCCTGAGTAAACCCTTGAGTGCTTTAACAGATAAAGTTGCCGGATATTCGGAGTCAATCTTGGCATTAAAGAGATGTCCAGTCATAACAGCATCACACAATCCCTTTTCTATAATGGCTTGAAAAGGGCGTAGTTCTTGTTTTGTCCAAGTCTGGGTTATATCCGTCAGACCAAAATGCGAATCATTCCAGGCACTGCCATGTCCAGGGAAGTGTTTTATACAAGAAAGTATTCCTTCAGCATGAAGACCACGAATAAAGGCAGTAGCATGTTCAATTACTTCTTCAGGGTCTTTAGAGAAACTACGATCCAACCTTCCTATTGCTGGATTCTGGGGATTGACATTAACATCAACTACAGGGGCGAGATCAAGATTGACCTTGACCCGGTTAAGGGTCTGGCCTATTCGACGGGCCGCAACTTCAGTTCTATCTGTCTGATCAATCTTACCTAATTTTGCCGCAGACATGGTTGGGGGAAAGCCATATTTTGTTTTCAACCTGCTGATCTGCCCTCCTTCCTGATCAATGGCAACCAAAAGAGGGGTCTCAGACCTGGCTTGCAGCTCCTGAACAAGACAGCGGAGTTGATCTGGACTATCAACATTCCTAGTATCTTCTTTCAAAATAACGTCTTGATCATAGAGTACTACCCCGCCAACTTTAACCTCTTCTATAGCCTCGACTATGGGGGAATCTTCTGAGATCTCAAGCCCTCTGAAACCAAGCATGATCATTTGACCGACCATTTTGGACAGGCTTGGCTCTGTGATATTTCTGTCACTATTTACATGATCCGAGTTACAACCATATCCAATTAAACAAAATAAAAACAATGGCGT
Organism: uncultured Desulfohalobiaceae bacterium; assembly: GCA_964446205.1. Taxonomy (GTDB): domain Bacteria; phylum Desulfobacterota; class Desulfovibrionia; order Desulfovibrionales; family Desulfothermaceae; genus CAYUNZ01. The sequence goes on along the minus strand of CAYUNZ010000008.1, from coordinate 1,262 downwards.
CAGAAGATATAGGCAATTAAAGGCCTTTATAAATTTATGTTTAGATATAATCATAACAATAAAAGCGCCTGAAAATAGGATCTTTCAGGCGCTTTAAATTAAAAAGAAATAAATTTTACTAAGCGGTTTGGGCCTTCTTTTCTTTAACTTGAGATTTTTTCATTGCTGGCTTTTTAGATATTAATGGCAATACATCTTGCTGGCCATAAGTCAACTCTTTCTTACCAGTCAGCAAGGCCAATAAAAGTCCTTCTTCACGGCATCGTCCCATATGAGGGCACTTCTGCCTTGTCTTCTCAAAATATTTCAGAGGTGCATTACATGTAAATTTATTGGCATGTATAGACCCTTCTGGGGTATCTTCATTATAGGATACTGTCATTTTTCGCCGCAGTAGTTGAACCCCTAACTGCAGATCAGGACATTGACCATTATCAAACCTTGGGCATGAAGAACAATGCTCAAAAAATCGTAATGGAGATTGACAATCAAACTCTAAGGCATGAATCTTTGATTTTTTTTTACTCATATTATAACTCCCTTTATCCATTACTTTCTTGTATTAGCGACAACTAACAAAAGAAGAGTTATTATTAGCTAAACTAATTGTCAACCTCAAAATCTTTATTTGACACGGCAAATTTGTTCTCATCTATAACTGCCTGAGATCTAGGCTGTTGCTTTTGAGTTTTTTGTCATTTTTAGGCAATCTAGGACTGTCCGGATGTTTTTATTCAACTTTCTCAGTTTCTGTGTTACGCTCATTACCCCTTTGGATTTAAGAAGACCAATGGCAAAACGTCTAAGCCTGGTTATATTTTCTGGACCAAAGCCAGTTCTTATTCAGTAATGATCATATCCAATCCGGCAAATTTGAGCTCTGCCCCAACATGGCCGCTGATCTTGGCAAAAGAAATAAGATTGGACAGAGCACTCTTGGGAATCACATTGCAAGAGGCACCTGTAACAGCTCCTGTGCCAACAAGAGGTCCACTGGTAATAATGAGCTTGTTTTCCGAAGACAAAGGGTCGGTTTCGGGGCTGATCTCTCTGGACAAGGTGGCTACTCCAAGCCCCCGTCCGCCAATATAATCAGTCAGGTCTTCCTGAGCTAGTTCCTCAAAACTGTGCTCTCCCCGGCTTAGGTCAACTCTAAGGCATCGTCCTATCCAGCCATTCATAATCTCCTTCTCCATAATCCAATCGCCTGCAATCAAATTGCAGGCGATTGACTATTATTACCTAGTTCCCATCCGGAAATT